>DASUJB010000147.1:0-66098 GCA_036279475.1 Acidimicrobiales bacterium | reverse complement strand
GGGGGGAGCCGTGCCGGGGCCCGCGGTCGCCCGGCCTCGACCGGCCCGGACGAGGCCGGCCGCCCCCGCCGTCGACCGGCACCGGCTGGCGGTCGTCTACGACGTCGACGGACCTCGCGTCCGCCTCGGCGTGGGGTGGTTCGTCCTGGCCGCGGTCACCATCGCGCTGGGCCCGGTCACCGCGTCGCTCGCCTTCGCGGTGGCCGCCGGCCTCGCGGGTGGGCAGGTCGTGCGAGCCTGGGGTTGCGCCGCCTGGCAGGCGAGGGTGGGCACCGGCATCGCTGCCCTGCCGGTGCTCGCCGCCGTCGTCGGCCTGCCCGCCGCCATGGGGGCGGCGGTGCTGGGGGTGGTGGTGGCCGTGGGCGCGGCCTGTGCCGCCGGGGGTGCCCGCTTCGCCGGTCGCGGGGGGCGGATGGCGGCGGCCGGCATCATGGCGCTGGCCCTCGTCCCCGCGGTCGGCGGTGCCGCCGTCGTGCTGGTGCGAGCCGAGTCGCTCGTGGCGGCGCTGGTCCTGCTGGGCGTGACCTCGGCCTACGAGGTCGGCGACTACGTCGTGGGTTCGGGTGCCGCCAACCGGATCGAGGGTCCCCTGGCCGGCGTGACCGCCGCCACCCTCGCCGCCCTGCCGCTCTCGCTGGTGCTCGTGGAGCCCTACGACGCCGGCGGGCTGCCGCTGCTCGGGCTGACCGCGCTCGCCTGCCCCTTCGGTCAGGTGCTGGCCTCGGCGGCGCTCCCCGGCGCTGGCGCCCACGCCCCCGCGCTACGGCGCATCGACACCCTGCTCGTCCTCGCCGCCGTCTGGACGGCAGCCACGGTGTGAGGGCCGTGCCGGCGCCGTGGTGGCGTCGGCACCGGGGGCGTGCGTGGTGGCGGCGGGGCACGGGGGGCGTCCCGGTGCGGGCCACCGGCCCGCCGGGGCGGCCGCCCGCCGTCCGGGCTCCACCTGCCGAGCCCGGACGGACGGATCAGGCCTTGGCGAGGTTCTGGGCGGCGAATTCCCAGTTCACCAGGTTCTCCAGCCAGGTCTCGATGTAGGCCGGCCGGGCGTTCTGGAAGTCGAGGTAGTACGCGTGCTCCCAGACGTCCAGCGTGAGGATGGCCGTCTTGCCGTGCTTGAGCGGCAGGTCGGCGTCCTTGGTCTGCAGGATCTCGAGGCCGCCGTCGCCCTTGGCCAACCAGGTCCACCCGGAGCCGAAGAGCGTCTTGGCCTTGTCGGTGAAGGTCTGCTTGAACTCGTCGACCGAGCCGAAGGACTGCTCGAGGGCCGTCTTCACGTCGCCGTCGGGTTCGCCGCCGCCGCCGGGGGTCATGCAGCTCCAGAAGAACGTGTGGTTCCACACCTGGGCCGAGTTGTTGAAGACACCGCCGGGCTCGGCCGCCAGGATGATCTCCTCGAGCGACTTGCCCTCGAGGTCCGTGCCCTCGATGAGGCCGTTCAGGTTGGTGACGTACGCCTGGTGGTGCTTCCCCCAGTGGTACTCGAGCGTCTTCTCGCTCATGTGGGGGGCAAGGGCGTCCTTGGCGTACGGAAGCGGAGGAAGCTCGAAAGCCATCGGCTCTCCTTTGGTCGTCGGGCGGATCGCTCGCAACCTACCCCGGGGCCGGGCCCTGCACACGACCTTGCCGGGTCCCGGCCGACGCGCCTCCCGGCCGGGAATTCCTCGGCGACGGGCGCTGTTCGGTGCCGTGGTGCGCCGGGTCGCCGTCCTCTCCCTCCACACGTCGCCGCTCGTCCAACCGGGCGCCGGTGACAGCGGGGGCATGAACGTCTACGTGCGAGAGCTGGTGTCGGCCCTGGCACAGGCCGGCGTGGCCAGCGAGGTCTTCACCCGTCGATGGGCCGACTGGCTGCCCGACGTGGTCGACGTCGAGCCCGGGTTCCGAGTCGTGCACGTGCCCGCCGGGCACCCCGACCTGCCCAAGGAGGCGCTGCCCGAGGTCGTCGACGAGTTCGCCGACGGGGTCCTCCGGCAGCTGGCGACAGCCGAGAGCCGCGGCCTCGGGATCGAGGCGCTCCACGCCAACTACTGGTTGTCGGGCGTCGCCGGTCACCGCCTGAAGCACGAGCTGGGCCTGCCGCTGGTGTCGACCTTCCACACCCTGGCGCGGGTCAAGGCGACCACCGGCGACCGCGAGCCGCAGCGGCGCATCGAGGCCGAGGCGGAGGTGGTGGGCTGCTCCGACGTGATCCTGGCCAACTGCCCGGCCGAGGCCGCTCAGCTGGAGCGGCTCTACGGCGCCGATCCCCGGCGGATCGAGGTCGTCCCCCCCGGTGTGGTTCACGCCTTCTTCTCCCCGGGCGACCGGGCGGGCGCCCGGGCCGCGCTGCCGGAGCTCGTGCCGGGCGACGGCTCCGTCCTCCTGTTCGTGGGGCGGATCCAACCGCTCAAGGGCCTCGACGTGGCCGTGCGGGCGTTGGCCCAGCTCGACGACCCCACCGCGGTGCTGGTGGTCGTGGGAGGGGCGAGTGGCAGCGCCGGGAGCGAGGAGGCGGCGCGCGTCGGCGAGCTGGTGGCGGAGCTGGGGCTGGGCGACCGCGTCCGCTTCGCCCCCCCGCAGCCCCACCACCTGTTGTCCTCCTACTACCGGGCGGCGGACGTCGTGCTGGTACCGAGCCGCAGCGAGTCGTTCGGCCTGGTGGCCCTGGAGGCGGCCGCCTGTGGCACGCCCGTCGTCGCCGCCGCCGTGGGCGGGTTGCGCACGTTGGTCGACCACGGTCACACCGGCTTCCTGGTCGACGGACGCGACCCGGCGGTGTACGCGGCCTACGCGGCCCAGGTACTGGACAACCCGGTGCTGGCCGGCCAGCTGGCGGTGCAGGCCGCGGCCCGCGCCCGGGCCTACCGGTGGCCGACCGCCGCCGGTCGGCTGCGACGCATCTACGCCGACCTGTCGGCCCGGTCACCGGTGTCCTGCGCGCGCTGAGCGGGGCGCTGGGGCCGCCAGCCCGGGCGGATAGGTTGCGCGCATGACCCAGCGTCCCTCGACCGAGGAGGAGCTCGACGCGCTCGGGGGGCGCATCGAGGCGTGGCTCGAGCGCCAGCGCCTCGCCAACCCGGTGGTGGCGGCGGTCGAGCGCGACGACCTGAGCGGGGAGCGACGCTGGTTTGTGCGCGTCCGCGGCGAGGCCAAGGACGTCTTCACGATCTGGTTCCACCTCAGGCAGCGCTCGCTGCACTACGAGACTTACGTGATGCCTGCCCCCGAGGAGAACGAGGGCTCCCTCTACGCCTACCTGCTGCGCCAGAACGCCAAGCTGCACGGCGCGGCCTTCGCCATCGGCGACGAGGACGCGGTGTTCCTCGTCGGGCAGCTCGGCAACGGCTGCATCGACGACGACGAGCTCGACCGGATCCTCGGCTCGCTCTACGCCTGGGTCGAGCGCTTCTTCCAGCCGGCGCTACGCATCGGCTTCGCGTCACGATTCTCGACGTGACGCCATACGTCCAGGATTTCCAGTTGATCTTGGGTTGTTTCCTGCACTATCGTGGCCAACCGGACGGCCGGCCCGGCCGGCACCTCGATCGGGGAAGTCGAGGGGCGCCGCGCCGGGCCGGGCGGCCGCTGCGCCGACCGAGCTTCGCTAACGTCGCCGTTCATGGCGACGCCCCGGCTCCAGGTCATCGGCGGGGGGAAGATGGGCGAGGCGCTCGTGCGTGGCCTCCTGGCCGCCGGATGGGCCCCGCCCGCTGCCCTGCGCATCGTCGAGCGACTGCCCGCCCGGGCGGCGGAGCTGCGGGACCGGTTGGCCGGGGTCGACGTCGCCGCCGAGCCGGACACGGCGGACGGCCACGTCCTGGCGGTCAAGCCGGACGACGTCGAGTCGGCCTGTCGTGCCCTGGGGGGGACGCCCACGTCGCCGGTCCTGTCCATCGCCGCCGGGGTCACGACCGCCCGCCTCGAGGCCGCCCTGGCGCCGGGCACGCCCGTCGTCCGGGCCATGCCCAACACGCCAGCCCTGGTGGGGGCGGGTGCCGCCGCCATCGCCGGGGGAGCGGCAGCCACCCCTGCCCACCTCGACTGGGCCGAGCAGGTGCTGGGGGCGGTGGGCACGGTCGTCCGGGTTGACGAGGGGCTCCTCGACCCGGTGACCGGGTTGTCGGGCTCCGGCCCCGCCTACCTGTTCCTCGTGGCCGAGGCCATGGTCGACGCCGGGGTGCTGGTGGGCCTGTCCCGGGCCACGAGCCACGCCCTGGTGGTCCAGACGCTCCTGGGCGCGGCTCGCCTGCTGGCCGAGTCGCCGGAGGGGCCCGAGGCGCTGCGGGCGGCGGTCACGTCGCCGGCCGGCACCACGGCTGCCGGGCTGCGCGCCCTGGAGTCGGCGGCGGTGCGGGCCGCCTTCCTCGACGCCGTGGTGGCCGCCACGGAGCGCAGCCGTGCCCTCGGCGGTTGACCTGGCGACCCCCCGTCCAGCACCACACGACCCGCCGCTCGCCGTGGCCGCCGCCACGTGCCGGCGGCCCCCGGCCGACCGCTCGGCGGCCGGGAGGGCCCCGTGCCGTCACGGGGTGGTGCGGGAGCGCCCCCTCCGACACACTCGCGTCCGCATGGCTCCCCGCTTCGACACGATCAGCTTCCTGTCCGACTACGGCACGCGCGACGAGTTCGTCGGCGTGGTGAAGTCGGTCATCCGCTCGATCGCCCCGCACGTGGCGGTCGTCGACATCACCCACGAGATCGCCCCCTACGACACGAGGGGGGCGGCCCTCACGCTGGCCCGCAGCGTCCAGTACCTGTGCCCCGGCGTGGTCCTCGCCATCGTCGACCCCGGCGTCGGCACCGATCGCCGTGCCCTCGCCGTCGAGGTCGGTGGTGGGCAGTCCTTCCTGATCGGTCCCGACAACGGCGTGCTGGCCTCGGCGGCCGACATGTCCGGCGGTGCGACCGCCGCCGTGGAGCTGACCAACCCCGCCTACCAGCTGCCGGCACCGGGCCCGACCTTCGCCGGGCGGGACGTCTTCGCCCCCGCGGCGGCGCACCTGGCCGCCGGCGTGCCCGCCGAGGAGCTGGGCGCGCCGGTCGACCTCCACGAGCTCGTCCCCGGCATCATGCCGTTGGCCCGCGAGGAGCGGGGGACCATCGTGGGCGAGGTGCTGTGGGTCGACCGCTACGGCAACTGCCAGCTCAACGTCGACCCCGAGGCCCTCGACCCCTGGGGTGAGCGCGTGCAGCTGCGCTGGACCCGTCCCCGCCCGGCCACCCGCGCCGCCGTGCGGGTGCACACCTACGGCGAGCTCAAGCCACGCCAGGTGGGGCTGCTGGTCGACAGCTACGGGCTGCTGGCCGTCAGCATGGCCCGGGCCTCCGCGGCCGACGACCTGGGCCTCGAGGCTGGCGACGAGATCGTGCTCGCCTCGCTCGACGACGGGCCCGGCGACGGCGACGTCGGTGGCGGGCCCACGTCCCCCGTGCACCTCCAGCCACGGCGGCGGGCATGAGGCCCGGCACCACGATCGTCCTCGCGGTCCTGCTGGCCCTCATCCTCGGGGCGTCGGTGATCCAGCTGCTGCTGCTCGCTCGGTAGCGCGACCGGCACGCAGCCGCTTGTGAGCACGTGAAAGGCCCGCAGGGTAGATTCCCCGGCCATGGCGGAGGGAAGCAGGCGGCACGTGCGCAAGATCCCCGAGGCGACCGTCAACCGCCTGCCCATCTACCTCCGCAGCCTCCTAGCGGCGGCGGGAGACGGCATGCCCACGATCTCGTCCGAGCGCCTGGCCGAGCTCTCCGGCTTCAACGCGGCCAAGGTCCGCAAGGACCTCAGCTACCTGGGCAGCTACGGCACCCGGGGTGTCGGCTACGACGTCCAGTACCTCATCTTCCAGATGAGCCGGGAGCTGGGGCTCACCAAGGAGTGGCACGTGGTCATCGTGGGCGTGGGCAACCTCGGGCACGCCCTTGCCAACTACGCCGGGTTCACCGAGCGGGGCTTCCCCGTCGCGGCCCTCGTCGACGCCGATCCTGCCGTCGTCGGGACCGAGGTGAACGGGGTCACGGTCCGCCACGTCGACGAGCTCGACGACATCGCCGCCGACCACCGGATCGCCATCGGCATCATCGCCACCCCCGCCGCCGCCGCCCAGGAGGTGGCCGACCGCATGATCGCCGCCGGGGTCACCTCCATCCTCAACTTCGCGCCGACCATGGTGGTGGTGCCGCCCGAGGTGTCGCTGCGCAAGGTCGACCTCGCGGTGGAGTTGCAGATCCTCAGCTTCTACCAGCAGCGTCGGGTGGCCGACGTGGGGAGCGTGCCGCCCCCCGAGGCGCTGGCGCCCCCGGCGGGCTGACGGGCGGGTGGCGACGTGCCCGTCGACGAGCCGGTGTACCCCGTCAACCTCCTGCTGGCCGGCCGGCCCTGCCTGGTGGTCGGCGGGGGGCGCGTGGCGCTGGCCAAGGCGCGTGGGCTGCTCGAGGCCGGCGCGGTGGTGACCGTCGTGGCACCGGACGTCCTGCCCGAGCTGGCCGCCCTCGACGTGGCGACCGAGGTGCGGCCCTACCGGTCGGGGGAGGTCGCCGCCTATCGCTTCGCCGTCGTGGCCACGGGCGACGTCGCCGTGGACCGGCAGGTCTACGAGGACGGCGAGGCGGCAGGCGTCTGGGTCAACAGCGCGGACGACCCCCGCTGGTGCAGCGCCATCCTCCCGGCGCGGGTGCGCCAGGGGCGGCTGGTGCTCACGGTGTCGACCGGGGGGCACAGCCCGGCCGTCGCCGCCTGGGTGCGTCGGCGGCTGGCCGACGCCCACGGCCCCGAGTTCGACGCCCTCATCGAGTTGGTGTCCGAGGTGCGGCACGAGGTACAGGAACGCGGCCTGGGCACCGAGCGGCTCGATTGGCAAGAGGCGCTCGATTCGGGAATCCTGGACATGCTCCGGGCCGGCCGGCTCGACGAAGCGAAGGAGCGCCTGCGCGCGTGTCTGTCGTCGTCATCGGACTGAACCACCGCACCGCACCCCTCGACCTCCTCGAGCGGATGGCCGTCGGCGAGGGGCAGATGTCCAAGGCGTTGCACGACCTCACCACGCGCGACCACATCAGCGAGGCGATGGTGCTGTCGACCTGCAACCGCACCGAGGTCTACGCGGTGGCCGAGCGGTTCCACGGCGCCTACAGCGACATCCGTGGCTTCCTCGCCGACTTCTCCTTCCTCCCTCCCGAGGACTTCGCCGACCACCTCTACGTCCACTACGACTCGGCGGCCGCCGCCCACCTCATGTCCGTGACGGCCGGCCTCGACTCCGCCGTCCTGGGGGAGAGCGAGATCCAGGGCCAGATCAAGGCCGCCTGGGAGCGGTCCCGGGCCGAGGGCGCGGCCGGTCCCACCCTCAACCTGCTCTTCCGCCACGCCCTCGAGGCCGGCAAGCGGGCCCGCACCGAGACCGGCATCGCCCGTAGCATCGCCTCCGTCTCGCAGGCGGCCGTCGCCATGGCTGCTCGGCACCTCGGCGGGGTCGCCGGCACGCGCGTGCTGGTCGTCGGCGCCGGTGAGATGGGCGAGGGCATGGCCGCGGCGCTCGCCGGGGCCGGGGCCGCCGACGTGGCCGTCGCCAACCGCACGCCGGGCCGTGCCCGCGAGCTGGCGGCCCGGGTCGGGGGGCGGGCGGTGGCGCTCCTGGACGTGCCCGAGGAGCTGGGCCGGGTCGACGTCCTCCTCACGTCCACCGGCTCGCGGGCCCCACTGGTCGAGAAGGCCGACGTCGCCCCGGTCATGGCGGCCCGTGCCGGGCGACCGCTCCTGGTCGTGGACATCGCCGTGCCCCGCGACGTCGATCCGGCGGTGGCCGAGGTGGCCGGCGTGACCTTGCTCGACATGGACGACGTGCGGACGTTCGCCGCCGCCGGCGTGGCCGGCCGCCGCCGCGAGGTGGCGGCGGTCGAGGCCATCCTCGCCGACGAGCTGGAGCGGTACTTGGGAGCCTCGTCGGCCCGCGAGGTCGCCCCCATGATCGTGGGCCTGCGCCAGCGGGCCGAGGCGGTCCGCGCCGCCGAGCTGAACCGGCTGGGTGCCCGGTACGCCGAGCTCGACCCTCGACAGCTCGCCCTCGTCGACGCCGTCACCCGGGGGGTGGTGGCGAAGCTCCTGCACCAGCCGACCGTGGTCCTCAAGGACGCCGCCGGTACCGCCCGCGGTGACCGGCTGGTCGCCGCGCTGCGGGACCTGTTCGAGATCGAGGGCTGAGGTCCCGTCCCGGGGCGTCATCGAGGCCTCCATGAGCCGCCTTCGCATCGCCACCCGGGGCTCGGCGCTGGCCCGGTGGCAGGCCGACCACGTCGCCGCCCTCCTGCACGCCGTCGATCCCGGCCTCCGGACGGAGATCGTCCTGGTGGAGACGGGCGGGGACAGCCGGCTGGACGTGCCCATCTGGGAGCTGGGGGGCAAGGGCGTGTTCGTGAAGGAGGTCCAGCTCGCCGTGCTGGACGGCCGGGCCGACCTCGCCGTGCACTCGGCCAAGGACCTCCCCTCGGCCACGCCCGGGGGCCTGGTGCTGGCGACCGTGCCCCAGCGCGCCGACGTCCGCGATGCGCTCGTCGGCGCTCGCCTCGCCGAGCTCCCCGTGGGCGGGGTGGTGGCCACCGGCTCCCTGCGGCGCCGGGCCCAGCTCGCCCGGGCCCGTCCCGACCTTCGCTTCGAGAGCGTGCGGGGGAACATGGCACGGCGCGTCGACCGCGCCGGGCGGCACGGGGTGGCGGCCGTCGTGGTGGCGGCCGCCGCCCTCGACCGCCTCGGCTGGGCCGGGCGCATCGCCGAGCGCCTGCCCGTCGAGACGGTGCTGCCCCAGGTGGGCCAGGGGGCCCTGGCCGTCGAGTGCCGGGTCGACGACGGGGCCGCCCGGGCTGCCCTGGCCGGCATCGAGCACCGGCCGTCACGGCTGGCGGTCGACGCCGAGCGGGGCTTCCTGGCGGCGCTGGGCGGCGACTGCGCGCTGCCGGCGGCTGCCCACGCCACGCTGGCCGGTGGCGCGGTGACGGTGGAGGGCCTGGTGGCCACGCCCGACGGCGCCGCGCTCGTCCGCCACGCGGCGACCGGTGACGTCGCCGACGGGCCGGCGATCGGGGCCGACGTGGCCCGGCACCTCCTCGAGGTCCAGGGCGGCGCCCGGCTGCTGGGGCGGACGTGACCGGCGCCGGCCGACGGCGGCCCCGAGGCCCGTCCGTGGCCGGAGCGGCGGGTCCCACGCCGCGATGACGGTCCACCTGGTCGGGGCGGGGCCCGGGGACCCGGGGCTGCTCACCGTGCGGGCCCAGGAGGTGCTGCGCCGGGCCGACGTCGTGGTGTACGACCGGTTGTCGCAGGCCTCGCTGCTCGACCTCGCCCCTCCGGGCGCCGAGCGCATCGACGTCGGCAAGGCTCCCGGCCACGTGCGGCTGGGCCAGGACGACATCAACGCACTGCTGGTCGAGCGCGGGCGGACCGGTGCCACGGTCGTGCGCCTGAAGGGTGGCGACCCCTTCGTGTTCGCCCGGGGCGGCGAGGAGGCCGCGGCCCTGGCGGCCGCGGGGGTGCGGTTCGAGGTCGTGCCCGGCATCACGTCGGCGATCGCCGCGCCCGCCTACGCCGGCATCCCCGTGACCCTCCGGCACTCGTCGACCAGCGTCACCATCGTCACCGGCCACGAGGAGCCGGGGGTCGGCGACGGTGGCACGGTCGACTGGGAGGCGGTGGCCCGGGTCGGCGGCACGATCGTGATCCTCATGGGGGTGGCCCGCATCGGGCGCATCGCCGCCGCGCTCGTCGCCGGGGGACGGTCCCCCGACACGCCGGTGGCCGCCGTGCAGTGGGCCACCCGCCCCGAGCAGCGCACGGTGCGAGCCACCCTCGGCACGGTGGCCGACCTCGCCCTGGGCACGCCGTCGACGATCGTCGTGGGCGACGTGGCGGCCGCCAACCTGGCGTGGTTCGAGGACCGGCCCCTGTTCGGGTGGCGGGTGGTGGTCACGAGGGCCCGGGCGCAGGCCAGCGCCCTCGTCGAGAGGCTGGCCGCCCGGGGCGCGGCCACGGTGGAGGTACCGGCCATCGAGATCGTCGACCCCGCCGACGGCGGTGCCGGGCTGGCGGCGGCCGTCGCCCGCCTGGCGGCGGGGGGCTACGACTGGGTGGTGGTGACCTCCCCCAACGGTGCCGGCAGGCTGCTCGACGCGGTGAGGCGCGCCGGTCACGATGCCCGGGCCTTCGGGGGGACCCGCCTGGCGACCATCGGCCCGGGCACCGCCGACGCCCTGGCCGCCGGCTACCTCGTGGCCGACCTCGTCCCGGAGCGCTACGTGGCGGAGTCGCTCGTGGCCGCCTTCCCCGCGGCGCCGCCCGAGGGAGGACGGGTGCTCCTGGCCCGGGCGGCCGCGGCCCGCGACGTCCTGCCCGACGGCCTGGCCGCCAAGGGGTGGGCCGTCGACGTGGTCGAGGCGTACAGGACGGTGCCCGTCCCCCCCGAGCCGGCCCAGGCCGAGGCGGTGGCCCACGCCGACGTCGTCACGTTCGCGTCGTCGTCCACCGTGACCAACTTCCTCGCCTCCGTGGGAACCGGTCGCACGCCGCCGGTCGTGGCGGCCATCGGGCCCGTGACCGCCGCCACCGCCCGGTCCCACGGCCTGCACGTCGACGTGGAGGCCGAGGTCCACACCATCGATGGGCTGGTCGACGCCCTCTGCGCCTGGGCGGCATGCCACCCCCGTCCCCAGCCGTCGCCCGTCGAGGCGGGCCCGTGAGCGGTCGTGCCGCGGTGACGCCGCCCGCCGCCCTCCTGCTGGACTTCGACGGCCTCATCCTCGACACGGAGACCTGCACGTACGAGGCGGTGGTGGAGGTCTTCGCCGCCCACAGCCAACCCGTCGACCTCGCCTGGTGGCACACGCTCCTCGGGACCGCCGACCACCCCCACTGGACCGAGCGGCTGGCCGCCCAGCTGGGCCGGCCGGTGGACCGGGCCTCCCTCGTGGCCCGGCGAGAGGAGCGGCGGCTGCCCCGGATCCGGGAGCTCGCGCCCCGCGAGGGCCTGGTGGACCTCCTGGAGGGTGCCGGCCGGGCCGGGGTGCCCTGTGCCGTCGTGTCCTCCTCGGCGTCGGGCTGGGTCGTCCCCCACCTCGACCGCCTGGGGTTGCGCCACCGCTTCCGGGCTGTCGTGACCCGCGACGACGTCGACGGCGATGCCACCCGCACCAAGCCGGCTCCCGACCTCTACCTCGTCGCCGCCGATGCCCTGGCCGTCGATCCCGCCCGCTGCGTGGTGCTCGAGGACTCGCCCAACGGCGTGGCCGCCGGCCGGGCCGCGGGGATGGTGGTGGTCGCCGTGCCCGTTCCGATGACCCGGACGTTGGACTTCGGGGCTGCCCACCGGACCGTGGGCTCGTTGGCCGACCTCGACCTCGGAGCGCTGGCTGCGCTGGTCACCCCGAGCTGAGGCGGGCGGGATGGCCGGGAGCACCGGTCGGGGTGCCTCGGGAGGTGAGGCCCGGCCGGCGCTCACTACCATCGGTGCGTGAGCTTCCCCCAGCGCCGGCTGCGGCGCCTGCGCCGCACGCCCTCCCTGCGCCGCCTGGTGGCGGAGACCCACCTCTCGCTCGACGACCTGGTGGTCCCCCTCTTCGTGCGCGACGGCATCGACCAACCCCGGGAGGTCACCGCCCTCCCCGGGGTCGTCCAGCACACCCGGGAGTCGCTCCGCAAGGAGGTCCACGAGCTGGGCCAGCTGGGCGTGCCCGCCGTCATCCTCTTCGGCGTGCCGGCGGCCAGGGACGCGGAGGGATCGGGCGCCTGGGATCCCGAGGGCATCGTGCAGGTGGCGCTCCGCGACCTGCGGTCCGACGTGGGGGACGACCTCGTGCTCATGGCGGACCTGTGCCTCGACGAGTACACGGACCACGGCCACTGCGGGGTCCTCGACGGAAGGGGCCGGGTCGACAACGACGCCACCCTGCCCCTCTACGCCCGGGTGGCGCAGGCCCAGGCGGCGGCGGGCGCCGACGTCGTGGCCCCCAGCGGCATGATGGACGGCCAGGTGGCCGCCATCCGTGCCGCCCTCGACGAGGACGGGTTCACCGAGGTGGCCGTCCTGGCCTACGGGGCCAAGTACGCCTCGGCCCTGTACGGCCCCTTCCGCGAGGCGGTCGACGTCACCATCGCCGGAGGGGGCGACCGCAGGGGCTACCAGCAGGATCCCCGCAACGCCCGGGAGGCGCTCGAGGAGATCCGTGCCGACCTGGACGAGGGCGCCGACATGGTGATGGTCAAGCCGGCCCTGGCCTACCTCGACGTCCTGGCCCGGGTACGGGCCGAGGTGGACGTGCCCCTCGCCGCGTACCACGTGTCGGGGGAGTACGCCATGGTGAAGGCGGCGGCGGAGAAGGGGTGGATCGACGGTCCTGCCGTCATGCTCGAGCACCTGACGGCCATCCGTCGGGCCGGTGCCGACATGGTCCTCACCTACGCGGCACGCGACGTCGCCGAGCGCCTCCGCTGAGCGGGCCCGGGGCGAGGGGCCGTCCCCCCACGGGCGGGTCGTGGCGGCCACGGGGACGCCCGTAGGCTCGCGCCCCGTGCCTGCCAACGACGACCTGTTCGCCCGTGCCCGGCGCGTGATCCCCGGGGGGGTGAACAGCCCCGTGCGGGCCTTCGGCGCCGTCGGGGGGACGCCCTACTTCGTGGCCCGGGCCGAGGGACCGTACGTGTGGGACGTCGAGGGGCATCGCTACATCGACCTCGTGCAGTCCTACGGGGCCATCATCGCCGGTCACGCCCACCCGGCCGTCGTCGAGGCGGTGCGGCGGGCCGCGGTCGACGGCACCAGCTACGGCGCTCCCACCGAGCGGGAGGTGCTGCTGGCCGAGCAGATCTGCGACCGCGTCCCCTCCTGCGAGATGGTGCGGCTCGTGTCCAGCGGCACCGAGGCGACGATGTCCGCCGTCCGGGTGGCGCGGGGGTTCACCGGACGTCCGAAGGTGGTGAAGTTCGCCGGCAACTACCACGGCCATGGCGACCTGCTGCTGGCCCAGGCCGGCAGCGGCCTGGCCGCCCTGGGGCTCCCGGGGTCGGCGGGCGTCACCGCAGCCGCCGTGCAGGACACGGTGGTCGTCCCGTACAACGTGGTGCCCGTCCTGGACGAGCGGACGGCGTGCGTCATCGTCGAGCCCGTCGCCGCCAACATGGGCCTGGTGGCGCCGGCGCCGGGCTTCCTCGAGGGCCTGCGGGCCGAGTGCGACCGGGTGGGCGCCCTGCTGGTGTTCGACGAGGTCATCACCGGGTTCCGCCTGGCACGGGGCGGCGCGCAGGAGCTCCTCGGGGTGACCCCCGACCTCACGACCCTGGGCAAGGTGATCGGCGGGGGCCTCAACGTCGGCGCCTACGGCGGCCGCGCCGACGTGATGGGGGTCGTCGCCCCCCTCGGGCCCGTCTACCAGGCCGGCACCCTCTCGGGGAACCCGCTGGCCACCGCGGCCGGCCTGGCGGTGCTCGAGCTGCTCGACGACGAGGCCTACGGGGCCCTGCGGGCCCGAGCCCAGGGGCTGGCCACCGCCCTCCTGGGCGCCCTCGGGACCGCGGGGATCGCCGGGCACGTGCCGGTGGTGTCGACGCTCGTCGGCCTGTACCTGGGCGACCCGCCGCCGACGGACTACGACGGTGCCCGGGCCACCGACGAGGCCGCCTACGCCCGACTCTTCCACGCCCTGCTGGCACGAGGCGTCGCCCTCCCGCCCGGCGCCTACGAGGTGCTCTTCCCGGGGTTGGCCCACGGCGACGACGTCCTGGCCGCGGTGGCCACAGCCGCGGTCGACGCCCTCGCCGGGCCCTGAGCCGGCGGCCGGTGCCGCCGTCAACCCAGCTCGCCGGTGGCTCCCCGGGCCGGTCCCCGCATGGGTTCCAGGGCGCAGGCCCACGCCCCCGAGTCCAGCCGCGGGGGCTCGTCCATGTACCGGGTGCGGCAGCGGATGTCGTTGACGAGCCACCCGGCCGTCACCGCCGGCTCGAGGTCGCCCCCCTCCGTGGCGTCGGGCGACTCGGCCACGAACGGCCGCAGCACCACCAGGCCGTTGAGGACCATCGCTCCCACGAGGAGCCGGAGGAACGGTCGCCGGTTGCGCTCGCTGGCCGCCACCCACAGGACCAGCGCCAGCAACGAGGGGACGAGGTGGGCCGGCTTCCACGGCATGCGCAGGAACAGGGCCTCGGTGAGGACCAGGCTCAGCACCGCGAAGCGCACCAGCGGGTCCCGGTTCCAGGCCCGCAGCGAGCGGACGAGGGCCGGGCTGGCCACCGCCACCAGGGCGAGCAGCGCCGGGCCGGCCACCGCGTAGTTCTTCAGGAGGAACCGGGACAGGTTGTTGGCCGGCCCCACCCACCCGTCGGTGGTGTCGAGGAAGCCCAGGGTCCGGTCGAAGGCCAGCCAGGCCGGCAGGTACAGGGCCGCGGTCAGCGGTGCGGCCACCACCGCCGCCGTGACCGCACCACGCCGCTCGTCCCGATCCCACCCCACGGCCACGAGGAGGGCGACCACCAGCAGCGCCGACGAGCTACGGCTCCCCACGGTGAGCGCCAGCAGCACACCGGCCGCCAGCGGGTGGTGGGCCTGGAGGGCCACCGCCGCCCAGGCCAGGAAGGCGGTCGCCCACACGAAGTCGGCCGTCTGCGTGCCCGAGATCAGCACGATGGGGGAGGCCAGGAAGCAGAGGGCCACGAGGTCACCGTGAGGATGGCCCCACCCCGTGACCAGGCGGGCGACGGCCACGACGGTGGCGGCCAGGGCGGCCGCCGTGGCCAGGTTGACGAGGACGTGGCCGCCGAGGGGGTCGAGCACGGCCACCACGGCCTCCACCACCGGCACCCCGGGGTTGCGGGACGGCGCGTAGTCGAACGACCGGATGCGGGCACCGGTGTCCAGGACGGCTCCGATGTCGAGGTCCGTCCCGTAGCCCAGCCACAGGATGGGCAGGGTGACCGCCGCGGTCGCCGCCACCAGCCACGCCGCGCTCCAGCGGCGCTCGCCCGGGGCGGCCCGGCCGGGGACCGGATCGGCGCCGGCGACGGGGAGGCGGACGGGCGGTCCCATGGCCTGGCCACGGTACTGCCACGCCCCTGGCGCCCCCAGCCGCCGCCCACCGCGGGCGCCGCGGCGCGGGCGGCCCCCCGGGGCTGCTAGCAAGAGGCGGTGGTCAGCGACGACACCCCCGACCGGTTGGGACCGCTCGCCGAGCCGGCGGCCGAGGCGCTGGCCGACCTCGCGGCGCGCGACGCCGTGGCCCGCGCCTGGGCCCGCGACCACACGCTCTGGCGCGACGACCCGACGGAGATCGCCGACCGCCTCGGCTGGCTGTCGCTGGCCACCGAGCTGGCGCCGACCGCCGAGGCCCTCGTCGCCCGGTGCCAGGCCCTGGCAGGCGACGTCGATGACGTGCTGCTGGCCGGCATGGGTGGCTCGAGCCTCTTCCCCGAGGTGGTGGCCCGTAGCGGCGCCACGGACCCCTCGGCCCCCCTCCTCCACGTGCTCGACACCACCGACCCGGTGGCCGTCGACCGGCTCGGCGCCACCCTCGTCCCCGAGCGCACGCTCCACGTGGCCGCGTCGAAGTCGGGGACCACCCTGGAGACCCGCAGCCACCTGGCGTGGGCGTGGGGGCGCCACCCCCATCCGGAGCGCTTCGCGGTCATCACGGACCCCGGGAGCGAGCTCGCCGCCCTGGCGCGCGAGCTGCGGTTCGCGGCGACCTTCGAGAACCGGCCCGACGTCGGCGGCCGCTACTCGGCCCTCTCCTACTTCGGGTTGGTCCCCACGGCCCTGGCCGGCGCCGACGTGGCCGGCCTCCTGGCGACGGCCGAGGGCATGGCCGCCGACCTCCACGCCGCCGCGCCGGTCAACCCCGCGGCGCGGCTGGCAGCCACGATGGCGGCGGGCGTGCGCCGGGGTCGGGACAAGCTCACGATCGTCACGCCGCCCGGCCAGGCCACGTTCGGGCTGTGGCTCGAGCAGCTGGTCGCCGAGTCGACGGGCAAGGACGGCACCGGCATCGTGCCGGTCGTGGGCGAGCCGGTGGCGGGTCCCGACGCCTACGGTGACGACCGTCTCTTCGTGGCCCTGGGGGACGACACGGCCCCCGCCGAGCTGACCGTGCTGGCCGCCGCCGGGCACCCCGTCCTCGTGCTCCCGTTCGGGGGCCGCTTCGTCGACCTCGGCGGCCAGGTCATCTTGTGGGAGCTGGCGACCGCCCTGGCGGGTGCCCTGCTCGGCATCCAGCCCTTCGACCAGCCGGATGTCGCCGCGGCCAAGCAGGCGACCGCCCGAGTGCTGGAGGAGGGGCCGCCCGACGTGTCACCCACCCCCTTGGATGACCTGCTGGCCACGGTGGGCGACGGCGACTACCTGGCCATCCAGGCCTTCGTCGATCCCGCCGGCCCGGAGGTGCCCGCCCTCGAGCGGGCCCGCGTCGCCCTGCGCGACCGGTTGCGGGTGGCCACGACGCTCGGCCTCGGCCCCCGGTTCCTCCACTCGACGGGCCAGCTGCACAAGGGAGGGCCGGGCATGGGCGTCTTCGTCCAGGTGGTGGCCGACCACGGCGGCGACGTGGACGTCCCCGTCCCCGGCCGTCCCTACGGGTTCGCCGCCCTCGAGCGGGCCCAGGCCGATGGTGACCTGCTCGCCCTGCGCGAGCGCAAGCGGCGGGCCGGGCGCGTCCGGCTGGCCGAGCTGACGGAGGTGGCGACGTGAAGATCGGCATGGTGGGCCTCGGCAAGATGGGGGGCAACATGGCCGCCCGCCTCGCCGACGCCGGGCACGAGGTCGTGGGTCACGACCCTCACAGCCCCGCCTCCCGGGTGGCCTCGCTGGCCGAGATGGTCCAGCTCCTGGACCCGCCACGGGTGGTGTGGGTGATGGTGCCCGCCGGCGAGCCGACCGAGCAGGTGGTGCACGACCTGGCCGACCTCCTCTCGGGTGGCGACGTGGTGGTCGACGGCGGCAACTCCAACTGGCACGACTCGGTGCGCCGGGCCGGGGTGCTGGCCGAGCGGGGCCTCGGCTTCGTCGACGCCGGCACCAGCGGGGGGGTGTGGGGGCGCACCGAGGGCTACTGCCTCATGGTGGGCGGAGAGGCCCGGCACGTGGCCACCGCCCTGCCCGTCTTCGAGGCGCTGCGGCCCCCCGACGGGGGCTACGTGCACGCCGGTCCGGTGGGCACCGGCCACTTCACGAAGATGGTCCACAACGGCATCGAGTACGGGATCATGGAGGCCTACGCCGAGGGGTACGAGCTGCTGGCGCGCTCGGGGCTGGGCATCGACGTGGTGGGAGCGCTGGACGCCTGGCGATCGGGCTCGGTGGTGCGGTCGTGGTTGCTCGACCTGCTCGTCCGGGCGGTCGAGCAGACGCCCGACCTGGAGGGGATCGCCGGCTACGCCCGGGACTCCGGTGAGGGCCGTTGGACGGTCGAGGAGGCCGTCGAGCGGGGCGTGGCCACGCCGGTCATCGCCGCCGCGCTGTTCGCCAGGTTCGTGTCCCAGCACGACGACTCCATCGCCATGAAGGCCATCGCCGCCCTGCGCAACCAGTTCGGTGGGCACGCCGTGCTGGCCGAGACCGAGTCGGCTGCCGGCGACCAGCCGGTCCGGCCCCCTGCCGGCGGGCCCAGCGCCTAGGGGTGGCGGTCGTGCCCGGTCGCCGGAGCGACGCCCTGGTCCTGTTCGGCGCCACCGGGGACCTGGCGCGCAAGAAGATCTTCCCCGCCGTCTACGAGATGCAGCGCGACGGCCGGTGCGAGGTGCCGGTCATCGGCGTGGCGTCGTCCGAGCTGACCGACGACGACCTCCGCCAGCGGGCTCGGGAGGCCGTGGTGGAGCGGGTGGGCGACGACTTCGAGCCCGGTCCGTGGGACGAGCTCGCCGGCCGGCTCAGCTACGTCAGCGGTGACTACCGCGAGCCGTCCACCTTCGAGGCCCTGGCCCGGAGGCTGAGGGGGGTGGAGCGACCCCTGTACTACCTGGCCATCCCCCCCGGCATGTTCGACGAGATCGTGGAGGGCCTGTCGGCTGCCGGCCTGGCGGGCCCTGGATCGCGGGTCGTGGTGGAGAAGCCGTTCGGCCGCGACCGGGTGTCGGCGGCCGAGCTCAACGCCGTGCTGCACGCGGTGTTCCCCGAGGACGCGGTGTTCCGCATCGACCACTTCCTCGGCAAGGAGTCGGTCGAGGACCTGCTGATCTTCCGGTTCGCCAACTCCATGCTCGAGCCGTTGTGGAACCGCAACTACGTGACCAGCGTGCAGGTCACCCTGGCCGAGGCGTTCGGCGTGGAGGGTCGGGGCCGCTTCTACGAGTCCGTCGGCGCCCTCCGGGACGTGTTCCAGAACCACCTGCTCCAGGTGGTGGCGCTGCTGGCGATGGAGCCACCCGTCTCGGCCGACGAGGACGCGCTCAGCGACGAGAAGGTGCGCCTGTGGCGGCAGGTGCGAGCCCTCGACCCGGCCCACGTGGTGCGGGGCCAGTACCGGGATTACGTCGACGAGCCCGGTGTGGACGGCGGCAGCGACGTCGAGACCTACGTCGCCCTCGAGCTGGAGATCGACTCGTGGCGCTGGGCGGGCGTGCCGTGGCTGGTGCGCACCGGCAAGCGCCTGCCCGTGACGGCCACCGAGGCGGTCGTCACCTTCGCCGCCCCGCCCCGGCTGCTGTTCTCCCGCTCCCGGGCGGCTCAGCCCGACCCCAACCGCCTCCGGTTCCGGCTGGGGCGGAACGACGGCGTGACCTTGCACATGCAGACGAAGTCGCCGGGCGACGACCTCGTGAGCCGGCCGGTGGACCTCGAGGTGTCCTACGAGTCGCTGTTCCCCCACCGGCAGGAGGCCTACCAACGGCTCCTCGAGGATGCGATGGAGGGCGACCACCGCCGGTTCGGCCGGGCCGACGGGGTGGAGGAGCAGTGGCGGATCGTCGACACCGTCCTCCGCGACCTCCCGCCGGTGCAGCTCTACCGGGGTGGCACCTGGGGCCCGGCCGCGGCCGAGCGGCTCGCGGCCCGCCACGGCGGATGGGTGGAGCCGCTGTCCGAGGACTGACCGCGGCTCGCACCCGGTCCCGTCGTCGGCAACCATGGGCGCGTGCCGGCCGTCATCCCTTACACCACCTTCCCCACCATCGACCTGGGGCCCCTGGACCTGCGGACGTTCGGGCTCATGGTCGCCGCGGGCGTGCTCCTCGGCGCCTGGGTGGCCGCGGCCTACGTCGAGCGCTTCGGGGTGAGCCGCGACGAGACGTACCGGGTGGCGACGTGGATGGTCCTGGCGGGCCTCGTCGGGTCCAGGCTCACGTGGGTGGTCACCCACCTCGACCAGATCGACGATCCGGTCGACGTGATCGCCGTCTGGGAGGGCGGCATCCAGTTCTCGGGCGGGTTCATCGTCGCCCTGGTGGTGGGCCTGCCGTTCTTCCGGCGTTGGGGTGAGGCGCTCCGCTGGCGGGTGCTCGACGGCTACGCCCTGGGCCTCACCCTCGGCCTCGCCATCGGGCGCGTGGGCTGCTACGCGGTCGGCGAGCACTTCGGGCGGACCTCCGACTCCTTCCTGGCGGTGCGTTACGACGGAGGCGAGGTGCGCGAGCCCACCTTGGGTGGCACGCCGCTGGTGCCCGGCACCACATTCCACCAGACCGCCCTCTACGAGCTGCTCTTCCTGCTGCTGCTGTTCTTCGTGCTGGGCGCCCTGGTGGTCACCGTGCGGCGGCGGGGGCGGGAGGTGGCGCCCGGGACGATCGTGGGGCTCTTCGTGCTCGTCTACGGGGTGGGCCGGTGGCTCACCGACTCGTTGCGCGTCAACGACGAGCGGGTGGCGGGCATGACCGGGGCCCAGTGGATGTCCCTGGCGATGGTGCCAGCCGGCATCTGGGTGCTGGGGCGGGTGCGCCCGCGCCTGGCGGCCGTCGCCGACCCCCCGTCGGGCGTCGAGGGCGTCTCCGTCGGTTCCGGTGCCGGCGACGGGGCCGCGGCCCTCGGGGTGGCGGCGTCCGCCCGCCCACCGGGCGGCGCCGGCGAGGTCCCCGCCGAGGGGTCCGTCGCCGGGGAGGAGGGGGCCGGCGGGGGTGCCGGTGGCTCGTCGGGCGACGAGGCCACCGCCCGACCTGGGGAGGGCTGACCGGTCGTCGAGGGTCGGCAGGTCGGCTCGTCGAGGGCGGGTAGGTCGACCCGGCGTCAGGACGGGACGGGCTCGGGCACCAGCCGGGCGAGGCGGGCGACGGACCGGTAGGCGGCCTCGGCCGGCCCCAGCTCGTCGTCGCGCAGCAGGTTGGCCATGATGCGCAGGACCCACTCCATGAGCGAGCGGGATCGCATGCCGACGCGGGTGAGCTCCCGCATCAGCGCCGGTTGGCCGATGATGCGGGCGAAGTTCCGGGCCACCCTGAAGTAGAGCCCGTACTCCTCGTCGAGCAGGGTGGTGTAGCGCTGGAGGGGGGCACCGGTACCGGCGGCCAGCGCCTCGTCCACCAGCTCGGCCGCCAGGTGAGCGGTCTCGTAGGCGTAGTCGATGCCCTCGCCGTTGAACGGGTTGATCGAGCCGGCGGCGTCCCCGACGAGCAGCCAGTTGGGCCCGGCCTTGGGGTTCACCGATCCGGCCATGGGGAGGCGGCCGCCGGTGGGGGGGGCCAGCATGGCGTCGGGGTCGATGCCCCAGCGCCGGGGGGCGGTGGCGGCCCACTCCCCCATGAGGTGGGTGGTGTTGACGTCCTTGTAGCCCTTGAACGTGGACAGGAGGCCGATGCCCACGTTGATGGTGCCGTCGCCCAAGGGGAAGATCCAGCCGTAGCCGGGCATCGACGCCCCGTCCCGATCCCGGACGTCGAGGCACGACTCGATCCAGGGGTCGGTGGAGCGAGGGCTCTCGAAGTAGGTGCGGATGGCGATGCCCTGCGGGTAGGCCTTGTTCCGGGCCGCGCCCAGGGCCCGCCCGAACCGCGAGAGCGAGCCGTCGGCGACGATGACGTAGCGGGCGCGCAGCGGGCGAACGTCGCCACTGGTCGCGTGCTTCACCAGCGCGCCCGTCAGCAGGCCGTCGTGCAGCAGTGGCCTCACCGCCTCGGTGGCGGTGAGGACGGTGGCGCCCGCTCCGGCGGCGTGCTCCGCCACCAACTGGTCCAGGTCGCGGCGGCGCACCACGTAGCCGTAGTCGGGGAACACGGGGTGCTCGGGCCAGGGCAGCTCGAGGGTGATGCCGTGGGCGACGGCCCGCAGGCCGTCGTGGCGGTGGTGCCGGGCGGCGATGGCGGCCTCCAACCCCATGGCGCGCAGCTGGTGGACGGCCCGGGGGGTCAGCCCGTCACCGCAGGTCTTGTCCCGGGGGAAGGACTTGCGCTCGACGACGCAGACGTCACGGCCGGCCTTGGCCAGCCAGAAGCCGGCCGCCGCTCCGGCCGGCCCGCCGCCGATGACAAGGACGTCGTGCCGGTGCGGCTGGCTCATGTGCCTCAGGCTAGGGGGAGGCCAGGGGGATCGACGGCCGGGCCGTCAGCCGCCCAGCTGGTCCTCGGTCACGCCGGCTGCCTCCGACAGGGGACCGAGGCCCACCTCGGCGAGGGTCGTCTCTCCGCGTGCCACCGCGTAGAGCTCCTCGTAGTCGGGGTTGGCCTCGGTCACGTCCTCGTCACCGGCCAGCGACCGCTCGTACAGGACGACCTCGGCGATCTGCTGGTCGGTGAGCGTGGGCCAGGCCGGCATGGTCCCGAGGCCGCCGGTGGGCCTGTCGAGGGCGCCGTAGGTGGGCGCGGGGTAGTCGGCGGAGCCGAGGCGGACCCATGCCGCCTGGTCCCGCCAGTCCGGCCAGTTGGCCGTCACCTCGCCGTCGGAGAGCTGGGCGCCGGCGCCCCCGCCACCGGTGGCACCGTGGCACGAGGCGCAGTTGCCGGAGTACACCTCGCCGCCCAGGGTGAGCGGGTCGTCCTCGCCGGCCGGCGGGGGCTCGAGGGTCCGCACGTAGACGTAGCCCCACAGCGGCAGGATGGCGAGGGCCGCCGTGGCCCAGTAGGGCACCCGCTTGCGTCGACGGGCCGCCTGCACGTAGGCGGGCTCGGGGGGCGGAGGGGCGGGCGCCTCCTCCACGGCGGGGGGTGGGACGGCGGCGGGCGCCACGCCGGCGCCGGGGGCGGGCGCCGTCGGGGACGGACCGCCGGCCCCGCTCGAGCTCTCCTCGGGGGTGTCGCCGCCCCGGCCCACGGCGGCGCGGCGCTCGCGGGAGCGCTTGAGAAGGTGCTCGGGGATCTCGGTCAACGCTGCCTCCGCGGACGGCTCTCCGATCGGCCACTCTACGCATGCGCCGTCGGTCGCCACCAAGCTCCCGGAAGTGCAGGTCGGCGGCCCGTCCCGGTGCCCGGCGCCAATGTGAACGCCTCGGAAGGCCCGTGCTAAACCTGCCGAGGTGGCCGGTCCCCATGGGCGGCTGCTTCAATGTGAGCGATTTCACGAGGAGTCGCTAGGTCCCTTGGTCGCCTTCATCTGCACCATCCTTGTGGGCTTCGGCGGTGTCGCCGGTGTCCTCGCCTACGGCCGGCGCCGCCCGGCGGGTGCCCCCCTGTCCTGGGGCGAGGCGATGGCAGCCGCCCTGGTGACGATGTTCCTCTTCCTGTGGTGGTACGGGGTGATCCCCCACCAGTGGCTCCAATGGGCCGAGGGACAGCTCGGCTGGCGGTCCGACCGCCTCATCGCCGAGCCGACGGGCAACCAGCCGCTCACCATCAGCTACAAGACGCTCGCCGACGTCGTCGCCGTCGTGATCTACGGCGTGGGGCTGACGCTGCACATCACGCTGTGGGCCGTGTGGAACGACCGGGGGAAGAAGAAGCCGGCCGAGATCCCCGCGTCGCGCTACGGCCGGCCCCTGGTGAGGAAGGGATAGGCATGGCCAAGGTCGATGCCAACCCACCGATGCCCGAGTTCCGCGACGACTACGTCCTCCAGGAGGTCGACGCGGGCTGGCTGTCGAAGGCGGTCAAGCCGAAGCAGTTCATCCACATCGACCAGTCCGAGTGCATCATGTGCGAGGGCTGCGTCGACATCTGCCCGTGGAAGTGCATCCACATGGTGTCGCCCGACGCGGTCGACGAGGCGCTGGGCGTCGACCAGCCGGGCATCGATCCGTCCGACCACGTCATCTTCACCATCGACGACGACGTCTGCACCCGCTGCGCCCTGTGCGTCGACCGGTGCCCCACGGGCGTGATCATCCTCGGCAAGGTGGGGGACCCCGCCGCCACCGGCGACGCCCACCAGCGCACCAGCAGCCACGGGTACGGCTACGGCATGCGGTTGGGATAGGAGACCCCAGTTGGCCAAGACCATGGAATCCAAGCCGCCGCTGAGGGACCGGGCGCAACAGTTCGTCAAGGGCCTGCCCGACCAGGTCCAGGGCTCACAGGCGTGGAACTCGATCTTCCGTCCGGGCTCGATCTTCCGCAAGGGCTACAACGACAGCCCCAGGAACCGGTCCTACGTGATCATGAACAGCGTCCTCTACCACCTCCACCCGGTGAAGGTGAAGAGGCACGCGGTGAAGGTGAGCTACACGCTCTGCCTGGGCGGCCTGAGCTTCTTCCTGTTCATCCTGCTCACGGTCACGGGCATCTTCCTGATGTTCTTCTACCGGCCCACGGCTGCCCAGGCGTGGGACGACATCTACACGCTGCAGACCTCCGTCACCTTCGGGCTGCTGGTGCGAAACATGCACAGGTGGGCGGCGCACCTGATGGTGATCTCCGTGTTCCTGCACATGGCACGCGTCTTCTACCACGGCGCCTACAAGCCACCGCGGGAGTTCAACTGGGTGATCGGCGTGGTCCTCCTCACGCTCACCCTGCTGCTGTCGTTCACCGGCTACCTGCTGCCGTGGGACCAGCTCGCCCTGTGGGCGGTCACCGTGGGCACCAACATGATGGGGTACACCCCCGTGTTCGGGAACCAGGTCCGCTTCGTGCTGCTGGGCGGGGCCGAGATCGGCACGGACACGCTCCTCCGCTGGTACGTGCTCCACGTGCTGATGCTGCCCTTCGTCATCGTGATCTTCATGGCCGTCCACTTCTGGCGGGTCCGCAAGGACGGCGGCATCTCCGGGCCGCTGTAGAGACCAGGTAGGCGACGTGACCGAGATCCCCGAACATCTCCGCAAGCGGGCCGAGGAGGCCCGCAAGAAGGCGGCGGCGGCCAAGGCCGGCGGCGCCGGCACCCCGGCGGCCAGCGAGACCGGCGGCGCGGGCGAGACCGGCGCCACGAGCGAGGCGGCGAGCCGCATCCCGGCCCACCTCCTCGAGCGGTCCAAGGCGGCCAAGGCCGGCGGCGCCAGCTCGTCCGGCGGTGGCGGCGCCGCCACCGCCGTGGCGACGGCCGCTCCCGCCGTCGCCGCCCCGCCGGTGGCCACCGGTCCCGGCGGCCACACCCAGCGCCTCCTGACCGTGGTCAAGTCCGGGTCGATCCAGGACGTGAAGGCGGTCCCCCAGGACAAGGTCCACGTCTGGCCCCACCTCCTCAGCATCGAGTTCGTGGCGGCGCTGGCCATCACCGCCTTCCTCCTGCTCTTCTCGGTGTTCGTCAACGCTCCCCTGCTGGCGCTGGCCAACATCAACGAGACGCCGAACCCCTCCAAGGCCCCGTGGTACTTCCTCGGCCTGCAGGAGATGCTGACCATGTTCCACCCCATGGTCGCGGGCGTGACGCTGCCGGGCTTCGGCCTGATCGGCCTGGTCCTCACGCCGTACACGGATCGCAACCCGTCCAACAAGCCCGAGGACCGCAAGTTCGCCATCTCGCTGTTCACCATCTTCCTGATGGCGTGGGCGACCCTCGTGATGATCGGCTCGTTCTTCCGGGGTCCCGGCCAGAACTTCGTGTTCCCCTGGAACGCCGGGCTGTTCTTCGAGCTCTGATCGGAAAGGACACCAGCCATGAGTCCAACGACGATCATCCTCATCGCCGTCCCCGTCCTCGTCGTCCTGGCCGGCGTGCTGCTGCTGGCCTCGGCCCGTCGGCGCGACACCGGCGCCGCCCGGGGCGTCCTGTCCAGCGAGACGGCCCGCCGTGACCGCGGGCCCGTCGAGCTGTCGGAGGAGGACCGGCCGGCCAGCGGTCGCGAGGTCGAGCGCGCCGCCGTCGTGGCCCGCCGCGAGTCGTCGGCACCGGCGAGGGCGGGCGAGCCACCCGTCGCCTGGGTGCCCCCGGACGAGGAGACGCTGGGGGTGACGCGGCGGCAGTTCTTCAACCGGTCGATCGTCGTGTCGTTCCTCCTGGGGATCTCCGGCTTCGGTGCCGGTGTCCTCGCCTTCCTGTGGCCCAGCGGGGTGGGCGGGTTCGGCACCAAGATCAACGTCGGCAAGATCACCGACATCGAGGCCGCCATCGACGAGGGCGACGGGTTCGCCTACTACCCGGAGGGCCGCATGTGGGTGACCCGGTACCCGGCGGACGCCCTGGACAAGGCGAGGTCCGTCTACTCCCCGCCAGAGCTGGCGGGCATGGAGGCGGGCCTGGTGGCCCTGTACCAAAAGTGCCCCCACCTCGGCTGCCGGGTGCCCCAGTGCCTGTCCTCGCAGTGGTTCGAGTGCGGCTGCCACGGCTCGCAGTACAACCGCGTCGGCGAGAAGAAGGGCGGACCGGCGCCGCGAGGCATGGACCGCTTCGCCATGGAGGTGAACGGCGGCCAGTTCACGGTCGACACGGGCACCATCGTCGAGGGCCCGCCGATCGGTACCAACACCACCGGCCAAGAGGCCGAGGGCCCCCACTGCGTCTCTGGAGGCGGCGGCCACTGATGAGCCCCCTGTCCATCTCGCCGGCCGTGCTGGCAGCCAGCACGGTCACGACGATCGGCGCCACGCTGGTGGTGCTGCTCCTCCTCGGGTTGTTGGCGTACGTGGTGGCAAACCTCCGCGCCGGCCGCCCGGAGACCGGCTCGGAGATCGAGCTCGCTCCCAACCGGAGGCCCTACCACGACGACGAGACGCTCGAGACGACCGTGCTCAACCGCACGCTGCGGTGGGCCCTCGTGCTCCTCGTCGTCATCGCCGTGGCGCTACCGCTCTACTGGCTGGCCGAGCCGGGCCGGCAGTCGGGGGCCGTCGAGAACTTCGAGCGCGTGTTCGCCAGCCGGGGCGAGGAGCTGTACGTCACCGGCTCCCAGTGCCAGAACTGCCACGGCCCCGAGGGCACGGGCGGCCAGGCGCCGTACACCGTCACCAACGCTGACGGGGAGTTCGTCGCCACCGTCACCTGGCGGGCACCCGCCCTCGACACGGTGCTGCTCCGCTTCTCGCGCGACGAGGTGGAGTACATCATCAACTACGGCCGCCCGTTCTCGCCGATGGCGGGATGGGGCGCATCGGTCAACAAGGGCCCGCTCAACGAGCAGCAGGTCAGCAACCTCGTCGACTACCTCGAGTCCATCCAGCTGTCGCCGGCCCAGGCACAGCGTGAGGCCGAGGAAGGCTTGGTCGAGCAGCTCGGGCTGGTCGACGAGGGAGCGAGCAAGGCCGAGATGGACGCCGCCATCAAGGGCCTCGACTACGACGACCCCCAGGTGGGCCGGACGCTGTTCAACCTGGAGACCTCGGGTGGCGCCTTCGCCTGCGCCCGTTGCCACACCCGGGGCTGGTCGATCATCCGCACGGGGGAGGACGTGGTGCAGCCGCCGGACGCCCCCCTCGAGGGCGTGTACGTCGGGTTCCCCGATGGCAGTGGTGCCCTCGGCCCCAACCTGACGGGCGGCCTCATCCCCCGGCAGTTCGCCGACTACACGGAGCTGGTGGGCTTCGTGTCCCAGGGCAGCATCGACGGGGAGCCGTACGGCAACAACGGGATCGGCAGCGGCCGGATGCCCGGGTTCGCCGACAACCCCAACACCGAGGAGGTGGAGGGGGACGGCATGCTGACCCCGGAGATGGTGGCGGCCATCGCCCGCTACGAGGCCACCCTGCCCGCCTCGGAGACGCCCAACCCCAAGGGGGCACCCTCGGTCAGCCAGATCCAGGCCCAGCTCGAGAAGGAAGAGGGCTGACGTGCACATCGTCACCACCCTGGCCGGCATCGCCTGGGACCCGCAGATCCGCGGCATCCTGGCCGTGGCCACCGGCGTCCTGGTGCTGATGGGCTCGGTGTACCTGCTGCTCGCCACCAACCTCGCCCACCGGCTGGGCTTCCTGGTGGCGCTGACGGGCGTCTTCGCCTGGCTCACCATCCACGGCACGGTGTGGTGGCTGTACCCGCCGGGGCAGGGGCCGGCCGGGCGGGCCCCGGCCTGGGAGGTCACCGAGATCGTCTACGGCGACCTCGACAACTCCACCCTGGACGAGGCCCACGAGCTGGACCCGTCCTCGCTCCCGCCGCCGTCGAAGATCGACGAGCTGTCGCCGGAGGAGCTGGAGCGGGTCACCGAGGAGCATGACGACGACCTGGGTGACTGGAAGCTGCTGGACGCGTCGGACGCCTCCCGGGGCGAGGCGCAGACGGCGGTGGACGCCCTCCTGGCCGAGGGGGCCGTCCCCGGGCTGGAGGACGCCAACAGCCGGGTGTTCACCTACGCGTTCGAGACGGGCGGGAAGCCGGAGCGGGAGAGCGACGCCGTCATCGACCGGGTCACGAACCGCATCACCAACACCCTGCGCGTGACCCACCCGCCCCACTACGCGATCGTCCAACTGAAGCCGGCCCGTGAGCAGGGGGAGCCCGAGCCCGGCCAGCCCGCCCCTCCGCCCGAGGCGGACGAGGATGCACAGACCATCTCGGTCATCCTCGAGCGTGACATCGGGCAGCGGCGGCTCCCCGCCGCCCTCATCACCACCGGTTCCGGGATGATGGTCGGTTTGCTGTGCGTCATGCTGCACCGGCGAGACCAGCGAGCCGCCCAGCACCGGAACGCGCCGGCACCGGCGCCGGCAGGAGGTTGAGATGACGCGTCAGGAAGGGCGGTAGATGGGCCAGTACCTCCCCGTGGTGGCCATCGGCGTGCTCGCCGTGGCCTTCGCCGCCGTCAGCCTCCTGATGTCGAGGGTGCTCGCCCCGCGCCGCTCGACGTCGGCGAAGCGGGCACCCTACGAGTCCGGCATCGTCCCCCGCCGTGAGAACCCCGAGCGGTTCCCGGTGCACTTCTACCTGGTGGCGATGATCTTCGTCGTGTTCGACATCGAGATCATCTTCCTCTACCCCTGGGCGGTGATCTACCGGGACCTCGGTGCGTTCGGGCTCGTCGAGGTCCTGGTCTTCGCGGCGCTCGTGGCCGTGAGCCTGGTGTACCTGATCAGCAACGGTGTCCTCGACTGGGGGCCGATCAACCGGGCCCGGCCGCAGCGCTCGGCGATGGTGGGGGTGGAGCGCACGACCCGGACCACCGTGCGGCGGGTCGGCCTCGTGGGCCGTCCCGACGTCGAGGAGGCGATCGAGCCGGCCGACGAGCCGGCCACCGCCACGACCACGGGAGCGCCCTGATGGGGTGGGACGTGTCGAAGGGCCTGGAGGGCCTCGACCACAACTTCATCACCGGGAAGGTGGAGGACCTCGTGCAGTGGTCCCGCTCCCGGTCGTCGTGGCCGGTCACCTTCGGCCTGGCGTGCTGCGCCCTCGAGATGATGGCCGCCGGTGGAGCTCACTACGACCTGGGCCGCTTCGGCATGGAGGTGTTCCGGGCGTCGCCTCGGCAGTCGGACATCATGATCGTCGCCGGGCGGGTGTCCCAGAAGATGGCCCCCGTGCTGCGCCAGATCCACGACCAGATGATGGAGCCCAAGTGGGTCATCTCGATGGGCGTATGCGCCAGCACGGGCGGGATGTTCAACAACTACGCCCTCGTCCAGGGAGTCGACGAGTTCGTCCCGGTCGACGTGTACGCCCCCGGTTGCCCCCCGGGGCCGGAGACGCTGATCCACGCCATCGAGACGCTCCGCGAGAACATCGCCTCGGGTGAGCTCCTGCGACGGCGGGGAGAGCGGAGCCGAGGCGCGGGGCTGGTCATCGAGCAGCGTGACGGCATCGTGGAGCCGGCGCTGGCCCAGAGGGAGCGCTGAGATGGCGTCGTCGCCCCAGGGGGGTGCGGACGAGGCCGGCGAGGCCGCCGGCGACGAGGGGGGCACCACCGCGCCGCAGACCCGCGACGGCGTGCCCATGTCCAGCAGCCGGGGCCAGGTCGTGCTGCACCCGGGGCGGGAGGAGCTCGTCGACCTCGTCCGGAGGTTGCGGGACGACGAGGGCTTCCGGGTGTGCGTCGACATCACCGCCGTCGACTACGTCGCCTTCCGGGGGCGGCGGGACCTGCCGGCCGGGGTGTCCGCCGAGCGCTTCGAGGTGGTCGTGGCCTTGCTCTCGCACGCCCGCGCCGAGCGGTTGCGGCTGCGGGTCCAGATCCCGGCCGACGATCCCACCTGCCCGTCCCTGTTCGGCGTGCACCCGGCGGCCGAGGCGCTCGAGCGGGAGGTGTACGACATGTTCGGCATCACCTTCACCGACCACCCCGACATGACCCGCATCCTCATGCCCGAGGACTGGGAGGGGTACCCGCTCCGCAAGGACCAGCCGGTGGGGGAGATCCCCGTGCAGTTCAAGGGCGTCCGGAACGAGCGGTGAGGTCCAACTGCCCATGACCACCACCCATGTCCTCCGTACCGACGAGGGCAGCCAGGAGCTGGAGCCGTCGAGGGGGTCCGCCGTCGCCGAGCCGCTCCGCGAGGCCGGCTCGGTCCTCCGCATGTCCGAGGCCGACGTCGCCGCCCGCTCCGGTCAGGAGCCGGAGTCGGACGAGCAGACGATGCTGCTCAACATGGGCCCCCAGCACCCGTCGACGCACGGGGTCCTGCGGCTGATGCTGGAGCTGCAGGGCGAGGAGGTGCTGCGCACCAAGCCGGTGATCGGCTACCTGCACACGGGCATGGAGAAGACCGGCGAGAAGCTGACGTACCTCCAAGGACCCACCAACACCACGCGGATGGACTACGCGTCCCCGCTCTTCAACGAGCTCGTCTTCTGCCAGGCCACCGAGGCCCTCCTCGGCATCGAGGCGGACATCCCCCCGCGGGCCCAGTGGATCCGCATGTTGCTGACCGAGCTGAACCGGATCTCGTCCCACCTGCTGTACCTCGCCACCAACGGCATGGACCTCGGGGCGGTGTCGATGATGATCTACGGCTGGCGGGAGCGCGAAGAGACGCTGCGCCTGCTGGAGATGTTCACGGGGACGCGGATGAACCACAACTTCATCCGCGTCGGCGGGGTGGCCGCCGACCTCCCCGACGGCTGGCGGGACGCCACCCTCCGGGTCCTCGACCTGATCGAGCCCCGGCTCGACGAGTACGACGTCCTGCTCACCGGCCAGCCGATCTGGCGTGAGCGGTTGCAGGGCGTGGGCGTCCTCACGGCCGACGAGGCCATCGCCCTGGGTGCCACGGGACCGGTCCTGCGGTCCACCGGCGTGCCCTGGGACCTCCGGCGCGCCGAGCCCTACCTCTTCTACGACGAGGTCGACTTCGGCGTGGTGGTCGGCAGCTACGGCGACTGCTTCGACCGGTACTCCATCCGCCTCGAGGAGGTGCGAGAGTCGATGGGGATCGTGCGGCAGATCCTCGACCGCATGCCGCCGGGCGACTACCGGATCCAGGACCGCAAGGTCACGCCTCCACCCCGCGGTCGGATCGACGAGTCGATGGAGGCCCTCATCCACCACTTCAAGATCTTCACGGAAGGGTTCAAGGTGCCGGAGGGCGAGGTGTACCGAGCGGTCGAGAGCCCCCGGGGAGAGCTCGGCTGCTACATCGTGAGCGACGGCAGCAGCGTCCCCTACCGGATGCACGTGCGGGCCCCGTCCTTCCTGAACCTGCAGGCCATCCCCCACATGCTGCGGGGCGGCCTCATCGCCGACGCGGTGGCCGTCATCTCCTCCGTCGACCCCATCCTGGGCGAGGTCGACCGGTGAGGTTCACCGCGGAGAACGCCGCCGTCGCCGAGGACGTGATCGCCCGCTACCCGGTGGCGAGGTCGGCGCTGATCCCCCTGCTGCACCTGGCCCAGGAGCAGGACGGGCACGTCACCGAGGAGGCGATGGAGCACATCGCCGAGCTGTTGGGGATCACGCCGGCGGAGGTGCTCGGCACGGCCTCGTTCTACGAGATGTTCAAGCTCGAGCCCGTGGGCGACTACGTGGTGAACGTGTGCACGAACATCTCGTGCATGTTGCGAGGCGGGGAGGAGCTGCTGCACCACCTGGAGCAGCGACTCGGGATCCGCGCCGGCGACACCACGCCCGACGGCAGGTTCACCCTCGAGGACGTGGAGTGCATCGCCGCCTGCACCGAGGCCCCGTGCCTGCAGGTGAACTACCGCTACTTCCATCGCGTCACCGCGGACCAGGCCGACGAGCTCGTCGACGACCTGAGGGCCGGCCGCCTCGACAACGACATCCCCCGGCACGGCATCCTGAGCCGCGTGCGCCAGCAGCTGCCCGACACCAGGGCCGGCGTGGCGCCGCCCGACCGCAACGTCGAGCCGCCGTGGCTGGCCCGCAACACCGAGGGGACGACCGGAGGGGCCACCTCGTGACGGACGTCGACGCCACCACCGACGGTGGATCGCGAGAGCTGCCGCGCATCGTCTCCTCGCGCTGGGACCTCGCCGACGGCTACACCCTCGACCGCTACCGGGAGACCGGCGGCTACCGCGCCCTGGCCAAGGCGGTCACCGAGATGACCCCGGCGCAGGTCGCCGACCAGGTCAAGGGGGCCAGCCTCCTCGGTCGGGGCGGCGCGGGCTTCCCTGCGGGGGTCAAGTGGGGCTTCTGCCCGCCGGGCGTCTTCCCCCGCTACATCGTGGTGAACGGTGACGAGTCGGAGCCGGGCACCTACAAGGACCGCCTGCTCATGGAGCGCGATCCGCACCAGCTCATCGAGGGCGTGCTCATCGCCTGCTACGCCATCGGCGCCAGCCAGGCCTTCCTGTACGTGCGAGGCGAGATGGCGCTGGCGCAGGAGCGGCTGGCCGGCGCGCTCAACGACGCCTATGCCGCCGGCCTCGTCGGCGATCACATCCTCGGCACCGACTTCTCGGTCGACATCGTGCTGCACTGGGGGGCGGGCGCCTACATCGTGGGCGAGGAGACCGCCCTGCTGGAGTCGCTCGAGGGCAACCGGGGGATGCCTCGCCTGAAGCCGCCGTACTTCCCGGCGGCCAAGGGCCTGTACATGCAGCCCACGGTGGTCAACAACGTCGAGACGCTGTCGAACCTGCCCTGGATCGTCGAGAACGGCGGTGCCGCCTTCGGCGACCTGGGAGCGGAGAGCTCGAAGGGCACCCGCCTCTTCGCGGTGTCCGGTCACGTCCGCAACCCCGGCGTGTTCGAGGTGGAGTTCGGCGTCACCACGTTCCGCGACATCATCTTCGGGGAGCGCTACGCCGACGGCATCCGGGACGGCAACGAGCTCAAGGCGTTCATCCCCGGCGGTGCGTCGGCCGCGTGGTTCTTCGAGGAGCACCTGGACCTGCCGTTGGAGGCGGGCGCCGTGGGGGCGGCGGGATCGATGCTGGGCTCGGGGGCCATCGTCGTGATGGACGAGACCACCGACGTGGTCAAGGCGGCGTGGCGGATCGTGCGCTTCTTCGCCCACGAGTCGTGCGGGAAGTGCACGCCGTGCCGGGAGGGCACGGCGTGGCTGGAGAAGGTCCTGCGCCGCATGCTCGACGGCTACGGTCGCCCGGCCGACGTGAACAAGCTCCTCGACATCTGCGACAACATCAGCCCCTCCATCGCCTGGCCTCCCAAGCAGACCACGATCTGCCCGCTGGGGCCGTCGGCGGTGGCGCCCATCGCCTCGGCCATCCTGCGCTTCCGCGACGAGTTCGCCGCCTACTGCGGGGGGGCGGCCGAGGTCACCGTGCCGGTGAACGGCAAGGCCTACCTGTCCACCCCTCCCACCGTCTCCGCAGGTGCGACGCCATGACCGCCACCGCCGCCGACACCGTCGGCATCACCGTCGACGGGCAGCCGATCGAAGCCATGAAGGGCGAGCTCGTCATCGCGGCAGCCGAGCGCAACGGCATCTACATCCCCCGGTTCTGCTACCACTCGCGGATGAAGCCGGTGGGCATGTGCCGCATGTGCATCGTCGAGATCGACACCGGTCGGGGGCCCGCGCTCCAGCCGTCCTGCATGATCGAGTGCACCGACGGCATGACCGTGTCGACGGGCTCGCCGGTCACCCGCAAGGCGCAGGAGGGCGTGCTCGAGTTCCTGCTCGTCAACCACCCGCTCGACTGCCCGGTGTGCGACAAGGGAGGCGAGTGCCCCCTCCAGGACCAGACCATGGCGTACGGGCCGGGCGAGAGCCGCTTCGTCGAGGAGAAGCGGCACTTCGAGAAGCCCATCCCCGTCAGCGACCTGGTCCTGCTCGACCGCGAGCGCTGCATCCTCTGCGACCGCTGCACCCGCTTCGCCAAGGACGTGGCAGGCGACCCGCTCATCCACTTCATGGACCGGGGTAGCCAGACCGAGGTCAACACCTTCCCCGAGCACCCCTTCGCCAGCTACTTCAGCGGCAACACCGTGCAGATCTGCCCGGTGGGTGCCCTGACCTCCACCCCCTACCGCTTCAAGGCACGTCCCTGGGACCTCGAGCAGGTGGAGTCGACGTGCACGTCGTGCTCGGTCGGCTGCCGGGTCGTGGTGCAGTCGAGCCGGAACCGGCTGGTGCGGTACCAGGGCGTCGACAACGACGCCGTCAACTGGGGCTGGCTGTGCGACAAGGGTCGCTTCGACTTCGAGGCGGTGAACAGCGAGGACCGCCTGGGCGAGCCCCTGGTGCGCGACGCCGCCCTCTCCCTCAAGCCGGCCACGTGGAGCGAGGCGTTGAGCCGCACTGCCGAGGCCGTCAAGGAGGGGCTCGATCGCAGCGGGCCGGAGGGGTTCGCCGTCATCGGCGGGGCGCGCCTCACCAACGAGGAATGCTACGCCTGGGTGAAGCTCGCCAAGGGCGTGATCGGGTCCGACCACGTCGACGCCCAGCTGGGCGACGGCCTCCCGGCGGAGGTGGTCCTGGGCCTGCCCCGGGCCACCATCGACGACGCCTGCCGCCCGGGCGGGACCGTCGTCGTGATGGGTCCCGACCTGAAGGAGGAGCTGCCGGTCCTGTACCTCAGGCTGCGGCACGCCGTACGGGAGTCGGGCGTCAAGGTGGTCGAGCTAGCGTCCGTCGCCACCAGCCTGACCGACCAGCTCGCCGCCGTCTCGCTGCGCTACCGGCCCGGCTGCGCGCTACCCGTCGTCCGAGCGCTCGTCGGCCGGCACGACGTCGACGACGAGGTGGGGGGCGTCGCCCCCGAGGCCCTCCGGGCCGCCCAGCAGGTCCTGGGCGACGGACCGGTCACCGTCGTGCTCGGCCGGGGCAACCTCGCCGAGTCGGCCCGGTCGATCGGGGCGGCCGCCGCCGCCATCCATCACTCGTTGGCCGACGTCCGCTTCCTGAGCGGGCTGCGCCGGGCCAACGTCCACGGCGCGCTGGAGCTGGGCATGGCACCGGGCCTCCTGCCCGGGCGGGTCACGCTCGACGGCGGCCGGGAGTGGTTCGCCGACCGGTGGCCCACCCTGCCGAAGGCGCGGGGCCTGGACGCCGCCGGCATCCTGCGCGCCGCCGCCGACGGCAAGATCGACACCCTCGTGCTGCTCGGCAGCGATCCGCTGGCCGACTTCCTCGACCGCGACCTGGCACGGCGGGGCCTGGCCGGGGCGCGGACGGTCGTGGCCCTCGACCAGTTCCTGACCGAGTCGGTGAAGCAGGCCGACGTGGTCCTGCCCGTGGCCGGCTACGGCGAGGTGGAGGGGACCACCACCAACCTCGAGGGGCGCGTCAGCACGCTGGCCCGCACGGTCACCGCGCCCGGGACGGCCCAGGCGGACTGGATCGTGGCCGCCGAGCTGGCCGACCGGCTCGGCGGCGACCTGGGGGTGGGGTCCGTGGCCGACCTGGCGGCCGAGATCGAGGCGGTGGCGCCGGTGTTCTCCGGCCTGACCGCCGAGGCGCTGCGCAGCCCGGTCGGCCGCGAGGGCGTCGTCGTGGGCATGCCGAGCCGGCGGTCCGGCAACGGCGCCGAGGAGTCCGAGGTCGCCAAGGCCGCCCCCGACGAGCCCACGGTCGACGAGGCAGCCACCCGGGGCCAGACGGCACCGGCCGTCGCTGACGAGGCCGTCGTGGCCGCCGAGAGCAACCAGGGGACGACTCCCGAGCTCGAGCCCACCGGCGTGCTGCCGCCGACCTCGGGCGTGCCCCTGCCGGTGTGGACGGTCATCGACCCGCCCTCGGTCGACGCCTACTCGCTGCGGCTGGTGGTCACCCGCAAGCTCTACGACCGGGGCACGCTCGTGCGCAGCTCGCCTTCGCTCGCCGACCTGGCCGAGCCGGCGATCCTCCACCTCCACCCGCAGGACTTCGACCGCCTGGGCGTGGCGGCGGGGGCCGACGTGCGCATCACCTCGACGAAGGGGAACGTGACCGTGCCGACCGTGCCCGACCCCGGCGTGCCCCGCAGCGTCGCCCACCTGCACGCCAACAGGGCGGGCGGCCGGGCCAACGTCCTCATCGACGGGAACTCGCCCGTGACCGACGTCAGGGTGGAGCGACCATGAGCAGGCTCCCGTCCCGACCCGCGGTCCGGTCCGGCCGTCGTCACCCGCTGGCGGGGAGCCGGCCACGGTGAGCCCGGCCGTTCTCGCGCTCGATCCCCTCCTCGAGGGGGGGATCGGCCTGGCCGAGGTGCTGATCGTCCTGCTCAAGGCCGTCGTCGCCTTCGGCCTGCTCCTCACGTCGGTCATCCTGATGATCTGGTTCGAGCGGAAGGTCATCTCGGACCTCCAGAACCGTGTCGGACCCAACAAGGCCGGCCCCTGGGGCATCCTCCAGACGCTGGCCGACGGGCTGAAGCTCATCATGAAGGAGGACCTGATCCCCGACAGGGCCGACCGCCGGGTGTTCATCCTCGCCCCGTTCCTCTCGGCCGTGCCCGCCTTCGTCACGTTCGCGGTCGTGCCCATCGCCGGGGGCTTCGACGGCGAGAAGTTCGGCTCCGTCCGCCTCTTCGGCCACGACACCTACCTCCAGCTGGCCGATCCCCCGATCGGGGTGCTGCTCGTCCTGGCCATGTCGTCCATCGCCGTCTACGGGGTGATGCTCGCCGGGTGGTCGTCTGGCTCGAAGTGGCCGCTGCTCGGGGCGGTCCGCGGCTCGGCCCAGATGGTCAGCTACGAGGCCGCCCTGGGGCTGGCGGTGGTGGCGGTCGTGCTGCTGTCGGGCTCGCTGTCGACCCACGACATCGTCGCAGCACAGGCGGGGGAGGGCTACGAGCTGTTCGGCGCCATCGGCATCCCGCGCTGGAACCTGCTCGCCACGGGCGTGGTGCCGTTCGTCCTCTTCATGATCGCGGGGACCGCCGAGCTCAACCGCCCGCCCTTCGACTTGGTCGAGGCCGAGCAGGAGCTGGTCGGGGGCTACCAGACCGAGTACTCCTCGTTCCGCTTCGCGCTCTTCTACCTGGCCGAGTTCATGAACACGATCACGATGTCGGCCATCATCGTCACCCTGTTCTTCGGAGGGCCCGCTGGTCCCCTGTGGTTCGGTCCCGGATGGCTGTCGGGGCTGATCTGGTTCACGTTGAAGCTCCTGGTGTTCCTCTTCGTGTTCGTCTGGATCCGGGCCACCCTGCCCCGCTTCCGCTACGACCAGCTGATGCGGATCGGCTGGACCACGTTGATCCCGCTGGCCCTCGCCTGGCTGCTGCTGCTGGCCGCGGTCAACGTCGGTCGGGACGAGGGCTGGAACACCGCGGTGGTGGTCGTCGTCTCGCTGGTGGTGCTGGCGGCGGGATGGGCCGCCCTCAGCGGCTCGGTGGCGGTCGCCCGCAGGCGCCGGGAGTCGCCCGAGGAGGAAGTGATCGCCTGATGGGATACCTCGACGGGTTCCGTGTCACCTTCAAGAAGCTCTTCGAGGAGCGGGTGACCCGCGACTACACCAAGGGCAAGGGTGGGAAGCATCCCAAGCCCGTCCGCCTGCACGGCCGCCACGTCCTCAATCGCTACGAGGACGGCATGGAGAAGTGCATCGGCTGCGAGCTGTGCGCCGGGGTGTGCCCCGCCCGCTGCATCTACGTGCGGGGGGCCGACAACCCTCCCGAGGAGCCCGTGTCGCCCGGCGAGCGGTACGGCTACATCTACGAGATCAACTACCTCCGGTGCATCCACTGCGACCTCTGCGTGGAGGCGTGCCCCACGGAGGCCATCACCGAGACCAAGCTGTTCGAGTTCAGCTTCACCGACCGCAACGACGCCATCTACACGAAGGCAGAGCTGGTGGTGGACGACGCCGGCCTCCCACGGCAGTTGCCGTGGGAGGACTGGTCCGACGTGGACGACGTCGCCCCCCACACGTCGGCGTGGATGCGGGCCACCGCGCCGGCGGGCGCCGCCGCCTACGAGGGGCGTGTCCAGTGGACCGGTGAGCTGGGCTTCGGTGTCCGGCCTCCGGAGAAGGGCCAGTCCGTCGACGACGCCGAGGTGGACACCGCCGACGCCGACGTCATCTTCGCCCACCCCGGGGAGCCGGGCGGCCACGGCCGGACCGACGTGCCCGCGGGCGGCGAGGGCCACGGCGACGGCCCGCGGAGGGACCGCTGATGGTCGAGCTGGTGGTGTTCGTCGTGGCCGGAGCCGCCTGCCTGGCCGGCGCCCTCGGCGTGATCACGAGCGAGAACCCGGTGCACGCCGCGCTGTCGCTCGTGGGCACGCTGTTCGGGATCGCCGTCCTCTTCGTGGCCCAGGAGGCGAACTTCCTGGCCGCGGTCCAGGTCATCGTGTACGCCGGGGCGATCGTCGTCCTGTTCCTCTTCGTCATCATGCTGCTCGGCGTGGACCGCTCCGACGACCTGCGGGTGGAGCCGCTGGTGGGGCAGCGGGTGGCGGCCGCCGTCGTCTCGCTCGGCGTGCTGGCGCTGATCGTGGGAGCGCTGGCCAGCACGGGCTACGAGGTCACCGGCGTCGTCGGTCAGGTCGACGAGGACGTGCCGGACATCGAGCGGCTGGGGAGGTCGCTCTTCACCGACTACCTCTTCGCCTTCGAGATCACCTCGGTCCTGCTCGTGATCGCCGTCGTGGGTGCGGTCCTGCTGGCCCGGCGGGCCCGGCAACCCGAGATCGTCGAGCCCGACGAGGCGGAGCGCTCGGCAGAGCTCGCCGAGCGCATGGCGGCGGCAGCCGCCAGGGCCGCCGGGGGCGACGGCCACGGCGCGGCCGCCGGGGCCGAGCGGGTCCCCGCCGGCCAGGCGGCCGGCCGTGGTGGCGAGGCAGCGGGTGGTCGTCCGGCAGCAGAGGAGCCGTCGTCGTGATCGCCGCCGTCCAGGTCACACCGGCCTGGTACCTGATCCTGGCATCGGTGCTGTTCGCCATCGGCACCTTCGGGCTGCTCGTCCGGCGCAACCCGCTGGTGATGTTCATGTGCGTCGAGCTGATGCTCAACGCGGTGACGCTCACGTTCGTCACGTTCTCCCGGATGCTGCGCGACACGGGGGGGCAGTCCACCGTCGTGTTCGTGCTCGTGGTGGCGGCAGCCGAGGTCGTGGTGGGGCTGGCCATCATCGTCGCCCTGCTGCGCAAGCGGCCCCACGCCACGGCCGACGACGCCGCTCTGCTCGAGGGGTGAGAGGGAACCCGTGCTTGAACTCGTCTGGTTGATCCCTGCCCTGCCCCTGGCCGGGTTCGTGGTGCTCACGGCCTTCGGGCGGCGGCTGGGCGAGCCGCGCGCCGGCTGGCTGGCGACGGTCCTGTGCGCCGGCAGCTTCGTGGCCGCCGTCGTCGTGTGGGCCGGCCTGCTCGGCGAGCACCACGAGGACCGACGCTTCGTGCAGACCCTCTTCGAGTGGATGCCCGTCGGTGCCCTGCAGGTGGACGTCGGCTTCCTCGTCGATCCCCTCTCGATCACGATGGCCCTCTTCGTGACCGGCGTCGGGGCGCTGATCCACCTGTACTCGATCGGGTACATGCACGGGGACCGCGACTTCTCGAAGTTCTTCGTCTACCTCAACCTGTTCGTCTTCTCGATGCTGATGTTGGTGCTGGGCAGCAACATGCTGGTCACCTTCCTCGGCTGGGAGGGCGTGGGCCTCTGCTCCTACCTGCTGATCTCGTTCTGGTTCACCGAGGAGGCGAACGCCAGCGCCGGGAAGAAGGCGTTCGTCACCAACCGCGTGGGGGACTGGGGCTTCCTGGTCGCCATCTTCCTGTCCTTCGCCTCGCTGGGCACCGTGGACTTCCTCGAGGTGGGGCGGGAGGCCGGCACCCTGCCGGAGGTCACGGCCACGGCCATCGGCCTGCTCCTGTTCGTCGGGGCCGTGGGGAAGTCGGCGCAGATCCCGCTCTACATCTGGCTCCCCGACGCCATGGCCGGGCCGACACCGGTGTCGGCCCTCATCCACGCCGCCACGATGGTGACGGGCGGCGTCTACCTGATGACGAGGGTCAACCCGATCCTGGCCGAGGGCTACGGCTGGGCGCCGGACGTGATCGCCTGGGTCGGCGTCGTCACGGCGCTGGTGGCAGCCACCATCGCCGTGGCCCAGAACGACATCAAGAAGGTCCTCGCGTACTCGACCATCAGCCAGCTGGGCTACATGTTCCTGGCCGTGGGCGTGGGCGCCTACGTGGCCGCCATCTTCCACATGGTCACCCACGCCTTCTTCAAGGCCCTCCTGTTCCTGGGGGCCGGGTCGGTGATCCACGGGATGCACGAGGAGCAGGACATGCGGCGCATGGGCGGGCTGTCGAGGTTCATGCCCCTCACCGCCGGCACGTTCATCGTCGGGTGGCTGGCCATCGCCGGCGTGCCGCCCTTCTCGGGCTTCTTCTCCAAGGACGAGATCCTGCTGTACGCCTGGGGTAGCGGGGGTGGGCAGGCGAAGGCGTTGTGGGCCATCGGGCTGGTGACGGCCCTGCTGACCGCCTACTACATGAGCCGCCAGGTGTACCTGGTGTTCTTCGGCGAGCCACGATGGGCCAGCGGGCCCGACAGCGCCGTCACCGCCCCGGCCGGGGGCGATCCCGCCGGGTCGGCCGCCGGCCTGGGCGAGCAGGCGGCGGCTGGCCAGCCCGACACCGCGGCCGACGTCCACGACGCCGAGCCCACGGGCACCCACGGCCGACCGCACGAGTCGCCCTGGCTCATGACCGTGCCGCTGGTGGTCCTGGCCGGGCTGGCGGCCGTCGCCGAGGTGCTGAACCTTCCCTTCACCCCCGACCTCCAGGTGCTGGAGCACTGGCTCGAGCCCGTCCTCGGCGACAACGGGCTCGCCATCGACGTCGCCACCGGCACCAAGGTGGCCCTGGCGGTGGTGGCGATCGTCGCCTCGTTGGCCGGCCTCCTGCTGGCCGGGCTGGTCTACCTGCGGCACAGGGTCCGTGCCGTCGAGCCGGAGGTCCTCGCCCGGGCGTGGTTCTACGACGGCGCCGTCACCCGCTTCGTCGGCGGGCCCGGGGCCCGGGCGTTCGAGGCGGTGGCGTGGTTCGACGCCCACGTCGTCGACGGTGCGGTGAACGGCGTGGCCGCGCTCGTCCGGGGGTCGGGCCGCCGGCTCCGCACCGTGCAGACCGGCTTCGTCCGCTCCTATGCCCTGGGCATCTCGGCCGGCGTGGTCGTCGTCCTGGGCTACTTCCTCACGAGGCTGTACATCTGATGCTGGGCACCCTCCTGGCGAGCGAGGCCGGCAACGGCGCGCCGTCGTTCGACATCCTCACGACGCTCGTCGCGCTGCCAGCCGTCGGCGCCGCCGTGGTGGCCCTGGTCCCCCGGTCCCGGGCGGAGGTCCACCGGCCGGTGGCGCTGGCCTTCACCGCGGCGACGGTGGCCATGGCCGTCTGGCTGATGGTGGCGTTCGAGGCCGGCGACGGCGGCTACCAGTTCGTCGTCGACCGTACGTGGGTGTCCGACTTCGGCGTCTCCTGGCACGTCGGCGTCGACGGCATCTCCCTCTTCCTCGTCGTCCTGACGGCGGTGCTCTTCCCGGTGGCCCTCCTCGGCGCCGTGCCGCAGCACGACGCCAAGGCGTACTACGCCTGGTTGCTGCTGCTGGAGGCCGGCTGCCTCGGCGTGTTCGTGGCGCGCGACCTCTTCATGTTCTTCGTCATGTTCGAGATCGTGCTCGTGCCGATGTACTTCCTCATCGGCGGCTGGGGCTACGCCAACCGGGTGTACGCCGCCCTGAAGTTCTTCCTCTTCACGATGTTCGGGTCTTCCCTCATGCTCGTGGGCATCGTGGCCACCGCCTACGTGCACCGCGACGCCGTCGAGGACGCCAACCGGGCCGAGGCGCAGGAGATACTGGCCCGCGCCGACGGCGAGCCGAGCAGGGCGGAGGCGACCCGCGTCGAGAGGCTGGAGGCGGACCAGCCCCTGTCGTTCGACCTGGAGGAGATCGCCGACGCACGGACGGTGGTCGACGATTCCTCGAGCGCCAACCCCCTCGACTGGTCGGCGGCCCGCTGGATCTTCCTGGCCTTCGCCTTGGCGTTCGCGATCAAGGTGCCGTTGTTCCCGGTGCACACCTGGCTGCCCGACGCCCACACCGAGGCGCCGACGGCGGGCTCGGTGATCCTGGCCGGGGTCATGCTGAAGCTCGGTACGTACGGGCTCCTGCGCCTGGGCGTGTACCTGTTCCCCGACGCCGCCAACTTCTTCGCTCCGGGCCTCGTCACGCTGGGCGTGGTCGGCATCATCTACGGCGCCATCGTGGCCACGATGCAGAAGGACCTGAAGAGGCTGGTGGCCTACTCGTCGGTCGCCCACCTTGGCTTCATCGTCCTGGGGACGTTCGCCCTGACGACCCAGGGGATCCAGGGCGGCCTGCTGCAGAACGTGAACCACGGCCTGTCCACCGGTGCGCTCTTCCTCCTCGTCGGCATGATCTCCGACCGCCGCCACACCCGGGAGATCGCCGCCCTCCGGGGCCTGCAGAAGGTGGCGCCGGTGTTCGCCGCGGTGTTCACCGTGGTCATGCTGTCGTCGATCGGCCTCCCGGGGCTCAACGGCTTCGTGGGGGAGTTCCTGATCCTCATCGGGTCCTTCCTGACCCGGCGCTGGTGGGCCGTCGTGGCCGCGGCCGGGGTGATCCTGGCCGCCGTCTACCTCCTGTGGGCCTACCAACGGGTGTTCCACGGCGAGGTCGACGGCGAGAACGAGAGGTTCGCCGAGCTCACCTGGCGGGAGGGAGCCGTCCTGGCGCCCCTCCTCGGCCTGATCGTGTTCCTCGGCGTCTACCCCAAGCCGGTGCTCGACCGCATGGAGCCGGCGGTGGACCGCCTGGTCGCCCACGTGGACGAGAACAGTGACTTCGTGTCGCCGGACATCGGGGGCTCGAGGGAGAGGGAGCGGGCCGCCGCCGACGACGACCGCGCGGCCCGGCACGGTGACCACGGAGACGAGGCCGGCGAGGACGCCGCCGACGACGAGCACGCGGAGGCACAGCCGTGATCGGGGTCCTGCTGGAGCTGTCCCAGCCGCTGCCCGTCGACCCGTCCCCCATCGAGACCCCGGCGGTCGACTGGTCGGCGGCGGCACCGCTGCTCGTCCTGGTGGGCGGGGCGCTGGTGCTCCTGCTGATCTCGGCGTTCGTGACCTCACGGCGGGCCACGGCGGCTTACACCGTCCTCACCTGCCTCATCGCCCTGGGCGCCGTGGGAGCGGCGGTTCCCCTGTGGCGGGAGGTCCAGGATGCCGAGCGGGGGCCGTTCACCACGCTCGGAGGTGCGGTCGGCGTCGACGGCTTCTCCGTCTTCGCCACCGTGGTGATCGCCGCAGCCGTGGTCCTGGCGGCCCTGCTGACCGATGAGTACCTGCGGCGGGAGGGCCTGGAGGGCGTCGAGCCGTACGTGCTGATGCTGCTCTCGGCGGCGGGCGGCGTGATCATGGCGCAGGCCAACGACCTTGTGGTCCTGTTCCTGGGGCTCGAGATCCTCTCGATGGCGGCCTACGTGCTGGCCGCCATGCACCGGCGCCGGTTCACCTCGCAGGAGGCCGGCATGAAGTACTTCGTGCTGGGTGCCTTCTCGTCGGCCTTCTTCCTCTACGGCATCGCCCTGGTGTACGGCGGGACGGGGACGACGAACCTGGTCGAGATCCTCCAGCTCTTCAGCACGACCGTGCTGACCGACGACGGGTTGGTGCTGGCCGGCCTGGCCCTCATGCTCGTCGGGTTGGGCTTCAAGGTGGCGGCGGTGCCGTTCCACTTCTGGACGCCGGACGTCTACCAGGGTGCCCCGTCCCCGATCGTGGCGTGGATGGCCTCCGGGGTGAAGGTGGCCGGCTTCGCCGGGCTGATGCGGGTGTTCGTGCTGGCCTTCGACGCCTACTCGGTCGACTGGCAGCCCATGATCGGCGCCGTGGCGGTGCTGACCCTGGTGGCCGGAGCCGTCCTCACCGTCGTGCAGACCGACGTGAAGCGCATGATGGCGTACAGCTCCATCAACCACGCCGGGTTCGTCCTGGTGGGCGTGCAGGCCGCGTCGGACCGGGGTGTCGAGTCGGCCCTCTTCTACCTGGCGACCTACACCTTCCTCATCGCCGGCACGTTCGGCGTCGTCACCCTCGTCGGTCGCCGGGGAGACCTCCACCACAGGTTGGCCGACTACCGGGGTCTGGCCCGCTCGCGGCCCGGCTTGGCCATGGTCCTGACCGTCTTCCTCCTGGCCCAGGCGGGCGTCCCCCTCACGTCGGGGTTCTTCGCCAAGTTCTACGTCGTCACCGCCGCGGTGGATGCCGGTTCGGAGTGGCTGGCCATCGTGGCCATGCTGTCGTCGGTGATCTCGGCGTTCATGTACCTGCGCATCACGGTCAGCATGTACATGAGCGACGGCGACGAGGCTCCCGCCGCCCCCCGCATCGCGGTGCCGGTGGGCGCGGGGATCTCGCTGGCGCTGTGCCTGGCCGTCACCCTCGTGGCGGGCGTGTGGCCCAGCTCGATCGCCGACATCGCCCGCGACGCCCTGCCGGTGCTGACCGCTGTCAACTGAGGCTCGGGCCAGGTCCCGCGCCGCCGGAGGGACCGGAGGCGGTCGGTGGTGCCGGCCGGCCCGACGGTCGGTGGTGTCTCCCGGCCGTGAAGTGTGGTGAAATCGCCCACGGCGGCGCACTGCTCCCCTGACCGATCGAGCCGACAGTGACCGGACCGTGCCCAAGTCACGAAGACTGAGCGATGCCACCCTCGTCCGGCGGTCGCAGCAAGGCGACCGGCGGGCCTTCGCCGCGCTCCTCACCCGCTACGACCGTCGCCTGCGGGGGCTGACCCACGCGCTGGTGCTCGACCGGCGGCAGATGGACGCGGCGATGGGTTTGGCGTACCTGCGGGCCTGGCGTGACGTGGTCCGCATCAGTCCCCGCGACGAGGTCGGGCCCTGGCTCTACCGGTCCGTCTACAACGCCTGCATCGACCAGCTCCGCCGGGGCGAGCCACCGGCCGACGCCACCGCCGGCCTGGCCGCCGGCCTGGTGGCGCTAGCGCCGGCCGACCGGGTGGCGGTGGTGCTGGTGGAGCGGGAGGGCTTCACCGCCCGCTCGGCTGCCCGCATCCTCGGGATGGGCGTCGACGTGATCGAGGCCCGCCTGGCCGTGGCCCGCGACCGGCTGGCGCCGTGGGTGCCGGAGGTCCCGAGCACGGCCGGAGCGGCCCCGTCGCCGGACCCGGTCGGCGGGCCGTCCAGCGCGGCCCCGGTCGGGGCGGTGGCACTGCCGGTCGGTGCCATGGCACTACCGGCCGGGGATGCCGACATCGACAGCGCTCCGCCCGACCTCTCGGAGGAGATCGTGATCGCCGCCGAGGACGCGGCCGCCCTCCGCGCCGCGGCGGCCGGAGTCGAGGGCTCCGCCGAGGGGCCCGGCCGCGGCGGCCCACCTGCCTCGGGCCGCGGCGCCCCGGCCGACCCGGAGCAGGAGCAGGAGGAGGAGCGTGGCGGTGACGGCGTGCCGCCGGCACGGGTCGTCGGCGAGCCGGCCGCCGCCGGTGGCGATGCCGACCGCGGCCCCGGGATGCCCGCCGCCCCGGCGGACGGCGACGGTGCTGTCGGCGACGGAGTGGCCGGGGACGACGCCGTCGCCGCGGCCGCGGCGGGGGACGCCGCGTCCGGGGACGCTGCAGTCGGCGTCGGGCCGGGGAGGAGGGCCACGTCCGGGAGCGAGGAGGCGCCGGCGGTGACGCCCACCCCAGCCGGCTCCGGCGGCGAGCGGCCGGTGGCCGGCTCGCGTGGTGCCGCGACCTCGGAGGGGACCGTGACGCACACCCGGGTGCCAGCCGACCGCGGACGGGGCCGGCGAGGCCGGCGGCGAGCGCGGGACACCGCCCGCAGGGGGACCGCCGAGGCGGAGGGGCCGGACGGCGCTGGCGGCGTGAGCAACGCCCGATGACCAGGCGCCCGCCCGCTCACGCCCACCCCGGGGGGCCCGACGCCGCCGAGCCCGATGCCGATGCCGGTCCCTCCGGGGCGGGCAGCCCGCTGGGGGCCGCGCTCCGGGGGCTGGCGCCCCCTCGGCACGGTCCCGACTTCTGGCCCGAGCTCGACGCCCGCCTGGCCGACGAGCCCCAGCTCCGCCTGGCCCCCCGGTCGGCGATCCGCCCGATCACCCAGCCGCCGCCGGTGATCGACGACCGCAACCTCCTCGAGGGCCTGCGTGCCGGGGAGGTGCCGCGCCCGCCCCGCCCGTCGTCACGGGGCCGCGTCGTCGGCATCGTGGCGGCGGTGCTGACACTGCTCCTCGTCCTGGCAGCCGTCCAGTCCCCCGACGAGGACCCCGCCGACGGCCGCGGCTCGGCTCCGCCGGAGGCGGACGAGGCGCGCACGCCGACCACCGGTGCGCCACCCCCGTCGACCACGGCCCCGCCTCCCACCACCGCCCCCGGGACCATCGACCCCGGGGCCGAGCTGACACCTCACGGGGTGGGACCGCTCCGGATCGGGGCTACCCTCGCCGACCTGCAGGCCGCGGGGATGAACATCCAGCCCGACCGGGCCGAGCTCGAGGCGTCAGGGGGCACCTGCTTCGTGGCCCGGGTGGCCGGTGCGCTCGACCTCGAGCTGCGGTTCCGGGCCCCCGACGACCGCGGCGTCGACGATCCGTCGCAGGGGGTGCTGTCGACCGTCTCCATCGAGTCCGGGCTGCCCACCAACCGTGCCAGCGACAGCGCCATCAGGTTGGGCGCGCCCCAGGACCAGGTGCTGGCGGCCTACGCCGGCAACCTCGACGACCGACCCCACCCGATGGTGTCGAACGGGCACATCTACCGCGCCGATGCCGGCGACGGCACCGGCATCGCCTTCCAGACCGACGGCATGACGGTCATCGGGATCACGGTCGGCGAGCACGACGCCGTGCGCTACGTCGACCGGTGCGCCTGAGGGCAGCGGCGGCTCGGCCGACCCCCGCCCGGGTCCTGCTTGACCTGCGGTCGGGGCGCCCCGGGGCAGCTTTGGCCCCTCGTGCAGGCGATCACTAGTCTCGCCCCCGTGTCGGACCTCCTCCGGTCGTATCTCACCGTCGGCGTCTTCGCGGGCGTGGCGATCGCGCTGGTGGGCACGATCCTGGGCCTCGGTCGCCTCGTGCGCCCGGTACGCCCGCAGGCCGAGAAGTACGTCAACTACGAGTCGGGCGTCGATCCTGCCGGGTCGATGTGGGGCCAGACACAGGTGCGCTACTACCTGTTCGCTCTGCTGTTCGTGCTGTTCGACGTCGAGGCGGTGTTCGTCTTCCCCTTCGCCACCCGTGCCGAGGCTTACGGGTGGTTCGGGTTCACGGAGATGGGCATCTTCATCGCTGTCCTCGCCCTCGGGCTGCTCTACGCGTGGAAGAAGAAGGTCCTCCGCTGGATCTGAGACAGGACGTCGGCTGATGGGTCTCGTCGAGAGCGGCAAGCTGCCCAAGCCGCTCACCTCCCTGCTCAACACGGCTCGCAAGTACAGCCTCTGGGCGTACCAGTGGGGCCTGGCCTGCTGTGCCATCGAGATGGGCGCCGCCTTCGCGTCGCCCCGCTATGACGTGATGCGACTGGGGGTCATCCCCCTCCCGTCGAGCCCCCGCCAGGCCGACGTGGTGATCATCTCCGGCACGGTGACCGACAAGATGGTCCCTGCCATCAAGCGGCTCTACGAGCAGATGGCCGATCCCAAGTACGTCATCTCCATGGGTTCCTGCGCCAACTGCGGCGGTCCCTACTGGGACAGCTACTCGGTGACGAAGGGCGTCGACCAGGTCATCCCCGTCGACGTCTTCGTGCCGGGCTGCCCACCCCGGCCGGAGGCCCTGCTCGAGGGCATCGTCCTGCTCCAGCAGCGCATCGGCCGGGAGGACATGGCCGAGCGCTGGCGGGGCGACCCGTTGGTGGCGCAGTGATGGCGGACACCACCGAGGTCCCGGCGGGCGAGGCTGGCGGGACCCAGCTCGACGAGGCACGTCAGGGGGTCGTCGACACCCTCACCGACGCCTTGGGCGACGCCGTCCTGGGCAGCCACGTCCAGCCCGGCCACGGCTCGTGGCTCCGGGTGGATCGGTCGGCGTGGACGGCCGCCGCCGAGGCGGCCAAGTACCAGCTGGGCTGCACCTTCTTCGAGTTCCTGTCCGCCATCGACTGGGCGCCGTCACCGTGGGGTCGCTACGAGGACGCCGCCCTCGAGGGGGCGGCCCCCTCCCTGCCGGAAGGTCCCTTCGAGACCGGGTACGCCGGGGGCGACACGCGGTTCCAGGTGGTCTGCCGCCTCGCCAACGTCCGCCGCCACGAAGAAGCGCACCTCAACGTCGTCCTCAAGGCGGACGTCCCCGACGACGACCTGCGCATCGCCAGCCTCGTGCCGCTGTTCAGCGGGGCCAGCTGGCACGAGCGTGAGTGCTGGGAGATGTTCGGCATCACCTTCGAGGGGCATCCCGGCCTGCGCCACATCTACCTTCCGAGCGGCTTCGAGGGGAACCCTCTCCGCAAGGACTTCCCGCTGCTGGCCCGGCTGGTGAAGCCGTGGCCGGGCATCGTCGACGTGGAGCCGATGCCCGACGAGCCTCCGTCGGGCGACGGCCGGACCGAGGAGGTCGCCGAGTGACGGTGACGGAGCGCCAGCAGCTCGCCTACGTCGACGCCCAAGCCGCCGAGGGCCGGGTCAACGTGGAGCTCGAGACCGACGAGGGCATGGTCATCAACCTCGGCCCCCAGCATCCGGCCACCCACGGGACGCTCCGCATCACCGCCAAGCTCGACGGCGAGCAGGTGGTGTGGGCCGACGTGGTGCCGGGCTACATGCACCGGGGCTACGAGAAGCTCACCGAGGTCCGCACCTATCCCCAGATCACCACGCTCGTCAACCGCATCGACTGGTTGGGCAGCTTCGCCAACGAGGTGCCCTTCATCCTGGCCGCCGAGCGGCTGATGGAGATCGAGGCGCCACCTCGGGCCCGTCACATCCGCACGATCCTGTTCGAGATGGCCAGGATCGCCAACATCGTCCTCTTCCTCGGTGACCTGGGGGTGCAGCTGGGTGCCGTCACCCCGGCCTTCTACGCCTTCCGCGACCGCGAGCACGTCCTCGACCAGATCGAGGCGGTGACGGGCGGGCGGTTCCATCCCAACTTCGACCGCATCGGAGGGCTGAGGGACGACCTGCCCAAGGGATGGGTGGCGGACACCAAGGCCGTGATGGCACGGATCAGGGACTTCTGCGACGAGGTCGAGGCGCTCCTCTTCGGCAACGAGATCTTCCAGGCCCGCACCCGTGGCGTGGGCGTCATCCCTCCCGAGGTGGCGCTGTCCTACGGGCTCACGGGGGCCAACCTGCGGGCCACGGGGGTCGACTGGGACCTTCGGCGTGACGGCGACGTCGGCCTGGCCCACCGGGAGGTCGACTGGCGGGTGTGGACGCACCCCGACGGGGACAGCTTCGCCCGGTGCTGGGTGCGCCTCCAGGAGACTCGCGAGGCGACGGGCATCGTCGACCAGCTCTGCGACGGCCTGCCGGGCGGGCCGATCATGGCCAAGGTGCCTCGGATCATCAAGGTGCCGGCGGGTGAGGCCTACGTCGCCACCGAGAACCCCCTCGGCGTCACGGGCTACTACCTGGTGAGCAAGGGCGACCTGGGTCCGTTCCGGGTCAAGATCCGCTCGGCCAGCTTCTCGAACGTCTCCATCGTTCCGTGGCTGCTGCGCGGGGTCTACGTGCCCGACATCATCACGATCCTCGCCAGCCTGTACTTCATCCTGGGAGACATCGACCGATGACGGCCTCGCTGCTCGCGATCGAGTTGGCCTACTGGCAGCAGACGGTGCTGCGATCGGTCGGCGTGCTGGCAGCGGTGCTGCTGTTGGCGGGCACCCTCGTCTACGTCTTCCTGTTCAAGATGATGAGCTTCATGCAGAGCCGGCTCGGGCCCATGGAGGCCGGTCCCTACGGCTCGATGCAGCTCCTGGCCGAGGTGGGCAAGTGGATCCAGAAGGAGGACATCATCCCGTGGCGGGCCGACCGGCGGTTGTTCGCCATGGCGCCGTACGTGGTGGTCCTGGCCGTCTTCCTCATCCTGGCGGCGGTGCCGTTCGGCCCTGACGCCTGGTTCACCGACCTGGACGTCGGCATCTTCTACGTGCTGGCCGTCTCGTCGATCTCCGTGCTCGGCATCCTCCTCGCCGGGTGGGCGTCGGCCAACAAGTACTCGCTCCTGGGCGGCCTCCGGGCGGCAGGGCAGCTCATCGCCTACGAGCTGCCGATGGTCCTGGCCGTCGTCGGCGTGGTCATCCAGGCCGGCACGCTCAACATGCAGGGCATCGTCGCCGCCCAGGCCGACGGCGAGATCTTCGGGTTCTCCGGCATCGGCAACCCGTACATCATCACCCAGTTCGTGGGCTTCTTCATCTTCCTCGTGTCGATGCAGGCGGAGCTGACCCAGGCACCCTTCGACATGCCGATCGCCGAGTCGGAGCTGGTGTCCGGCTACATGACCGAGTACTCGGGCATGCGGTTCCTGCTGTTCTTCATCGCCGAGTTCGCCAGCGTGGGCGCGTTCTCGGCGGTGGCTGCCACGCTGTTCCTCGGTGGCTGGGCGCTGCCGGGGATGGACCTCGACGCCGACTACATGAACGTGGTGGGCCCGATCGTGCTCCTGGTGAAGATCATGCTGGTGTCGTTCGTGGTCTTCTGGGTGCGGTTCACCTACCCACGCTTCCGTGAGGATCAGCTCCAGCAGCTCGCCTGGAAGTTCCTCATCCCGCTGTCGCTGGTCAACATCCTGGCGACCATGGCTCTGAAGGTGGCCTGGTAGTGGCGGAGATCCCCACGCCGAAGGCGCCGGGCCTCGTGAAGGGCCTGGGCGTCACGCTCAAGACGATGGCGAAGACGATGTTCCCCTCGCGGGGCGTCCGCACGCTCGTCCCCGCTCCCTCCCAGGGGGCGGCCACCGTCCAGTACCCCCACGAGAAGGAGACCCCGCCGCCGCGGGCCCGGGGGGTGATCGCCCTCAAGGAGGACAACTGCACGGTCTGCATGCTGTGCGCCCGCAGCTGCCCCGACTGGTGCATCTACATCGAGGGCCACAAGGCCACCGCCCCGCCCCGCCGCCCCGGTGGTCGGCCCCGCACGGTCAACGAGCTGGACCGCTTCGACATCGACTACGCCCTCTGCATGTACTGCGGCATCTGCGTCGAGGTCTGCCCGTTCGACGCGCTGTTCTGGAGCCCGGAGTACGAGTACTCCGAGCTGCGCCTGGCCGACCTCCTCCACGACAAGGAGCGCCTCGGTCAGTGGATGGAGACCGTCCCGGACTTCGAGCCGTACGAGGCGGGGTCGGAGCAGAAGGTTCGCAAGGTGCCCCGCTGATGGTCGCCGAGAACGTCTTCTTCTACGCCATCGCCGCGGTCATGGTGGCAGCTTCCGTCGTGGTGGTGACCAACCGCAACGTCGTGCGATCGGCGTTGGCGTTGATCGTCGTGTTCGCCGGCGTGGCGGCGCAGTTCATCCTCCTGGCCGCCGAGTTCGTGGCCGTCACGCAGGTCCTCGTGTACATCGGTGCGATCATGGTCCTGATGCTGTTCGGCATCATGCTCACCCGCAGCCGCATCGGGCGCGACGAGCAGATGACGAACAGCCACTGGTGGGCGGGCGTCGTCACTGCCGCCCTGCTCGCCGGCGTGATGGGCTACGCCCTGATCGAAAACTTCGGCGACGACCCGCTGCCCAACGACCGCCAGATCGCCACCGTCGACGGCAGCAACACGTCCACCATCGGTGACGCCATCTTCAGCCAGTTCCTGATCCCCTTCGAGGCGATCTCGGTCCTGCTGCTGGCGGCCCTGATCGGGGCCATCGTCATCGCCCGGAAGGACCGCTGATGGACGAGTTGCTGCTCAACCAGTTCCTCCTACTGGGGGCGATCCTCTTCTGCACCGGCGTGTACGGGGTGATCGCTCGGAAGAACACGGTGCTCGTGCTCATGTCGATCGAGCTCATCCTGAACGCGGTGAACATCAACCTGCTTGCATTCGGGGCGATGGGCAACGACATCACGGGGGCGGTGTTCGCCCTCTTCGTCATCGCGGTCGCCGCCGCAGAGGTCGGCGTCGGCCTGGCCATGGTGCTGATCATCTACCGGAACCGGTCGAGCGTTGACCTCGACGAGATCGATTCGATGAGGGGATAGCGGGGAATCGTGCTCGACAACGCCTGGATCATCCCCCTCGTCCCCGCCGCCTCGTTCTTCCTGATCCTCTTCTTCGGCAAGCGCCTGCCCAGGAAGGGCAGCGAGGTCGGCATCGCCGCCGTCGCCGTCGCCTTCGTGCTGGCGATCGCCACCAACGTCCAGTGGTTCGACCACGTCGAGGACCCGCCGGCCGCCCACGAGGCCACCGCCGAGGAGGCGGGGGAGGGTACGGGTCACGCCCTCGGGGGCGAGGGCGAGCTGGCCGAGGCCACCACCGCCGGAGGGGTCGAGGGCACCGGTGGGCAGGGCGGAGAGGTCGCCGCCGCGGCCGAGGAGGAGGAGCACGAGGTCCCGCCCGTCCAGCGGACCTGGACCTGGTTCGAGATCGGCGGGGTCGACGTCGAGGCCGGGATGCTGCTGGACGGCCCGGCCGCGATGATGCTGGTCGTCGTCACGCTCGTGTCCCTCCTGGTGCACGTGTACTCCACCGACTACGTCCACGGCGACCGGCGCTACACCCACTTCTTCGCCTTCCTGTCGCTGTTCACGGCGTCGATGCTCGGCCTGGTCATGTCCACGTCGACGCTGCAGCTCCTCGTGTGCTGGGAGCTGGTGGGCCTGTGCTCGTTCGCGCTCATCGGCCACTGGTGGGAGGAGAAGGCGAACAGCGACGCCGCCCTCAAGGCGTTCATCACCAACCGCGTGGGGGACGTTGGCCTGATCGTCGGCGTCATCACCCTGTACTTCGCAGCCGGGCAGACCTTCGACATCGTCGACATCAACTCCCAGGCGCTGTCGGGCGACATCAGCCACCTCGCCCTGCTGGTGGCGTCGTGCTCGCTGGTGGCCGCGGTCATGTCGAAGTCGGGGCAGTTCATCCTCCACACGTGGCTGCCCGACGCCATGGCCGGACCCACGCCCGTGTCGGCCCTCATCCACGCGGCCACGATGGTGGTCGCCGGCGTCTACATGGTGGGCCGCCTCTACGGCGTGTTCTTCGAGGGCCTGAGCATCGGCGTGTCCAGCGTGAACCTGCTCGCCGTGGTGGGCGCGGTCACGGTGCTCGGCGGTGCCGGGCTGGCGTTCGTCCAGAACGACATCAAGAAGGTCCTCGCCTACTCGACCGTGTCGCAGCTCGGCTACATGGTGATGGCGCTGGGCGTGGGAGCCTGGACGGCAGCGTTCTTCCACCTCTTCACCCACGCCTTCTTCAAGGCCTGCCTGTTCCTGGGCGCCGGGTCGGTCAGCCACGCCGTGCACAGCTTCGACATGCGCAAGGACATGGGGGGTCTGCGGCGGTGGATGCCGCACACCTACCGGACCTTCCTCATCGCCACGGGGGCCCTCGTCGGCATCTTCCCCCTGGCGGGGTTCTGGTCGAAGGACGAGATCCTCGCAGGTGCCAGCCAGCTCGGCGGCGGGGGCGGCTACACCGCGTTCATGGTCGTGGGCATCGTCGGGGCCCTGATGACGGCGGCCTACATGACCCGGGTCGTGTACCTGACGTTCTTCGGCGAGTACCGCGGCCACGGTCACCCACACGAATCGGGCCCCCGCCTCACGGTCCCGCTGTGGGTGCTGGCCGTCCTAGGGGTGACCGCCGGCTTCGCCAACCTGCCGGCGGCGGTGGGGCCCGGTGACGGGCTCGACCTGCGGTTCGAGCACTTCTACGAGCCGAAGGCCCCGTACTTCCCGACGGCCAACTTCAGCCACCCGGAGTTCTCCCCCGGGATCGCCGTCACGGCCACGATCGTGGCCGTCCTCGGCATCGGCGTCGCCTACCTGTGGTACTGGCGGGGCCTCGGTCCCCACGGGATCACGCAGCGCAACCGCCTGGCCCGGGTCGGCCGCCAGGTGCTCGAGAACAAGTACTACCTCGACTGGCTGTACACCGACGTGATCGTCGGTGCGGTCAAGGGTCCCGTCGCCCGGGCCGCGTACTGGGTCAACCAGCACGTCATCGACGGCGTGGTCAACGGGGCCGGCCGGGGGGCCACGGCCGTCGGCCGCTTCGTGTACACCCGGATCGACCAGCAGGTCGTCGACGGTGCCATCACGGGGTCGGCGGCTGCGGCCAACAGCAGCGGCCAGGTCTTCCGCCAACTCACCTCCGGCAAGGTGCAGCAGTACGGGGCGCTCCTCTTCGGTGCCGCCGCGCTCTTCGCCGGCGTCATCATCATCTTCGTCTGACGGCTACCGCCAAGGTTCACGATGGACAACAACGAGTTCCTGACCGACTGGGGCCTGTCGCTCATGGTGTTCCTGCCTCTGGCAGGAGCCCTGGTGATGCTGCTCGTGCCCAGGACCCTGGAGTCGGCGCACAAGTGGCTGGCCCTCGTCGTGTCGTTGGGCACGGCGGGTGTCGGAGCCGCCGTCATCGCCGACTTCGACTACGGCGCCACGGACCGCCTGCAGTTCGTGGTGGACGAGTCGTGGATCGACGTGATCCACAGCCGGTACGCGATCGGGATCGACGGCCTGTCGATCCCGTTGATCGCCCTGACGCTGCTGATCGTGCCGCTGTGCATCGTGTACTCGTGGAACCACTTCCCCGAGCCACGGAACCCCAAGGCCTTCCTCATCCTGCTGCTCGTGCTGCACACCGGCATGCTCGGCACGTTCGTGGCCCAGGACCTCATCCTCTTCTTCGTGTTCTTCGAGGTCGTGCTGTTGCCGATGTACTTCCTCATCGGCGTGTGGGGCGGTGAGCAGCGCCAGTACGCGGCCATCAAGTTCTTCCTGTTCACGCTGTTCGGGTCGGCCCTGATGATCGTGAGCTTCCTCGCGCTCTTCTTCGCGGCGGGCAGCGATTCGTTCGTCATGAGCGACCTGGCCGCGGGGGTGGCCCGCGGCAACGTCTCGCACACCACCGAGCTGCTGATCTTCGGCGGGATGTTCATGGGGTTCGGCATCAAGGTGCCGATCTTCCCGTTCCACACCTGGCTGCCCGACGCCCACACCCAGGCGCCCACCGTGGGCTCGGTCATCCTGGCGGCGGTGCTCCTCAAGCTCGGCACCTACGGGTTCGTCCGGGTCGCCCTGCCCATCCTGCCCGAGGCCGCGGTGTCGTGGGCTCCGTGGATCGGCCTGCTGGCCGTCATCGGCATCATCTACGGAGCCCTGGCCTGCCTGGCGCAGACGGACATGAAGCGGCTCATCGCCTTCTCGTCGGTCGCCCACATGGGCTTCACCATGCTCGGGGTGGCCACGCTCACCGACTTCGGGCTCAACGCCGCCCTGATGGGCATGGTCGCCCACGGGCTCATCACCGGCATGCTCTTCTTCATCGCCGGCTCCGTGAAGGAGCGCTACCACACGCTGGAGATCCGCCGGCTGGGGGGCATCCTCGTGAAGGCGCCGCGGCTGGGCTGGATCTTGGGCTTCACGGCCATGGCCTCGCTGGGCCTGCCGGGCCTCGCCGGCTTCTGGGGCGAGTTCCCGGCGATCCTCTCGACCTACCAGCCGGGCGCCGGCCTCAGCGAGGAGCTGTTCCGCGTCTACATGGTCGTCGCCGCCCTGGGCACGGTGTTCGCCGCCGGCTACCTGCTGTGGCTGTACCAGCGCACGGCCTTCGGCACGCCCACCGAGGAGTTCGAGGACGAGGAGATCCCTGACGTCACGCTGCCGGAGTGGATCGCCTGGGTGCCGCTCCTCGTGCTGATCCTCGTCGTCGGCGTCTACCCGAACCTGGTGTTCCGCGTCGGGGACGACCAGCTCACCTCCGTGGCCCAGTCCATCGCCGCCGCGGTGGGCGGCTGATCCGCCGTGCTGGCCCTCCTCGCCCGGGCGTCGCAGGACGGCTTCGCCCGTCCCGACATCGACTGGCACGCCCTCGCCCCCGAGCTGGTCGTCGTGGGCGTCCTGTGCCTCGTGCTGGTGGCCGACCTCTTCCTCCCGGACGACCGGAAGGGAGCGCTCCCCTCCCTGGCAGGGATCGGGCTGCTCGGCGCGCTCGTCCCCGTGCTCACGCTGGCCGCCGACGGCGCCGACCGGACGATGTTCGGCGGCGCCTACGCCGTCGACGACTTCTCCCTCGTGGTCAAGGCCCTGTTCCTCGTGGCCGGGTACGTCACGGTGCTGCTGTCGACCAACTACGTCGCCGAGGGCGACTACGCGGAGGGCGAGTACTACTTCCTGCTGCTGTCGTCCATCCTGGGGATGACGGTGATGGCGTCGGCGCGCGACCTCGTCACGATCTTCGTCGCCCTCGAGACCCTGTCGGTCCCCGCGTACCTCCTGGCCGGCTGGCGCAAGCGCGACCGGAAGGGCAACGAGGCCGGCGTCAAGTACTACCTGATGGGGGTGTTCGCCACGGGTGTGCTCCTCTACGGGATGTCGCTCCTGTACGGCGTGGCGGGTACCACCCGGCTCGGCGGCATCGGCGAGGCCCTCGGCACCGCGGGCGGCTCCGTCCCCGTGATCACCCTGGCCATCGTGTTCGTGATCGCCGGCTTCGCCTTCAAGGTGTCGGCGGTGCCCTTCCACACGTGGGCACCCGACACGTACGAGGGCGCGCCCACGCCCGTCACCGCCTTCCTGTCGGTGTCCTCCAAGGCCGCGGGGTTCGTGGCCCTGGTGCAGCTCGTCGTCATCGGCTTCGCCGAGCAGGCCGAGGTCGTCCGGCCGCTCATGTGGGTCCTGGCCGCGGGCTCGATGACGGTCGGCAACGTGGTGGCGCTGCGCCAGACGAACCTGGTGCGCATGCTGGCCTACTCGGGGATCTCCCAGGCCGGCTTCATCCTCGCCCCCATGGCGGTGGTGGGCCAGATCGGTGGCACGACCCTCAGCACGGTGGTGACCTACCTGCTCATCTACGCCGCCATGAACCTCGGTGCCTTCACCGTGGTGATGGCGGTGGCTCGCAAGACGGGCAGCGCGGACATCTCGACGTTCGGCGGGCTGTTCGAGTACGCCCCGTCCCTGGCCGTCCTGATGTCGCTCTTCCTGTTTGCCCTGGCCGGCATCCCGCCCCTGGGCGGTTGGCTGGCCAAGTTCGTCGCCTTCCGAGCGGTGGTCGAGTCGGACACGGGGTGGGGGTACGCCCTGGCCGTGGTGATGGCGGTCAACACCGTGGTGTCGCTGGCGTACTACGCCAACGTCGCCAAGGAGATGTGGATGAACCCTGCGCCCGACGGTGACGTCACCCCCGTGCGGTTGCCGGTGTCGTTGACGGCGGCGCTGGCCATCACGGCCGTCCTCACGTTGGCCTTCGGCGTCACCCAGTGGGCGGCCGAGCTGGGCGACATGGCCGACTTCGTGGCGGGCGTGACGCCCTGACGGCCGGGGGCCGCCACCGGAGGGCGGGGGCCGCGCCGGTGGCGCCCGCTCCCGGCACCGCTCCCCCCACGGGCCGGTGGCGCCGGTGAGCGTGCCCGACCCGCCGGTCTCCGGCGTGGAGGCGGCGGTCGCCGCCGAGATCCGGCGGCACGGCCCGCTGCCCTTCGACCGGGTGCTCGAGCTGGCGCTGTACCAGCCCGGCGCCGGCTTCTACGAGAGGGGTGGCCGGGCCGGCGGCCGGTCGGGCGACTTCCTGACCAGCCCGGAGGTCGGCCCCCTCTTCGGTGGCGTGGTGGCCCGAGCGCTCGACCAGTGGTGGTACCAGCTCGGCCGGCCGTCGCCGTACGTGGTCGTCGAGGCCGGGGCCGGACCGGGCACGCTGGCACGGACGGTCCTGGCGGCCGCGCCCGCCTGCGCCACCGCCCTGCGCTACGTCCTGGTCGAGCGGTCGGTGGCCCAGCGACGGCTGCACGCCCGCCACCTCCCGGTGGAGGACCCGGCGCTGGCCTTCCCGCCCGTCGATCCGGACACCGGATCGCCGGTGGCCGGCGGTCCCGCCGGTCCGCTGTGCGTCAGCCTCGCCGACCTGCCTCGGGTGGCGGGACCGGCGGTGGTGCTGGCCAACGAGCTGCTCGACGACCTCCCCTTCGGCCTGGCCCAGCGGTCGGTGGATCGTTGGGACGAGGTCCGGGTCGACCTGGCCACCGGTCGTGGTGGGCCCCGCCTCGCGGAGAGGGCGGTGCCCCTCGACGCCCGCCGGTCCGCGGCACTCGATCGGCTGGTCCCCGTGGCGGCCGAGGGGGCACGGGTGGCCCTGCAGGAGGCGGCCCGGTCCTGGTTGCGCGAGGCGCTGGCCGTCGCCGGAGCCGGCGGTCGGGTGGTGGTCGTGGACTACGTCACCACCACGGCCGACATGGCGACCCGGCCGCAGGGCGAGTGGCTCCGGACCTACCGGGCGCACGGCCGTGCCGGCGGACCGCTCGACGACCTCGGCCGCCAGGACGTCACGTGCGAGGTGGCGGTCGACCAGCTCGCGCTGGTCCGGCCGCCCACCTCCGACCGGTCCCAGGCCGACTGGTTGGCACGGCACGGCCTGGACGACCTGGTGGGCGAGGCGAGGTCGACGTGGCAGGAGCGCGCCCACGTCGGCGACCTGGCGGCCCTGGCCGCCCGCAGCCGGGTGCTCGAGGCCGCCGCCCTCACCGACCGGGGGGGCCTGGGCGGCTTCAGGGTGCTCGAGTGGGCGCCCGGCGAGGCCCCGGGCGAGGGCGGGTAGGCTCGCTCCGTCGGTCCACGAACGAGGGGAAGTGGCGATGCCATCCGATCCGCAGGCTGACGGCGCGGCGATCGAGGACTACCTCAGCGAGGATCGCACGTTCCCGCCCCCGGCCGACTTCGCGGCCCGTGCCCTGGTCAGGGACCCGGGGATCTACGACGAGGCCGAAGCCGACTGGCAGGGCTTCTGGGCACGCCAGGCGTCCGAGCTGGTGTCGTGGTACGACCACTGGCACACCGTCCTCGACTGGGACCTGCCGTTCGCCAAGTGGTTCTTGGGTGGCACGCTCAACGTCGCGTACAACTGCCTCGACCGCCACGTCGAGGCGGGGCACGGCGCCCGTGTCGCCTACTACTGGGAGGGGGAGCCCGGCGACCGGCGCACCGTCACCTACGCCGACCTCCTGGCCGACGTGCAGCGCTTCGCCAACGCCCTGAAGGGGCTGGGCGTCGGCAAGGGCGACCGGGTCGCCATCTACATGCCGATGATCCCGGAGCTGCCGGTGGCCATGCTGGCCTGCGCCCGGATCGGCGCCCCCCACTCGGTGGTCTTCGGCGGGTTCTCCGCCGACTCGCTCGTCGACCGCATCAACGATGCCGCCTGCAAGGTGCTCGTCACCGCCGACGGGGGCTTCCGACGCGGCCAGGCCCACCTGCTCAAGCCCACGGCCGACGTGGCGCTGGCCTCCACCCCGTCGATCGAGCACGTCGTGGTGGTCGACCGGGTGTCCAGCCACCCCGACGCAGACGTGGCCGTCGACATGACCGACGGCCGCGACCTGTGGTTCCACGACCTCATGGCCGAGGCCGCACCGGTGTGTGAGCCCGAGCGGATGGACAGCGAGGACCTCCTCTACCTGCTCTACACGTCGGGCACGACGGCGAAGCCCAAGGGCATCATGCACACCACCGGTGGCTACCTCACCCAGGTCGCCTTCACCCACCGGTACGTCTTCGACCTGCAGCCGGAGACCGACGTCTACTGGTGCTCGGCGGACATCGGCTGGGTGACGGGCCACAGCTACATCGTCTACGGCCCCCTGGCCAACGGTGCCACCAGCGTCATCTACGAGGGCACGCCGGACACCCCCGGCAAGGACCGCCTGTGGGAGGTGGCCGAGCGCTACGGGGTCACCATCCTGTACACGGCCCCCACCACGATCCGCACGTTCATGAAGTGGGGGGAGCAGGAGCCGGCGCGCCACGACCTGTCCAAGCTCCGCCTGCTGGGATCGGTGGGCGAGCCCATCAACCCCGAGGCGTGGATGTGGTACCACACCCACATCGGCGGGGGCCGGTGCCCGATCGTCGACACGTGGTGGCAGACGGAGACGGGCGCCATCATGATCGCGCCCCTGCCCGGCGTCACCACCCTCAAGCCGGGGTCGGCCACCTTCCCGCTCCCCGGCATCGCTGCCGAGGTGGTCGACAACGACGGTGCCCGGGTCGAGAAGGGTGGCGGCTACCTCACGCTCACCCGCCCCTGGCCCTCGATGCTCCGGGGCATCTACGGCGACCCCGACCGCTACCGCGACACCTACTGGGCACGGTTCGGCGACCGCTACTTCGCCGGCGACGGGTGCAAGGTGGACGATGAGGGCTACCTGTGGCTGCTCGGCCGGGTCGACGACGTGATGAACGTGTCCGGCCATCGGATCTCCACCACCGAGGTCGAGTCGGCCCTGGTCGACCACCCGGCCGTGGCCGAGTCCGCCGTCTGCGGCGCCACGGATCCGCTGACCGGCCAGGCCATCGTCGCCTTCGTCACCGTGCGGGGTGGCGTCGATGCCACCCCGGCGCTGGGGGAGGAGCTGCGCGGCCACGTGGCCCGGAAGATCGGGCCCACCGCGCGACCCAAGCTGGTGGTCTTCACCGAGGAGCTGCCCAAGACCCGCTCGGGCAAGATCATGCGACGGCTGTTGCGTGACGTCGCCGAGGGCCGGGACCTGGGCGACACCACCACCCTGGCCGATCCCGCGGTGGTCGACGAGATCCGGCGGCGGGCGCAGGCCCAGCCCTCGGAGGAGTGACCGCCCGGCGCCCCGGGAGCTCGCCCCCCGGCCGGCGCCGGTAGGTTCGGGCGGTGGACCGCGACCGGATGCCGCCCAACTGGACCTGGCGCCAGGACCCGCCACCACCGCGTGGCCAGGCGGTCGTGTTCGACGTGGACGGGGTCCTGTCCGACGCCTCCAGCCGACAGCACTTCCTCGCGGCGCCGCGGCGGGACTGGGATGCCTTCTTCGCCGCCTGCGGCGACGACGCGCCCATCGACGAGACGGCGCGGCTGCTCGACCTGTTGGACCCGGCCGTGGGCGTGGTGCTCCTGACCGCCCGCCCGCTCCGGGTCCGTCCGCAGACCGTGGCCTGGCTCGACCGCTACGGCCTCCGCTGGGACCTGCTGGTGATGCGCGACCACGGCGACCACTCCACGTCCCGGGCCTTCAAGCGCGACACCGTGGACGAGCTGCGGGAGGCCGGGTTCGACCTGCGCCTCGCCTTCGAGGACGACCGGCGCAACGTCGACATGTTCCACGCCGAGGGCGTCCCCTGCGTCTACATCCACTCCGGCTACTACGACTGAGGCACGTCCGGGGCCGCCGAGGGGAGGGTGGTGCCGGCCCACCGGCCAAGGCGTGCCGCGCCAGGGCCCTCCCAGGTGCTTCCCAGGCCCTGCCGCTAGCGTGAACCTCGTGAAGAACACCTTCAAGACCGTCGTCCTCCTCGCCGGGCTGGGCGGGATCCTCGTCGTCGTCGGCGGGGCGATCTGGGGCGGCAACGGGGCGCTCATCGGGTTCGCGCTCGGCGTCGCGTTCGTGGGCTTCTCGTACTGGAACAGCGACAAGCTCGCCATCCGTGCCGCACGGGCGCAGCCCGTGACCGAGGCGCAGATGCCCGAGTACTACGCCGTCGTGCGCCAGCTCACCCAGCAGGCGGGCATGCCCATGCCCAAGCTGTACGTCACGCCCGACGAGCAGCCCAACGCCTTCGCCACCGGCCGCAACCCCGAGCACGCCGCGGTGGCGGTGACGCGGGGGATCCTCCGCATCCTCGACTGGGACGAGCTCCGTGGCGTGCTCGCCCACGAGCTCAGCCACGTGGGCAACCGCGACATCCTCATCGGGTCGGTGGCGGCTGCCATCGCCATGGGCATCACCCTGGTGGCCAACTTCCTGCAGTTCTCCGCCTTCTTCGGCGGACGCGACGAGGACGGCCCCAACCCCATCGCCCTCCTCGCCATGGCCCTCCTCGCCCCGCTCGCCGCCGGCCTGCTGCAGATGGCCATCAGCCGCAGCCGCGAGTTCGAGGCCGACCGCAGCGGCGCCCGCCTGATCGGTGACGGCGAGCCGCTGGCGAGAGCTCTGCAGAAGCTGGAGGTCGGTGCCCGCCGGATCCCGATGGACATCGACCCGGCCCATGCCTCGGCGTTCATCGTCAACCCGTTGTCGGGGCGCAAGATGAGCTTCGCCAACCTGTGGCGGACCCATCCCACCACCGAGGATCGGGTGGCCCGGCTGCGCAGCGGCGACTGGCGCTGACGCACCGGCGCCCGCGGCGGTGGCCCGACGCTCCCCATGGCAGGGGCGTCAGTCCCGGAAGTTGTCGAACTGCAGCGGCAGGCCGAAGTCGTGCTCGCGCAGGGCCTGGATGGCAGCCTGGAGGTCGTCCCGCTTCTTGCCCGACACCCGGAGCCGGTCGCCCTGCACCTGGCTCTGCACCCCCTTGAGGCCGAGGCCCTTGAGGAACTTGTTGATGGCGGTGGCCTTGTCGCGCGAGATCCCGGCGACCAGGTCGACCTGTTGGCGAACGGTGCCACCCGCGGCCTCCTCCACCTTCTGGTGGTCGAGTGCCTTGAGCGACACCTTGCGCCGCACCAGCTTCTCCTCCAGCACCTGGCGCAGGGCGCCGATCCGGTCCTCGCTGACGCTGCGGAGGACGATGACGTGGTCGCCGAGCTCGACGGAGCTGTCGGTGCCCTTGAAGTCGAACCGGTTGGCGACCTCGCGGGACGCCTGGTCGACCGCGTTGCGGACCTCCTGCATGTCGATCTCGGAGACGACGTCGAAGCTGGGCATGAGGCCGAGGGTAGGGCGGTCCCACCTCCGGCGTCACCCACGTCGCCGTGTGGTGACGCCGGCGGTCGGGCGCTACGGTGTCGCCTCCCGGGTCGGTGCCCGAGCGGCCAAAGGGAGCAGACTGTAAATCTGCCGGCATCGCCTTCGGAGGTTCGAATCCTCCCCGGCCCACTGGTCAGCCGGCCGCCGCGGCGTGAGATCCTCGCCGTGGTGGCCGGCCTCCGGACTCGACCGGTCCAGGCGGCACCGGGCGGGCGGGACCCCGCCGGGCCTGCGCCTCACGGACGGGTCGAGGCCAGCGCCCTGGGGTAGCCGCCGCGGGCCTTGGCCCAGGCACCCGCCGCCACCCGCTGAGCCACCAGGCGCACGAGGCCCACCACGGCCCCGGTGAGCACCGCCCACAGGAGCGCGTCGCGCCAGGCGACGTCCTCGTGGGCCGGGTTGCCCGGGGGCTCCGCACGGAAGGCGGCACGCCAGGCCCGCTCGATGAGCGGCCTCGTCATCGCCACCGCGCCGACGGCGGCCATCGTCGCCACGCCGTCCCACACCTTGTCCTCGTCCACTGCTACCTCCCGGGCACCTCGCCCCGTCGTCCACCCGCTCGGGCCCGGGGGCGTCCACCCGGGGCCCCTCCTGTTTGGTCGGCGCCACGCAGGGTATCCCTGGGTGGGCCACGAGTAGGGACGGCGGCCGAACCACGGTGGGGACCATGGACGACGTGTACGAAGAGACGATCTGGGTGGGTTGCGACACCGCCGCCGTCCGCTCGGCACGGCGGCGGGTCTCCTCCGCCCTCCGCCGCCGGGGATGGGCCGAGGGGGACGTCGAGCGGGCTCAGCTCGCCGTGTCCGAGCTCGTCGCCAACGCCGTGGTCCACGCCCGGACGGCGTCGACCGTGCACCTGCGGGCGGGGGACGCGTCGTTGCGGTTGGAGGTGGTCGACGGCGCCCCCGGGTCGGTCCCTCGGCCCCGGGAGCTCGACCCCAGCCGAGTGGGCGGCCTGGGCCTCCACCTGGTCGCCTGCCTGGCCCGCCGGTGGGGGGTCGACCGCCACGGCGCGGCGAAGTCGGTGTGGTGCGAGGTCGACCAGGTCGCTGGCCGCTCCCACGTCGAGCGGGAGCAGCGTCGGGCGCCCACCGGTCAGCCGGCGGCCACCCCCGTGAGGCGACAGGCCGCCAGCCAGCGGTCCTCGTCGACGTCGCCGGGCACCCCGGAGCGGGCGTCGACGAACAGCGCCGTGTCGTCGATGGCGTCCCGCAGCAGCCGGCGCAGCCGGACGTCGGGGTCCTCGACGCAGGCGGCGGCGATGCCGACCACGGCGTAGCGGACGGTGCTGGGGGCAGCGTGCCGACCGAAGCCCCTGCTGCTGGCCCGCATCTCCTCGATGAAGCGCGTGGCCCAGGCGGTCGCCGCGGGGGCGGCCTCGAGCGCGGTTCGGGCCTCGCCCTCCATCAGCGGATCGCTGCCGCCGGCCTGGGACAGGGCGCGGCCCGCGGTCAGCACGGACACCGCCAGCACCCGTTGCCGCTCCGCCGAGGCCACGGGCAGGGCCGCGATGGCTGCCCGGAGGGCGATGCGCACGTCGACCCGGGGATCGTCGGTTCGCAGGCCGATGACGGACGGCACGAGCGGCGCCAGCTCGGTGCGGGCCGCGTCGGAGGTGTGGTCGTTGACCAGCCGGGCGAGGGCGGCCAGGAGCGGATGCGTGCACGGGGGACGGTCGCTCCAGCGCTCGCCGGCCAGGTACGAGGCCATCTCCATGAAGCAGGCGCCCTTGCGGGGACTGCGATGCTTGCCCCGCGACAGCTGCGGGACCACGTCGGGTAGGCCGTTGCGGCTCGCCATCAGGCACCCCCTCGGTCTTCGCCGGTTGGATGCACCCAGTGTGCGACTGTGGCCGCTGGCCGTCCACCGCCATCGCTCGCGCACCGACGCGGCGGCCACCCCCTCCCCCGGTCAGGGGAGAGGGTCGACCGGTCAGGCCGGCGACTGGTACCGGGCGATCTCCGCCCGCCCCACCACCATGTGGTGCACCTCGTCGGGGCCGTCGGCCAACCGCAACGTCCGCAGACCCGTGTACATGTCGGCGAGCGGTGTCCACTGCGAGACACCGGCGGCGCCGTGGAGCTGGATCGCCTGGTCGATGATGGTGCAGACGCGCTCGGGGACCATGGCCTTCACCGCGCTGACCCACACCCGCGCCTCGGCGTTGCCCATCAGGTCCATGGCCTTGGCTGCCCGCAGGACCATGAGTCGCATGGCCTCGATCTCGATGCGGGCTCGGGACACCAGCTCGGTGTTCTTCCCCAAGGCGATGAGCGGCTTCCCGAACGCCGTGCGCCCCAGGCCTCGCTCCACCATGAGCTGCAGGGCACGGTCGGCAGCGCCGATCGAGCGCATGCAGTGGTGGATCCGGCCGGGGCCGAGGCGCATCTGGCTGATCTCGAAGCCCCGGCCCTCGCCCAGCAGGACGTTCTCCCTCGGGACCCGGACGTCGTGCAGGCGGAGGTGCATGTGCCCGTGAGGGGCGTCGTCGTGGCCGAACACCAGCATGGGGCCGACGATCTCGAGGCCGGGGGCGTCCATGGGCACCAGGATCTGGGACTGCTGCTGGTGCGGAGCGGCGTCGGGGTTGGTGCGCGCCATGCAGATCATGACCTTGCAGCGCGGGTCGCCCGCGCCGGAGATGTAGTACTTCTCGCCGTTGATGACCCACTCGTCGCCGTCGAGCACGGCGGAGGTGGCGATGTTGCGGGCGTCGGAGCTGGCGAGGTCGGGCTCGGTCATGCCGAAGCACGAGCGGATCTCCCCGTCGAGCAGGGGTTGCAGCCACTGCGCCTTCTGCTCCGGCGTGCCCACTCGCTCCAGGACCTCCATGTTCCCGGTGTCGGGCGCCGAGCAGTTGAGGCACTCGGAGGCGAGCGGGCTCTTGCCCAGCTCGGCGGCGATGTAGGCGTAGTCCAGGTTCGCCAGGCCCCGGCCCGTCTCGGCGTCGGGCAGGAAGAAGTTCCACAACCCGGCGGCCTTGGCCTCGGCCTTGACGCCGTCGAGCAGCTCGAGCTGACCGGGAGCGAAGCTCCAGCGGTCGCTGCGGTCGGCCCCGAGAGCGAAGAACCGCTCGGTGACGGGGTCGACCTCGTCGGCGACGAACCGCTTCACCCGGTCGAGCAACGGCCGCGCCTCGGCCGACATGCCGAGGTTGAAGAGCTCACCACCGAAGTCGTCGACGTTCAGGGGGTTGGCAGGCACGTCGACGACCGTACCAGCGCCTCCGCGCTGCGGGCCCGGCACGACGGCCTCGCCCCCGGCAGGCTCGACCGTCGCCGTGGCGGCGGCGCGGGGGGTGGGGCGGGATGGGCCAGGACGGGCCCGGGGCACCGCCGCACCTTCGCCTGGGGCAAGCTCTGGTGAGCGCGGATCGAGGAGGCGCCGTGACGGGACCAGGGGAGCGGGGTGGCCGGTGACGCTGCGCGTGGGGGTGCCGGCCGAGATCAAGGTGGACGAGTTCCGGGTGGCCCTGACGCCGGAGGGGGTGCGGGAGCTCGACGCGGCCGGGGTCGAGGTGGTCGTGCAGGCCGGGGCCGGGATCGGCTCGGGCATCGACGACGACCTGTACCGCCGTGCCGGTGCCCGGGTCGTCGACCGCCCGGCCGAGGTGTGGGAGCAGGACCTCGTCTGCAAGGTGAAGGAACCCCTCGAGGCGGAGTTCGGCTTCTTCCGCCCCGACCTGGTGCTCTTCACGTTCCTGCACCTCGCCGCGTACCCCCGGGTGGCCGATGCGCTGCTCGCCGCGGGGACCACCGGGATCGCCTACGAGACGGTGCAGGCCT
>DASUJB010000146.1:0-10072 GCA_036279475.1 Acidimicrobiales bacterium | reverse complement strand
GTCCGCGCCCGCGGCGCCGGCCCCTGTCGCCGGTCGCCGCCGCCGTGGCCGGGGGGGCGGGCCCGCGGCGCCGGCCCCGGCGGGTCGGTACCCCCGTGCCGCCGCGTCACCTACCATCGTTGGCCGACCACGCCCAGGAGGGACCCATGTCCGACCCCACGCCGCTCCCCGAGGGCGCCCGCCGGCTGCTGTCGGAGCCGGTGATCGCCACCATCGCCACCGTCGACCGGGACGGGTACCCTCACGCCACGCCGGTGTGGATCGACGTCGACGGCGACGACGTCCTCTTCAACACCGCTCGAGGCCGCCGCAAGGCCACCAACCTGGAGGGCGTGGACAAGGTGGCGGTGTGCGCCATCGACGCCAAGGACCCCTACCGCGTCGTCGCCCTCCAGGGGCGGGTCGTCGAGGTGACCGACCACGGGGCCGACGAGCACATCGACGCCCTGGCCCAGCGCTACCTCGGGGTCGACACCTATCCCATGCGCCAGGCCGGCGAGGAGCGGGTGATCGTGAGGATCCGCCCCGAGCGCATCCTCATGGCCCCGGCCGATCCCGGCGAGGGTTGACGGCGGCGGGCGCGCCGCGCGCCGGAGAGCGACGCCAGGCCGATGCCCTCGCCCGGCTCGAGGCGCGGCACGCCGACACGCGGGTGGCGACGGCCTCGCCCGATGGTCGGCCCTCGCTCGTCCCGCTGTCGTTCGGATGGCGCGACGGCGAGGTGGTGCTCGCCACCGAGGCCCGGTCGCCCACGGCGCGCAACCTGGAGGCGAACGGCGCGGCCCGCCTGGCCTTCGGGGGCACCCGTGACGTCGTGATGATCGACGCCCGCCTGGCGGCGAGCGGATCTGTCAGCGATGCTTCCGTCGCCCCGCTGCTCGCCGCCTTCGTCGCCCAGGCCGACTGGGACCCGACCGGCGCCGAGGGGTACGTCGTCCTGTCCCTGCGGCCCGAGCGAGCGCAGGCGTGGCGGGACGACGGCGAGATCCGGGGCCGGACGATCATGTGGGACGGCCGCTGGCTCTACGGCCCGCCGGCGTCCCCCCGTCACGCCGGGGGTGTGACCCTGGCTCAGCCGGTGACGGTGGCCCGCAGCCCGGCGGTCCGGTCCAGCGCCCGCTCGGCCTCCTCGACGAAGCGGTGCACCAGCTCCCCGGCGGGGACGACGGCGTCGATGCCGCCCAGGCCCTGACCGGCTGCGTAGCATTCCCGGGACGGGTCGATCCCCTCGGTGTCGGGAGGGGCGCCCAGGTGCATGGCGCCGTCGGTCATGGACCGCCCGATCTGGTCGGGGAAGCGTTGCAGCTCGGCGGGATTGTCCTCGAAGAACTGCGTGTAGTCGTTGCGGATGGCCCGCAGCGTCTTGCCCGTGTACGCCCGGGTGATGACCGTGTCGTCGTCGCGGCCGCCGACCACCGCCTCGCGGTAGCCCGACACCACGTGGGCCTCGGGGGTGGCGATGAAGCGGGTGCCCACCCACACGCCGTCGGCCCCCAGGGCCAGGGCGGCGGCCAAGCCGCGGCCGTCGAAGATGCCCCCGGCGGCGACGACCGGCACCCGGTCGCCCACGGCGTCGACGATCTGGGGCACCAGGGGCATGGCCGCCACCGTCCCCGTGTGGCCGCCGGCCTCGGTGCCCTGGGCCACCACCACGTCGCAGCCCGCCTCCACCGCCTGGACGGCGTGGCGCACCTTGCCGCACATGTTGACCACGAGGACACCGGCGCGGTGACACTGGTCGACGACGTCACGGGGGACGCCCAGGCCGGCGACGAAAACCGACGCGCCACCCTCGATGAGCGCCGCCACCTGCTCCTCCATGCCGCCCGGCAGGGCGGTGAGCAGGTCGACGCCGAACGGCCGGTCCGTCCGCCGCCGCACCTCGGCCATCTCCTCCCGCATCCGGTCGAGGCCCATGGGGGCGGCGCCGAGGGTGCCGAAGCCGCCGGCATCGCTGACCGCCGCCACCAGGGCGGCGTAGGACACGCCGCCCATGCCGGCGAGCATCACCGGGTGCTCGCACTCGAGCAGGTCGGTGAGCCGGGTGCGGATCATGCCGGGGGAGCGCTGGCGCGCCGGGCGTCGTCGCCGGAGAGCTCGCCCCACAGCATGGCGAAGTCGTCGGAGCGGGGCTCGACCGAGACCGTCACCCGGTCGCCGATCGCCACGTCGGCGGGAGCGGCGTGGGTGGCGGTCAGCACCCGAGGACCCTCGTCCAGCTCGACGACGAGCGTCGGGAAGGGGACCAGCTCCTGCCAGCTCGGGTCGAGGCTGCGGTGGCTGACCGCCAGCGAGAAGATGGTGCCGGTGCCGGACACGGGCTCGAACCGGGCGTCGTCGCTGGCGCACCGGGCGCAGAAGCGCCGCGGGGGGTGGCGCCAGGTCCCGCAGCTGGCACAGCGCTGGATGCACAGGGCACCGGTGTCGATGCAGGCGCGGTACCAGTCGTGGACCAGCCACTCCGTGGTGGGGAGGAAGGTGCCGGTCATCGGTCGCGCCCCAGGATCGCCACGCTGCCGTCTCCCAGGTCGCCGTAGCCGGTGACGAGCACCAGCTCGGCCCCGTCGACCTGGGCCTCGCCGGCGTCGTCACGGAGCTGTCGGGTGGCCTCGACCAGGTGGTTGAGCCCCCAGCAGTGCCCCTGCGACAGGAGCCCGCCGTGGGTGTTGAGGGGGTACTTGCCCCCCAGCCGGATGTTGTCGCCGGCCACGAACTCCCCGGCGCCGCCGGGCTCGGCGTAGCCGAGCGCTTCGAGCTGGAGCAGCACCACGTAGGTGAAGCAGTCGTAGATCTCCAGCACGTCCATGTCGGCCGGCGTGACCCCCGCCCGGGCGAACGCCCGGGGGGCAGCCCGGTGGATGCCGAGCTCGAGCAGGTCCGGCCGGTTGATGATCTCGTCGGCGGGCATGGGGTGACCCTCGGCGCCGGCCAGGTAGACCACCGGGGGGTGGCGGAGGTCCCGGGCCCGGTCCAGCGTGGTGACCACGACGGCGGCGGCGCAGTCGGTCTCCACGCAGCAGTCGAACTTGCGCAGCGGCTCGGCGATGAACGGCGACCCGTCGTAGTCGGCCCGGGTCATGGGGCGTCCCCGCATGAGGGCCTTGTCGTTGAGCTGGGCGTGGGCCCGGCAGGTAAGCGCCACCGCGGCTGCGGCGTCCTCGGAGATCCCGTGGGTGTCGACGTAGCGGCGCAGGTAGAGGCTGTAGTACTGGGCTGCCGAGGTCAGCCCGTACGGGGCGTAGAAGTTGCGGACCGTCTCGCCCATGGGGCCGGCGTTCATGGTGCGGCTGGTGGGCCGGGCGTCGGGGCGGGGCCGCAGGGCGGAGTAGCCGTTCCAGCCCAGCGTGACCAGCACGCTGCGAGCCAGCCCACAGCTCACCGCCATGGCCGCGGTCTGCAGCGAGGCGGTGGGCGAGGCGCCGCCCATGAGGACGCTCACGTGGTACGCCACGTCCGGGATGCCCAGGTGGGCGGCGATCTCCTCGGTGCTCATGAACCCCGGGGGCGGGATGATGCCGTCGATGTCGGCGGGGGTGAGCCCGGCGTCGTCGATGGCAGCCATCGACGCCGAGAGGATGAGGTCGCACACGTGCTCGGTGGCGCCTCTGACGTAGTCCGTCTCCCCGATGCCGACGATGGCCGTCGATCCCCACACTCGGTCGGTGGGTGCTTCGTCTTCCACGTTCCCCTCGCTCGCGTCCGACGATCAGTGGGACGCAGCCTGTCACGTGTGTCGGACGGTCGACAAGTGGCGTCGCCGCCCCCCTCCGCCCGAGGGCTTTGCGCCCGTCCCACCCGTGCGCCATGCTGGCACCCATGCGTGCCACCGCCGTCGCGGTGCCACGGTCACGACCCGGGGGGGCTCTGCGATGACGGTCGAGGTTCCGACGCGGCGCCCCCGCCACGGTCGCCGCCGGGCGGCGGGCGCGCTCCGAGGGCGACCGTGAGCGACGTCACCGTCGGCATCACCCCGCCCATCCCCCCCGCGGCCGATCCCGAGACCGCCGCCGGCGTCGTACGGGCGGTGGCCGAGGCCGGAGTCGACCACCTGGTGGTGGGCGACCACGTGACGTTCTTCGGCGGCTTCGGGGTGGACGGGCTCATCCACGCCACCTCGTTGCTGACCCTCCACCCCCACCTCCCGGTGCACACCAGCGTCTACCTGCTGCCGCTGCGCCACCCCGTCGTCGTCGCCCGCCAGCTCTCCACGCTCGGCTCGCTCGCCCCCGGGCGGCTGGTGCTGGGCGTGGGCATCGGCGGCGAAGACCGCCACGAGATCAGCTCGTGCGGCGTCGACCCCCGCACCCGGGGCCGTCGCATGGACGAGTGCCTGCGGATCCTCCGGGAGCTCCAGGGCGGGGGCAAGGTCAGCTTCTCCGGCGAGTTCTTCGATCTGGACGAGGTCGTCGTCTCCCCGGCGCCGTCGCCGCCCGTGCCGGTGGTGGTGGGGGGCCGGTCCGAGGCCGCGGTGCGCCGGGCCGGGCGCCTCGGCGACGGCTGGTTGGGCATCTGGGTGTCGCCCCGGCGCTTCGCCTCCGCTGTCCGCCAGGCCGAGCATGAGGCGGAGGCCGCCGGTCGCTCGGGGGTCGAGTGGCGGCACGGCATGACCGTCTGGTGCGGCTTCGGCGATGACGCCGCCGACGGCACCGCCGCCGTGGCCCCCGTGATGGAGGGCATCTACGGGCTGCCGTTCGAGCGCTTCGAGCGGTACGTGCCCCGGGGCACCCCCGCCCAGGTGGCCGACGTCCTGGCCGGCTACGCCGAGGTGGGCTGCCGGTCGTTCAACCTGCTGGCCCAGTCCGGCGACCGCGGGCGGCTGGCCGATGCCGCCGGGGAGGTCCGTCGCCGGCTGTCCGGGAGGCCGTGACGCTGCCGTCCCGGCCGGCCGGGCGGGGCGGGGGAGGGAGCCATGAACACAACGGGGAGGTACCCATGGACCAGCTGAGCGGCACCGGGCCCGGGAGCGGGGGTGGATCGCGTGCGCAGTGAGCAGCTCGAGGGCGTCGTGTCGATGCTGGGCTCGATGGAGTCGGCCGGCGCCATGACCGTGGACGACTGGCGCCAGGGCTACGAGGCGATGGGAGCCATGCTCCCCGCCCGCGAGGGCGTCGCGGTCGAGCCCGTCGACGCCGACGGGGTGGCGGCCGAGTGGATCGGCGAGGGCGACGGGCCGATCGTGGTCTACGTGCACGGCGGGGGCTACTGCATCGGGTCGCTGGCCACCCACCGGCCGATGCTGACCCACCTGGCCGCCGAGACGGGCGGCCGGGTGCTGTCGGTGGACTACCGCCTGGCGCCCGAGCACCCGTACCCGGCGGCGCTCGACGACGCCCTGACCGCCTACCGGTTCGCGGCCCACGACCACCCGCCGCAGCGGATGGTCGTGGCCGGGGACTCGGCCGGCGGGGGCCTCACCGTCGCCACCCTCGCGGCCCTGCGCGACGCCGGCGACCCCCTCCCCGCCGCCGGGGTGTGCCTCTCCCCCTGGGCCGACCTCACCCAGAGCGGTGAGACGATCGCCAGCAAGGCGGACGTCGACCCGATGGTCCACGCCGAGGACCTCGACCGGTGGGCCGCGGCGTACGCCGGCGAGGCGGCAGCCGATCCGGGGGCCAGCCCCCTCTTCGGCGACCTGACCGGCCTACCTCCCCTGCTGATCGAGGTGGGGACGGCGGAGACGCTCCTCGACGACGCCCGTCGCCTGGCGGCCCGGGCCCGGGAGGCCGGGGTCGACGTGACCCTGTTCGAGGGCGAGGACCTGATCCACGTCTGGCACTTCTTCGCCGGCGCCGTGCCAGAGGCCGACGAAGGCGTCCGCAGGGTGGCCGCCTTCATCCGGGCGCGTGCCGGGGCGGGAGGGTGACGGCGGCCGACGCCCTCGTGCTGGAGCAGCCGCGCCGGCTCCGCCGGGCCACGCTGCCCCTGCCCGAGGTGGGGGACGACGACGCCGTGCTGGCCGTCGAGGCGTGCGGCCTGTGCGGCACGGACCACGAGCTGTTCACGGGAGCGATCTCCCCCGGGTTCGCCTTCGTCCCCGGGCACGAGGCCGTGGGGCGCATCGTCGCCATCGGGGCGGCCGCCGCCCGGCGGTGGCAGGTGGAGGAGGGTGACCGGGTCGCCGTCGAGTGCTTCCAGTCGTGCCGCCGCTGCGCTGCCTGCCAGGCCGGCGAGTACCGGCGCTGCGAGCGGCACGGCCTGGCCGACATGTACGGCATGGTGGACGTGGCGCGAGCCCCCGGCCTGTGGGGCGGGTACGCCACCCACCAGTACCTGGCCCCCGACTCGATGCTCCTGCCGGTCCCCGACGACCTGCCTCCCGAGGTGGCGGTGGCCTTCAACCCCGTCGGCGCCGGCATCCGCTGGGGCGTGACCGTGCCGGGGACGCGGGAGGGCGACGTGGTCGCCGTGCTGGGGTGCGGCATCCGAGGCCTGGCGGCGGCGGCGGCCGCCCGGTCGGCAGGGGCCCGCTTCGTCATGGTGACGGGGGCGGGCGAGCGGGACCACCCCCGCCTGGCGCAGGCACGGCGCTTCGGCGCCGACCTGGCCGTCGACGTGCTGGCCGAGGACCCCGTCGCCCGGCTCCGCCAGGCGGCGGGCGTCGCCGGCGCCGACGTCGTGGTCGACGTGACGGCCCGGGCCCCCGAGGCCTTCGCCCAGGGCGTGGCCCTGGCCGCCCCGGCGGCCCGCATGGTCGTGGCCGGGACCCGGGGCGGCGGCGGGGCACCCGGCTTCGACCCCGACCACCTCGTGTACAAGGAGCTCAGGATCGAGGGCGCCCTGGGCGTCGACGTCGTCGCCTATCGGGCCGCCATCGAGCTGCTGGCCAGCGGGACGTACCCCTTCGCCGAGCTGCCCCGCCAGGCGGTGGGCCTGGACGGCGTGGCCGAGCTGCTGGAGACGATGGCGGGGGAGCGGGGAACGCCACCCGTGCACGCCGTGGTGGGACCCGGGTGGTGAGCGCTGCGGGTCGCCCCGGACGCGCGGCACCCGGGCGTGACACACTGTCGGAGATGTCTCGTGGAGCCGAGGAGGAGACCGGGATGGGGGGTCCGTACGACGAGGCGGCGGCGTGGTTCCGGGAGCACTGGGATCCCGACATGCCCCTGCGGGAGTGGTGGCGGCTCCTGGCCGAGTCGGGGTGGGGCTTTCCCACCTGGCCGGTGGGCACCTACGGGCGCGGCCTGTCCACGGACGCGGCGCGCGCCGTGGCCGACGCCCGGCGGGACACCGGGGTGGCACCGCCCCCGGCCGGCATCGCCCAGAACCTGGCGGGGCCGACCATCATCGCCCACGGCACCGACGAGCAGAAGTCCCGGTTCCTGCCGGGCATCGTCGCCGGCGAGGTCTGGTGCCAGCTGTTCTCCGAGCCGGGAGCCGGCTCGGACCTGGCGTCGCTGCAGACCCGCGCCCAACGCGACGGCGACGAGTGGGTGGTCAACGGCCAGAAGGTGTGGACCTCGGGGGCGCACATCGCCCGCTACGGCATCCTCGTGGCCCGCACCGACCCCACCGTCCCCAAGCACCGCGGGCTGTCGTACTTCGTCATCGCCATGGACCAGCCGGGCATCGAGGTGCGGCCGATCCGGGAGATGACGGGCCGGGCCATCTTCAACGAGGTCTTCATGACCGACGCCCGGGTCCCGGGGGAGAACCAGATCGGGGGCCTCGGCGAGGGCTGGAGCGTGGCCCTCACCACCCTGGCCAACGAGCGGACGATGCTCGGTGCCGGCTCGTTCGGCAGCTCGGGGTCCGGGCTCGACATCCGGGCGCTCGACCCCGACGCCCCGGCCGGCAGCCTGGTGCGGGGCGGCCCACCGCCCGAAGGGCGCCGGCACGGTGGCGCCGCCGACCTGCTGACCGCGGTGGTCGAGCGGTACGGGCGCGGCGACGACCCCGTCGCCCGCCAGGAGGTGGCTCGCATCCACAGCCTGATCGAGATCGCCCGGTACACCGACCTGCGGGCCAAGGCGGCCATCGAGGCCGGTGGCCGGCCGGGCCCCGAGGTGTCCGTGGGGAAGCTGGCGGCGTCCCACCTGCTGAGGACCATGCGCGACACGCTGTTCCGGCTGTGCGGGCCCGACGCCACGCTGTGGGGCGAGGACGCACCGTGGGGAGGCCGGGTGCACGAGGTGGGGCTCTCGAGCTACCTGATCTCCATCGGCGGGGGCACCGACCAGATCCAGCGGAACATCATCGGCGAGCGGGTCCTCGGCCTGCCCCGTGAGCCCCGTGCCGACAAGGACGTGCCGTTCAACGAGCTGAAGGTCGGCACGCAGGCCGGGGCACGGTGACGAGCCGCCGAGCGGGTGGGCACAAGACCGAGCTTGTACACTGTCTCATCGTCGTAGGGGGAGATCGATGGTAGCTCCGATGTCAGAAGTGGAAGAGACGGAGGGCCGGCAGACGACGCACGACGCCATCGTCGTCGGTGCCGGGTTCTCCGGCCTGTACATGGTCCATCGCCTGCGCGACGAGCTCGGGCTCGACGTGGTGGGCATAGAGGCCGCCGACGGCCCCGGCGGTACGTGGTACTGGAACCGCTACCCGGGGGCCCGCTGCGACTCCGAGAGCTTCTACTACTGCTACACGTTCTCCGACGAGCTGCTCCACGAGTGGGACTGGTCGTCCCGGTACCCGGAGCAGCCGGAGATCCTCCGCTACCTCGAGTTCGCCGCCGACCGGCTCGACCTCCGGCGCAGCTTCCGCTTCGGCACGCGGGTCACCGCCGCCCGCTGGGACGAGGCCGGCTCCCGGTGGCTGGTGGAGACCGATGCCGGTGACACGCTGGCCGCCTCCTTCCTCATCACGGCCGTCGGTTGCCTGTCGGCCGCCAACGTGCCCGAGATCCCGGGCCTCGAGGACTTCGAGGGCGACTGGTACCACACCGGCCGCTGGCCGCACGAGGGGGTGGACTTCACCGGGCGCCGGGTCGGCCAGATCGGGACGGGGTCCAGCGGCATCCAGGCCGCTCCCGTCATCGCCGAGCAGGCCGACCACCTCTACGTCTTCCAGCGCACCCCGAACTACACGGTCCCCGCCCGTGACCGCCCCATGGGGCGCGACGAGTGGCTCGAGATCAAGGCCCGGTACGACGAGGTGCGGCGCCAGACGAAGGAGTCGTTCGCCGGCTTTCCCTACACCCCGTCGGAGCGGTCGGCGCTCGAGGCCAGCGACGAGGAGCGTCGGGCCATCTACGAGGGCCTGTGGGAGGACGGTGGCTTCAAGTTCCTGTGGGGCAGCTTCTACGACCTCCTCCTCAACGAGGACGCCAACGAGACCGCCGCCGAGTTCATCCGCAGCAAGATCCGCGAGGTCGTGAAGGATCCCAAGGTCGCCGAGCTGCTCTCCCCGACCAGCTACCCCTACGGGGCCAAGCGACCGCCCATCGACACCGGGTACTACGAGACCTTCAACCGCGACAACGTCACGCTCGTGGACGTCTCCCGGAGCGGCATCACCCGCATCACCCCCAAGGGCATCGAGACCACCGACGGGCACTACGACGTCGACACCATCGTGTTCGCCACCGGCTTCGACGCCATGACCGGCCCGCTGCTGCGGATGCACATCACCGGCCGAGACGGCCTGGAGCTGGAGGAGAAGTGGGCGGACGGTCCCACCAGCTACCTCGGCCTCCAGGTGGCGGGGTTCCCCAACCTGTTCACCATCACCGGTCCCGGCAGCCCGTCGGTGCTCACCAACATGCCCACGTCGATCGAGCAGCACGTCGAGTGGATCGCCGACTGCATCGAGCACATGCGGGAGACGGGCCGCACCACCATCGAGCCCACGCCCGAGGCGGAGAGCCAGTGGGTCGACCACGTCGCCGAGACGGCCGGCCTGGGCCTCTTCACCAAGGCCGACTCGTGGTACATCGGCGCCAACATCCCCGGCAAGAAGCGGGTGTTCATGCCGTACGTCGGGGGGTTGCTGAACTACCGCCAACGCTGCGACGAGGTCGCCGCCCACGACTACGAGGGCTTCCGCCTCTCGGCCTGAGGCGGTCACTCCTCGTCCTGCCGACCGCCGGCGCGGGACCGGCCGTGCCGTGCCCGGCACGCCGGTCCCGGGG
>DASUJB010000145.1:0-2422 GCA_036279475.1 Acidimicrobiales bacterium | reverse complement strand
TGGCGCTGCCGCCGGTGGCCGGCCACGTGCGGCTGGAGGACGTCACCTTCGGCTACGAGCCGGGACGGCCGGTGCTGCGCGGGGTCAGCCTCGAGGCGGGGCCGGGCCAGGTGGTCGCGCTGGTGGGCGCCACCGGTGCCGGCAAGTCGACCGTCGCCCGCCTGCTCCTCCGGTTCCACGACGTCGCCCGGGGCACGGTGACCCTCGACGGCGTCGACGTGACCCGGCTCCGGCTGGCCGAGCTGCGGCGGTCGGTCGGCATGGTGTTCGAGGACACGTTCCTGTTCAGCGACACGATCGCCGCCAACATCGCCTTCGCCGATCCCGACGCCTCACCGGCGGCCATCGAGCGGGCCTCCCGCCTGGCCGGTGCCCACGACTTCGTGCGGGAGCTGCCCGAGGGGTACGCCACCGCCATCGGCGAGCGGGGATACTCGCTGTCCGGGGGGCAGCGCCAGCGCATCGCCATCGCCCGGGCCATCCTCGCCGACCCCCGGGTGCTCGTGCTGGACGACGCCACCTCGGCCGTCGACCCCACCAAGGAGCACGAGATCCGCCACGCCCTCACCGAGGTCATGCAGGGGCGCACCACCATCGTCATCGCCCACCGGCCGGCCACCATCGCCCTCGCCGACCGGGTCGTGCTCCTCGACGGGGGCCGGGTGGCGGCGACCGGCAGCCACGAGGAGCTCCTGGCCACCGAGGCTCGCTACCGGGCCGTGCTGGCCGCGGCGGCGCCCCCGGCGTCGGTGGGCGGTGGCGGCGACACCCGCCCCGGCGACGTCGACGGCGACGGGCGCGCCGGGACCGGCACCACCGTGGGCACGAGCGCCTGATGCCGACGGGAGGCGTCGCCGCCGCCGAGCGGCTGGACCGCCCGGCCGCCCGCCGCGTCGTCCGCCGCACGGCGGGCATGCTGGGGCCGCAGCGCCGCCGGGTGGCGGCAGCGGTGGCCATGGCGGCCGTGTGGACCGGCACGGTCCTCGCCGGCCCGTACCTGGTGCGGTACGGCATCGACCACGGCATCGCCACCGGGGACGCGGGGGCGCTCGACGCCGCCGTGGCCGCGTACGTCGTGGTGGCCGGGCTCTCCTATGTGACCTACCGCGTGCAGATCACGCTCATCAGCCAGGTGGGCGAGGAGTTCCTCCGTCGCCTGCGCCTCCGCGTGTTCGACCAGCTGCAGCGGTTGTCGATGCCGTTCCACGACCGGTCCAGGGCGGGCGTCCTGGTCTCCCGGATGACCTCGGACATCGACTCCCTGTCCGAGCTGGTCCAGTCGGGCCTGACGATGTTCGTCTCCAACGCGCTGCTGCTGGCCGTGTCGCTCGCCGTCCTCGCCGCGGTGTCGTGGCAGCTCATGCTGGTGTGCGCCCTGGCCCTGCCGCCCGTCGTCCTGGCCAGCGTCAGGTTCCAGCGCGACTCCAACGACGCCTACCTCGAGGTGCGGGACCGCGTCGGCGCCGTGCTGTCCCGCCTCCAGGAGGGCATCGCCGGCGTGCGGGTCGTGCAGGCCTTCGCCCGCGAGGAGGTCGAGCTGGCCCGGTTCCGGCGGGGCAACCGCCAGCTCTACGACAGCCACATGCGGTCCGTGGCCATCTTCTCGTGGTACGTGCCGGTCATCGACCTCGCCGGTTGGGGGACCACCGCCCTGGCCCTCGGGTTCGGCGGGTGGTGGGTGCACGAGGGCGTGCTCACGGTGGGCACCGTCGCCTTCTTCGTGCTGGCGCTGTCGAACCTGTTCGAGCCGGTCCAGCAGCTGAGCCAGCTCTTCAACACCGTGCAGTCGGCGGGGGCCGGCCTGCACAAGCTGTACGAGCTGCTGGACGAGCCGGTGGAGGTGGGCGAGCGACCGGGGGCCGTCGACCTGCCCCCCGCCGGCGACGTGGCGGTCGAGGGCGCCTCCTTCGCCTACGGCGACGGGCCCCCCGTGCTGCGGGGCGTCGACCTCCGCGTCGCGGCGGGGACCCGCCTGGCGCTGGTGGGCCCCACCGGGGCCGGGAAGTCCACGCTGGCCAAGCTGGTGGCCCGCCTCTACGACCCCACGGCCGGATCCGTGAGCTTCGGGGGAGTGGACCTGCGCCAGGCCACGCTGAGCTCCCTGCGGGAGCGCATCGTGGTCGTCCCCCAGGAGGGGTTCCTGTTCAACGCGTCGATCCGCGACAACGTGCGGCTGGCCCGGTGGAGCGCCACCGACGCCGAGGTCGACGCGGCGCTGGCGGCCGTCGGTGCCGCCGACCGCTTCGCCGCCCTGCCCGGTGGCCTCGACACCGAGGTGCGCGAGCGCGGCAGCCGCCTGTCGGCGGGGGAGAAGCAACTCGTGTCGCTGGCCCGGGCCGCCCTGGCCGACCCGGCGCTGCTCATCCTCGACGAGGCCACCTCCAGCCTCGACCCCGGCACCGAGGCGCTGGTCGAGGAGGCC
>DASUJB010000144.1:0-17672 GCA_036279475.1 Acidimicrobiales bacterium | reverse complement strand
GGATTGCGAGACGACGTGGGCGTTGGTCATGACCAGTCCGTCGGCCGACAGCACGATGCCCGAGCCGGCGCCGTCGAAGACCCCTCCCTGGGCGGTGACGCTGGTCTCGATGGTCACGACCGACTCCTCGACCCGGTCGAGGATGGCCTGGATGTCCATCTGGCCCTCGGGCGTCGTCACCGGGGGGCGGGCCACGATGCGGGACCCGTCGTCGCCCGACAGCATGAGGGCGCTGACACCGGTGGCCACCACCGCGCCCACCAGGGCCGAGAGGGCGGCCAACGGCCACGCGCGGCCTCCGGCGCCTCGCGGCCGCCACGGCGGGGTCTGCACCGGGGGCGGGGGGACCGGCACCCCGGCGAACCCCCGGCCAGGGGGTGGTGGAGGAGGTGGCGGAGGCGGGGGCGGCAGCGAGGGCCCCGGGGCGGGCGGCGGACCGGCCGCCCCCGGCGGAGGGACGCTGGAGGGCGGCGGCGGACCGGCCGCCCCCGGCGGGACGCTGGGGCGCGGCCCCCCGTGCGTCACCGAGGCGTCCACCCCCGGCGCCCGGGCAGGCGCCGGAGCGTGGGACGGCGAGGACGCTGCCGGCGGGGAGGACGACGGCACGGGGTCGACCGGTCCGGAGCCCTGCCCCGGGCCCGGCGGCCCTCCCTCTCCTCGACCCTCGGACCCGGTCACCCCGCCATGGATACCGGATGCCGGGTCGGGCGGGACAGCCGGTCGTCCCCACGCCGAGTCCCGCCGGCAGGCTCGCGGCGGGATGCCGAGCGGGAAGGGCGGAGACGGTGTGCCGGCGCGACGGGCCCGGCACGTAGCCCCGGGTCCGACTCACAGGCAACATCCAGGTCGACCGGGTAGTCACCCTCCGGAACGGCCACCCCGCGGTCCGGGCGACGGCGGAGGCGGAGCGGTGGCATCGGCGTGAGATCTGGAGGAACCATGGACACCCAGTGGATGGCACGAGGAAGCTGTGCGGACGCCCCCCCGTCCCTGTTCTTCCCGAGCGACGGGGTCGGCGTGGAGATCGCCCGGCGCATCTGCGCCACGTGCCCCGTCAAGGACGAGTGCCTCGAGCACGCCCTCGGCAACCGCATCGACCACGGTGTCTGGGGAGGGACGTCGGAGCGAGAGCGCCGACGCATCCTCAAGCGCCGACGGCAGGCGACCCTGAGCGGCGCCCGCGGCTGAGCGCCGGGCGGCCGGGCGCTGGGGCCGGCCTCCGGAGACCCTCCGGCCGGCTCAGGCCTTGCCGCTGGCGTCGTCGTCGTCCGAGGACGGCGAGCCCTCCTTGACGCCTCGCTTGAACTCGGACTGGGCCTGGCCCATCGACCGGGCGAGCTTGGGGAGCTTGGCCCCGCCGAAGAGCACGAGGACCACCAGGAGGATGATGAGGAGTTCGGGTGCTCCGAGGTTCACGGACGTCACTGTATCGGCGTCGGCGGCGGGGTCCCCGTCGCCGACCAGGTAGGCCCGATGGTGCTCGAGTGCGTGGTGAACGTGAGCGAGGGGACGTCCCGGGTGGCCGCGGTGGCGGCCGCCGCCGAAGGGGAGCTGCTCGATCTCCACGCCGACCGCCACCACAACCGGTCGGTGCTGACGCTGACGGGAGAGCGGGCGCCGCGCCGGGTGGCCGAGGCGGCGGTCGCTCGCCTCGACATCCGCTCCCACGTGGGGGTCCACCCCCGGATCGGCGTGGTCGACGTCGTGCCGTTCGTCGCCCTGGAAGGCGCCACGATGGCCGACGCGGTCGCCGCCCGCGACCGCTTCGTGGCATGGATCGGCGACGAGCTGGGCGTCCCGGCCTTCGCCTACGGTCCCGAGCGCTCGCTCCCCGACGTGCGGCGACGGGCGTTCACCGAGTTGGCACCGGACGCCGGCCCGTCCCGGCCACACCCCACGGCCGGGGCGGTGGCCGTGGGAGCACGCCCACCCCTCGTGGCTTGGAACGTGTGGTTGGCCGAACCGGACCTGGCCCTGGCCCGCCGGGTGGCGACAGCCGTGAGGGGCCCCCACGTCCGGGCGCTGGGGCTGCCGGTCGGGTCACGGGTGCAGGTGTCGATGAACCTCGTCGCCCCCGACGTCGTCGGCCCTGCGGAGGCGTGGGACATGGTCACGGCCCAGGCCCGGGTCGCGGGTGCCGAGCTGGTGGGGCTGCTGCCGGCGACGGTGCTCCACCGGACCGACCCCCGCCGGTGGTCCCAACTCGACCTCGATGCCGGCCGGACGATCGAGGCCCGCCTCGCTCGTGCGACGCCACCGGGCCCCGGGGCTTGACCGAGCGGCGCGGTGTCCTCCGGGGTGGCCCACCGGCGGGCACCACGCGCCGGGTCACGCCGAGGCGATGGTCCCGGCCTGGCGGGCCAGGGAGCGCTGACGACGGATTCGCCGCCGCTCACGCTCGCTCATGCCGCCCCATATGCCGAACTTCTCGCTGTTGGCCAAGGCGTACTCGAGGCACTCCGAGCGGACGACGCAGCCGCGGCACACCTCCTTGGCCTCTCGGGTGGATGCTCCTCTCTCGGGGAAGAAGAGGTCGGGGTCGACGCCGAGGCAGTTGGCGAAGTCCTGCCAGGTGCGGTCGTCGGGATCTGTGGCCACGGGGAGTCTCATCTGGCCCCCTTCCCGCTGTCTCGCCATCCGCACGCGGGTGCGACCGGGGACCACGGCGCCCGTGGCCTCCTCGACCCACGATCGTCCGGTCCGAAATCGCAATACCACACGTGTAATTACATTGGTGGGATTCTTCACCGTCCTCCCACCCCGGCGCAAGGGGGACCTGCATGTTCGTGCCGACGGCGATCCAGGTGGTCGAGGGCGACATCACCACGCTGGAGGTGGACGCGATGGTGAACGCGGCCAACCGCAGCCTCCTCGGAGGAGGTGGGGTGGACGGCGCCATCCACCGGGCCGCCGGCCCCGGCCTGCTGGCCGAGTGCCGGGCCCTGGGCGGCTGTGCCACCGGCGACGCCAGGCTCACCGGTGGTCACCGCCTGCCGGCCCGGTGGGTGATCCACGCCGTGGGACCGGTCTGGCACGGCGGCCGGTCCGGCGAGGCCCGGCTGCTGCGGTCGTGCTACGTCCGCTCGCTGGAGCTGGCAGGCGAGGTCGGCGCCCGCTCCATCGCCTTCCCCGCCATCTCCACCGGGATCTACGGGTACCCCCCCGCCGAGGCGGCGACCATCGCCGTCGATGCCGTCGCCACCACCGTGGGCGTGGTGGAGCGAGTGCTCCTCGTGGCGTTCGACCGCCGCACGGCCGACCTCTACCGGGCACGGCTGGCGGGACGGGCCGCGACGGGCCGGCCCGGCCAGCCTGGCGCGCCGCCCCCGAGGAATGCATGATGGCGCCGTGGGACTGGGGGACGGACCTTCCGGTGGCGGGGTGCCGGCGTCACCCTACGTGGGGGCCGCGGTCGTCGCCGTAGGCGTCGTCGTCCTGGTGGTGGGCGTGCTGCTCCTGAACCGTGACACCGGCACGGGGGTCACCGTCCCAGCGGCCGACGGAGTGACCGCACCGACCGACGCCCGCGGCCGCCCGGTCGACGTACCCCCCAGCCAGCCGGCCGTGGCAGTGGGCTTCGGCGCCGATGGCCAGGTCCTCCGGCCCGATCCGGCGCGGGCCCGGGTGGTGGACGAGGGCACGGGGTTCGAGGTGCTGGTGACGCTGCCCCCCGGGACCACGGTCGACGCCGTCAGCGGAGCGATCGTCCGCCGGGGGCCGGGCCGGGGGCGGCCCACCACCGTCACCACCGGCTCCCCCCCGTCGACGACGCACGGCAGCTCCACCACCTCGCTACCGCCGACCACGACGCCGACCACCACCATGCCGCCCACCACCGACACCACGACCACGACCACGACCACCGAACCGCCCCCCACCACCGACACCACCGCGCCCGCCCCGCCGGCGTCGGGCTGAGGCTCCGAGAGGGCCGGAGAGGGGTGGGCCACCCGGGGGCGGGCCTCGCCGGGCGGGCGATCAGGCGGAGCGGCGGCCGCCCGCCCGGCGGCGCATCTCGCGCTTCTGCTCGATGAAGTCGACGAGGACGTAGTCCCCGAGGGTCTCGGGCGACGTGAAGAACGCCCGACCCTTGTTCAACCGGGTGAGCTTCTCGACGAACGAGCGGAGGCGCCCGTCGGGGTCGAGCATGAAGGTGTTGATCCGGATGCCGTCCCGGCTGCACCGGAGCACCTCGCGCAGCGTGGCGTCGACCGTGGCCCGCAGCGGCGGGTAGCTGAAGAAGGGCTCGGGCATCCCCGGTTCGAAGTGGGCGGTCGGCTCGCCGTCCGTGATCATGATGATCTGCCTGGTACCGGTCTGGCGGCCCAGGAGGCGCCGGCTCACCTGCAGCCCGTGCTGCATGTTGGTGCCGTACACGAAGTCCCACGACACCTCGGGGAGGTCCTGCGGGCGGATCTCCCGTGCCACCTCGCTGAAGCCGACCAGGCCCAGGTAGTCGCGGGGGAACTGGGTGGAGATCAGCGAGTGGAGGGCCATCGCCACCTTCTTGGCGGCGAGGAAGTTGTCGCGCATCGGCATCGAGAGCGACAGGTCGAGCATCACCACCGTCGAGGACCGCACGGCCTGCTCGGTGCGCTCGACCTCGAAGTCGTCGGGTTGCAGCCGCACCGGGGTGCCCCCGCCGCGCCGGGCCAGGGCGTTGCGGAGCGTGCGCTCGATGTCGAGGTTGAAGGGGTCGCCGTACTCGTACGGCTTGGTCTCGTCGCTGCGCTCGTGGCCGATCCCGGTGCGGTCGACGTCGTGGCGACCCAGCTTGTCGCTCGCCAGCTTCTGGAAGAGGTCGTCGAGGGCGTTGTGGCCGATGCGGCGCAGGCCCTTGGGCGTCAGCTCCAGGCGACCCTCGCGCTGGTCGATCAGCCCCGCGTCACGGAGCATGCGGGTGAGCCGACCGAGCTCCTCGAGGCTGCGGGCGGCGTCGTCCCCCAGGAGCTGGCGGGCACGGTCGACGTCGGCCTCGGCCAGGGCGCCCGGGTTGGGAGCGCCGCGCAGCAACTGCTCGAGGCGGTCGAGGTCGCCGAGCTCCTCGAGCGTCTCGGTGGCCTGCGCCAGGCCCATCGGGTCCTGGCCGCGGAAGTCGTAGCGCTGACCCCAGCCCATGTCCGGGAACATCCCCTGGAGCTGGCTGCCGAGCTGCTCGACCTGCCAGCGCAGGTCCATGTCCTCCAGGAGCTGCTCGGCCAGGGCGCTGACCTGCGCCCGCTGCTCCGGGGTCATCGACGCCAGCATCGCCTGGGTGGCGGCCATGCGCCGGGCCAGCACCTCGAGCAGCTCGTCGAGGGTCTCGGGCCCCTCGGGGAAGAAGTCGCCGTAGCGCTCCATGAACCCGTCGAAGTCGGGCTCCTCGCCGCGCGAGCGCTGGTCGAGCATGCGGTTCAGCTCGGCCATCATGTCCTTCATGCGCCCCATGTCCTCGGGCGTCATGCTCTCCACCGCTCCGGTCATGCGGCTCACGTAGCTGTCGAGGACCTGCTGGCGCAGCCTCTCCACCAGCTCGTCGAAGCGCTCCTGGGCCTCGGGAGAGGCGAAGTCGTACGACTGGAGCTCGCGGACCATGCCGGCGAGGTCGGGGGGCAGCATCTCGAGCCGCATGTTGCGGTCGTCGGCGCTGGCCTGGGCCGTCTCGGCGCGCCGGGGGTCGCCGCTCCGGCGGGCGTCGCCCAGCTGGCGGTCGACCTCGTCGCGCTCGGCCTGCACGACCTCTCGCAGCTCCTCGGCGATCTCGTCGTACACGCCCCCGAGGTCGAAGCGGTCGAGCCTCTCCTGCCGCTGACGACGCAGCTGCTCGAGCAGCTCGCGGGTGCCCTGGACGTGCTGGCCCTGCCGGTCGCGGAAGCCCTGCTGCAGCAGGCGGCGCAGGGCGGCATGCACGTCGCCGTGGTAGAGCAGGTCGTCGGTCACCTGCTCGAACAAGGCGTCGGCGTCGAGGTCGAACCCCACCTGGGTCCCGTCCCAGCGGCTGTAGCGGAACCGCGGCGTCGCCATCGCGTCACGGTACCTGCCAGCCGACGCCGAGGCACCGCCCTCCGTCGCCACCAGGCGCCACGGCGTGCCCCCGTCGGCCCTCCGGGTGCGACGGGCCGGGGGTCCGCCGGGGCATGCTCGGGAGGTGACCGAGCCGTCCTCCGAAACCGCCCCACCCGCCACGGCACCCTGGTGGGGGACGGCGGCAGCCGCCACCCAGTGCGAGGGGGCGGCACCCCGCTCGGACTGGGCGGCGTGGGAGGCCAGCGGGCGGGCGCCACGCTCGGGGGACGGCAACGGGTTCCGGACCCGCTACGCCGACGACCTGGCGCTGCTCGCCGAGCACGGGATCCGCCACCACCGGCTGACCGTGGAGTGGGCCCGCCTCGAGCCGCGGCCGGGTCGCTGGGACGAGGACGAGGTCGCCCACCTCCACCGCGTCCTCGACGCCGCCGACGGCGCCGGCGTCGCCGTGTGGGCGTGCCTCCTGCACGGCACCGCCCCCGGCTGGTTCACCGACGACGAGCGGGGCTGGCGTGACGACGGGGCGGTGCTGCGGTGGGCGCGCCACGTCGACCGCGTGGCCGAGGCCGTCGGCGACCGAGTGGCCGGTTGGCTGCCGATCCACGACCCCGAGCTGACGGCCCGCCTCGGCCACCTCGACGGCACCTTCCCCCCGGGCCGGCACGACGTCGACGACCACCGCAGCGCCCGTGCCCACCTGCTCGCCGCCGAGGCCGAGGCCGCGCGCCTCCTGCGTGGCGGCCGAGCCCCCGTCGCCGTCACCAGCCGCCCCGGCCAGGGCGACGTCGGCGACGACCTCCTCGTCGTGACCGCCCCCCTCGAAGGTCTGGAGGCCGCGCTCGAGCAGGTGGCCGACAGCGCTCCCCACGCCACCGTGGTGGTGGTCACCGCCGATCCCCGCGACGACGGCTCACCGGGCGACGGGCGACCCGTCACCGCCGAGCGCGCGGCGGACGGCCCCGACCCGAGCGCCCCGGTGGGCGCCGAGCTCCGGGCCCGGCGACTGCGCGGCGCCGTGGAGCTGGTCGCCGCCGCCCGGGCCGGTGGGCTGGCGGTGGTGGGCGCCTTCCACGCGCCCGCCGTCGACGGCTACGAGTGGCACCTCGGCTTCGGCGCCCGTCGCGGCCTGTTCGACCGCGACCGGCGCCCCCGCCCGGCAGCCCGAGAGCTGGCGGCGACGGGGGGCGAGCGCCACGGGTCGCCCTGAGGACCAGCGCCCCCGACCGGGCGCCCATCGCCCCGCCGGGGATCGCCGGGCCCGAGCCCGTGCCCCCGGCCCCGCGTCGTGCCGCGGCCCGACCGGGGGAGCGACGGGCCCGCCGTCCCCTACGACCGGGAGCGATAGGTGGCCCGCCCGTCGACGGCGTCCTTGTTCAGGCGCTTCGACAGGTGCAGGCCCTCGAGCACGAGCTCGACGGCGCTCGCCACCGTGGCCGGGCTCTCGTCCCCGGACACGAGCCCCCCCACCGGTGCCCGCAGGGCGGGGACCTCCTCCACCAGCCGAGCCAGGTCGGCCGAGGTGACGTCCTCGCCGGTGTGGACGACGCGCCCCTCGTCGAAGGCCGCCACCACGTCGCGCAGCGCGGCCGGGTCGACCCTCGACCTGAAGACGGCCAGGGTGGCCGCCCGCACCAGGTTGTCGGCGATCTGCTCCTCGCGGCCGTCCTCGAGCGCCTCGATCTCCACCTTGCCCATGGTGGAGGCGGCGAGGGCGTCGAGGTCGCTCACTCGGGGGCTGACGTCGCGCTCACCGTGGCGCAGGGCCCGCCGGACGGCGTTGGCCACCAGCACCTCGTCGTTGGCCACCGTCAGCCGCACCGAGACGCCCGAGCGCTGGTTGATGTGGGGGCTCTCCCGGGCCAGCTGGCTGAGGGTGGCGACGATCTCGCTCATGTACGGGGGGACGCTGACCCGCACGCCGTCGAGCTCGAAGGGGCGGGCCTCCTGGCGGGCGATGGCCACCTCGGTGTCGACGTCCAGGGGATAGTGCGTGCGGATCTGGCTGCCGAAGCGGTCCTTCAACGGGGTGATGATGCGGCCCCGGTTCGTGTAGTCCTCCGGGTTGGCCGAGGCCACCAGGAGGAGGTCGAGGGGCAGCCGCAGCTTGTAGCCCCGCACCTGGACGTCTCGCTCCTCGAGCACGTTGAGCAGGCCCACCTGGATGCGCTCCGCCAGGTCCGGCAGCTCGTTGATGGCGAAGATGCCCCGGTTGGTGCGGGGGACGAGGCCGTAGTGGATGGTGAGCTCGTCCGACAGGTACCGGCCCTCGGCCACCCTGATGGGGTCCACCTCGCCGATCAGGTCGGCGATCGAGGTGTCCGGGGTGGCGAGCTTCTCGCCGAAGCGGAGGTCGCGGTGCACCCAGGCGATGGGGGTGTCGTCGCCCTCGGCAGCCACCAGGTCGCGGGCGTAGCGCGACACGGGCGCGTAGGGATCGTCGTTGATCTCGCTACCGGCCACCACGGGCAGCCACTCGTCGAGCAGGTCGACGAGCGACCGGATCATGCGGGTCTTCGCCTGCCCACGCTCGCCCAGGAAGATGATGTCGTGGCCAGCGAGGACGGCGTTCTCGAGCTGGGGCAGCACCGTGTCCTCGTAACCGATGACCGACGGGATCAGCTGCCGACCCTCGGCGATGCGCTGCACGGCATTGCGGCGGATCTCGTCCTTGACCGGGACCGAGGTCCAGCCTGACCCTCGGAGCTGGCCGAGCGTCACCGGGCGCGTGGAGTCCGACATGGGGTCAACCTACCGAAGGTCCAGGTGGTCGCGGGCGGTGGTAGCTCACCGCCACCGCCGGGCCGGGACCGGACCGGCCGCGCCAGGCCGGGGCGCCAGGCCGGGGCGCCAGGCCGGAGCTCCGGGCCGGGGCGCCAGGCCGCCGACACCCGGGCGGGGCCACCGGGCCGCCGGCACCCGACGAGTAGCCTGCCGCCACCATGCGACCGCCGCCGGGGACCGTCCGAGAGCTCGCCGACGGTTGGAGGGCGGCCGCCGCTGACGACGTCCTGCGCCGCTCCTACACCGAGCGGGACCTCGACGACACCGCTTGGCACCCGGTCAGGGTCCCTGGTCACTGGCGCTCGACCCCCGCCTTCGCCGCCAGCGACGGCCCCCTGCTCTACCGGTGCCGCTTCGAGGCCCCGGCCCCACCGCCGGGCCGACGCTCGTGGGTCACCTTCGACGGCCTCTTCTACCAGGGCGACGCCTGGCTCGACGGTGGCTACCTCGGTGACACCGAGGGGTACTTCCTGCCCCACAGCTTCGAGGTCACCGAGGCGCTCCGAGCGGCGGGCGAGCACCTGCTGGCCGTCGAGGTGGCCTGCCCTCCCCAGCACGGCGACGGACCGCGCCGCAACCTCACCGGCATCCTCCAGGGCGGCGACCTGGGCGACCCCACCGGCAACCCCGGCGGCATCTGGCGCCCGGTGCGGGTGCACGAGACCGGGCCGGTGCGGATCGCCAGCCTGCGCCTCCTGTGCACCGACGCCGACCCCGAGCGGGCGGTCCTCGTGGTGCGGGCGGTCCTCGACAGCGACCGGCCGCGACGCGTCCGGCTCCGCACCGAGGTGGGGCCCGTCGACCACGAGGCCGACCAGCCCCTCGCCGCCGGGTCCAACGAGGTGCGGTGGACCGTCGTCGTCGACCGGCCGACGCTGTGGTGGCCCCACGTCCTGGGCGACGCCGTGCTGCACGACGTGCGCGTCGCCGTCCTGCTGGCGGGGGACGGCCCTGGCGGGCCGAGCCCTGCCGGCGCCGGCTCCCCGGCGCCCGTGGCCGACGAGCCCGGTGCCGTCAGCGACGAGCGCCGACTCCGCACCGGCCTCCGGTCCGTGCGCCTCCGGGGCTGGGTGGCGTCGGTCAACGGCGAGCGCCTCTTCCTCAAGGGCACCAACCTCGGACCGACCCGCCTGTCGCTCGGTGAGTCGACGGCCGACGAGCTGCGGCGCGACGTCGACCTGGCCGCCGATCTCGGGCTGGACCTGGTGCGGGTGCACGCCCACGTCACCCGGCACGAGGTGTACGACAGGGCCGACGAGCGAGGGGTGCTGGTGTGGCAGGACATGCCCCTCCAGGGACCGTTCGCCCGCACGGTCCGCCGGCAGGCCGTGCGCCAGGCCCGGGCCCTCGTCGACCTGCTCGGCCACCACCCCGCCGTCGTCCTGTGGTGCGGCCACGACGAGCCGGGGCCGGCGCCGGCCGGCCGGCACGTGCCGCCGCCGGGGTCGGGGTCGGCCGGTCCCGGCGATGGGCCCGACGGCGAGCGGCGCCGTCCCCGCGCCGGCGAGGCGGGGTCGCGGCTCCATCGTGCCGTCGGGCAGGCCCTACCCACCTGGAACCGGAGCGTCCTCGACGCGTCGATCGCCCACGCCCTCCACGAGGCCGACGGGTCGCGACCGGTCGTGGCCCACTCGGGCGTGCCGCCTCACCTCCCCCAGCTCGACGGCACCGATCAGCACCTGTACGTCGGGTGGACGGCGGGTGACGAGCGGCGGCTCGCCACCGTCGCCCGGCGGCTGCCCCGCCTCGTGCGGTTCGTCTCGGAGTTCGGCGCCCAGGCCGTCCCCACGGGGGCCGGTGCCGCCTTCGCCGAGCCCGGGCGCTGGCCCGACCTCGACTGGGACCGGCTCGAGCGGGTCCACGCCCTCCAACGGGCGGTGCTCGAGCGGCACGTGCCGGCGAGCGACGCCGGCAGCTTCGACGACTGGCGGACCGCCACCCAGCGCCACCAGGCCACGGTCGTCCGCCGCGTGGCCGAGGAGCTCCGCCGATTGAAGTACAGGCCCACGGGAGGCTTCGCCCAGTTCCTGCTGGCGGACGCCGCTCCTGGCATCACCTGGGCCCTGCTCGACCACGAGCGCCGGCCCAAGGCGGGCTACGAGGCCCTGCGGGCCGCCTGCCGGCCCGTCATCGTGGTGGCGGACCGGTTGCCACCCACCGTGGTCCCGGGCGACGCCCTGGCCCTGGACGTGCACGTGGTGTCGGACCGCCGGGTGATCGTCGAGCCGGCGCAGGTCACGGCCACCCTGGCGTGGCACGGTGGGCGCCACGTCTGGCGGTGGGCCGGTGCCGTCGAGGCCGACGCCTGCGTGCGGGTCGGCACCGTCCAGGCGGTGGTGCCGCCCGACGCCGCCGCCGGTGGCCACGAGGTCACCCTGGACCTGGAGCTGGTCCTGCCCGACGGCGAGACGCTCACCAACCGGGACGCCGCCACCGTCGCCTGGGGGCCGCGGCCCCGGGGGCCGGCGTAGGGCTTCACCGGCCGGCCGACCGACCGGAGCGGCGAGCGGCGAGCGGCGGCTGGAGGATGTCCCCGGGTGCCCGGGCCGTGCCGGCACCGGGTGCGTCGGATGTGCCGGGTGTCGGCACTCGCGCTGGCGACGGGCGGCGCCGGGGGACGACCATCGTGCCATGGCGGTGCCGGGCCTGGTGTCGGCGGCCGACCTCACGGTGCGGCCCTGGCGGACGGACGACGCGGCGCGGCTGCACGAGGCGGTCACCGCCAGCACCGAGCACCTCCGGCCGTGGATGGCGTGGATCGCCGACGAGCCCCTCACGGTCGCCCAGCGCGCCGACCTCATCGCCACGTGGCTGCGACCCGACACGCCCGAGGACTTGTACGGCATCCTGGCGGGTGACGTGGTGGTGGGCGGCTGCGGCCTGCACCCCCCCGCCGACCACGGTGGCCTGGCGATCGGCTACTGGGTGCGCGCCGGTTGGACCGGCCGGGGCTACGCCACCGAGGCCGCCCGCCGGCTCACCGCCATCGCCCTGGCGCGGCCGGAGGTCACCCACGTGGAGATCCACCACGACGTGGCCAACGTCGCCAGCGGGCGCGTCCCCGCCCGGCTGGGGTTCGCCCTGGCCGGGGAGCGTCGCCGCACCCCGACCGCGCCCGGGGAGACGGGCCTCGAGCGCGTCTGGCGGTGGCCGCCGGCGGCGGCCGGGCCCCCTCCGGGGCGGCCGCGAGCCAATTCATGACCCTTCAGGGCCGAGGAGTACGGTTCGCCCAAATCCTCGTATCGTGCCCTGCTCAGGAGGCTCAACGCGCCATGCAGACGATGGAGCGGCCGACCGTCGCCCCGGTGCACCCGAAGAGACGCCGCCCCGCTCCCTGGCCGGTCGAGCTCTACCGCTCGGCGGTCGGCAAGAAGTGGGTGATGGCCCTCACCGGCATCGTGCTCATGGGCTACGTGTTCGCCCACATGATCGGGAACCTGAAGGTCTACCTGGGCGCCGAGGACATCAACCACTACGGCGAGTTCCTCCGAGACCTGCTCGTCCCCATCCTCCCCCGCACCGTCGCCCTGTGGCTGATGCGGGTCGGGCTGGCCGTGGCCTTCGCCCTCCACGTCCATGCCGCCTACAGCCTGACCCGGATGAACCGCCGGGCCCGGGCCGGCGGTGGCTACGTGTCCAAGCGCGACTACCAGGCCGCCACGGCCGCCAGCCGGTCGATGCGCTGGACCGGCGTGGTCGTCGGCCTCTTCCTCGTCTGGCACCTGGCCGACCTCACCTGGGGCACGGTCAACCCCGACTTCGTGCGGGGCGACGTCTACCGCAACATGGTCGCCAGCTTCGAGCGGCCGGCGGTGTCGGCCATCTACATCGTCGCCAACATCGCCCTGGGCCTCCACCTGTTCCACGGCGCCTGGTCGATGTTCCAGAGCCTCGGCCTGAACAACCCCCGCTGGAACTCGTGGCGCCGGGGCTTCGCCGTCGCCTTCGCCACGGTGGTGATGGTGGGCAACGTCAGCTTCCCGATCGCCGTGCTCACCGGCGTGGTGAGCGCCGACGACAACGACGACTGCGTGGTGCGCGGTGACGTCATCACGACGTGCGAGCTCAACGCAGGAGGTGCCAACGATGATCGGTGAGCTCGACAGCCACGTCCCCCAGGGACCGATCGAGCAGAGGTGGTCGCAGCACCGCTTCGACATGAAGCTGGTGGCGCCCACCAACCGTCGCCGCTTCGACGTGATCATCGTCGGCAGCGGGCTGGCCGGGGCCTCGGCCGCCGCCACGCTGGGCGAGCAGGGCTACAACGTCAAGGTCTTCACCTACCACGACACCCCCCGGCGGGCCCACTCCATCGCCGCCCAGGGCGGCATCAACGCCGCCAAGAACTACAAGAGCGACGGCGACTCGATCTTCCGGTTGTTCTACGACACCGTGAAGGGCGGCGACTTCCGCAGCCGGGAGGCGAACGTCTACCGGCTGGCCGAGGAGTCGGTGAACATCATCGACCAGTGCGTCGCCCAGGGCGTCCCCTTCGCTCGGGAGTACGGCGGGCTGCTCGACAACCGGAGCTTCGGCGGGGCGCAGGTGTCCCGCACGTTCTACGCCCGCGGCCAGACCGGGCAGCAGCTCCTGCTCGGCGCCTACCAGCAGATGATGCACCAGGTGGGCCTGGGCACGGTCGAGCTCCACACCCGCACCGAGATGCTCGACCTCGTCCTGAAGGACGGCGTGGCGTGCGGGATCGTCGTGCGGGACATGGTCACCGGCCAGGTCTCCTCCCACTCGGCCCACGCCGTGCTCCTGTGCACCGGCGGCTACGGGAACGTCTTCCACCTGTCGACCAACGCCAAGTACTCCAACGCCACCGCCATCTGGCGGGCCCACCGCCGGGGTGCCCTGTTCGCCAACCCGTGCTTCACGCAGATCCACCCGACCTGCATCCCGGCCAGCGACGAGTTCCAGTCGAAGCTCACGCTGATGTCGGAGTCGTTGCGCAACGACGGGCGCATCTGGGTACCGGCCGACCCCGAGGACGTGCGTCCGCCCGACGAGATCCCCGAGGCCGACCGCGACTACTTCCTCGAGCGGAAGTACCCCAGCTACGGCAACCTGGTCCCCCGGGACGTGGCCTCCCGCAACGCCAAGGCGGTGGTCGACCAGGGCCGCGGCGTCGGCCCCCTCCGCAACGGCGTGTACCTCGACTTCTCGACGGCCATCGCCCGGGTCGGCGAGGACACGATCCGCGAGCGCTACGGCAATCTGTTCGAGATGTACGAGCGCATCACCGACGAGGACCCGTACCGGGTGCCGATGCGGATCTACCCGGCGGTCCACTACACGATGGGTGGGCTGTGGGTCGACTACGACCTCATGTCGAACGTGCCCGGGCTGTTCGTGCTGGGCGAGGCCAACTTCAGCGACCACGGGGCCAACCGCCTCGGCGCCTCGGCGCTCATGCAGGGCCTGGCCGACGGCTACTTCATCATCAGCTACACGCTGGCCAACTACCTCGCCGGCCTGCTGGGCACCACCCCGGTGCCCACCGACGACCCCGCCTTCGCCCAGGCCGAGACCTCCGTCGGGGACACGGTCGCCCGCCTGCTGTCCATCCAGGGCACCCGGTCGTCGGACCACTTCCACCGTGAGCTCGGCAAGATCATGTGGGAGCACTGCGGGATGTCCCGCAACCGGGCCGGCCTGGAGAAGGCCCTGTCGGAGATCCCCGCGCTGCGCGAGGAGTTCTGGAAGGACGTGCGGGTGCTGGGCGGCCCGGCGCTCAACCAGTCGCTCGAGAAGGCCACGCGGGTGGCCGACTTCTTCGAGCTGGCCGAGCTGATGGTGCGCGACGCCCTCCACCGGGAGGAGTCCTGCGGCGGCCACTTCCGCGAGGAGAGCCAGACCGAGGACGGCGAGGCCCTCCGCGACGACGACCGCTTCGCCTACGTGGCCGCCTGGGAGTGGACGGGCAAGGGCTCCGAGCCGGTCCTGCACCAGGAGCCCCTCCAGTTCGAGTACGTGAAGCTGACGCAGAGGTCCTACAAGTGACCGTCACCGACGACGCCCCCGCCGGGGCCCCCGGCACCGAGGAGCCGGACCGCTCCATGGACATCACCCTCCACGTCTGGCGCCAGGCGCCCGGCCAGGAGGGGCGGATGGTGACCTACAGGGAGGAGGCCCGGGGCATCAGCCCCGAGATGTCGTTCCTCGAGATGCTGGACACCGTCAACGAGCGCCTGATCGCCAAGGGCCAGGAGCCCATCGCCTTCGAGCACGACTGCCGCGAGGGCATCTGCGGGTCGTGCGGGATGATGATCAACGGCCAGGCCCACGGTCCCCAACGGGGGACGGCCACCTGCCAGCTCCACATGCGGAAGTTCTCCGACGGCGACGAGATCTACGTGGAGCCGTGGCGGGCTCGGGCCTTCCCCGTGCTGCGCGACCTCATCGTCGACCGCCAGGCGTTCGACCGCATCATGGAGGCCGGTGGCTACATCACGGCACCCACCGGAGCGGCGCCCGACGCCAACCTGATCCTCGTGCCCAAGGAGGTCGCCGACGCCTCCATGGACGCGGCCGCCTGCATCGCCTGCGGGGCCTGCGTGGCGGCCTGCCCCAACAACGCCGCCCAGCTGTTCACGGCGGCCAAGCTCCAGCACCTCAACCTGCTGCCCCAGGGCCAGCCCGAGCGCTACCGGCGCGCGGTGCGGATGGTGGAGACGATGGAGGAGTACTTCGGCTCCTGCACGATGCACGGCGAGTGCCAGGCGGCGTGCCCCAAGGAGATCTCGATCGACTTCATCGCCTACATGAACCGCGACTACGTCAAGGCCCAGTACAAGAACCGCAAGCTGGCCGCCCAGGACGACTAGGTGGCCCCCGGGGTGGGCCGGGACGACCGGCCCGCCCCGTCCACCCCTCCCACCGGTCCTGCCGGGGCCCGTCGGTGGCGGCCCCCACCACTCCATGTCGCCGTGGGTCACGGTTGGTGCCATACTGGCGGCCGGTGGGCGGCGGGCCCCGGGCGACGGTGCTGTGAGGAACAGCCCCGAGCGGGTGACGCCGCGAGCGAGCGGACGAAGGACCGGCGCGATGGCGGACGTGACCTCAAGGGTCGTCGACGTGGTGGTGGCGGTGGTCGTGCTGACGATCACCTGGCCGGTGCTCCTGGTGACGGCGATCGCCGTCCGGGCCACGATGGGGGCACCGGTGCTCTTCCGCCAGGAGCGGGCCGGCCGGCACGGACATCCCTTCGAGCTGGTCAAGTACCGGACGATGCGGGTCCCCGGCCCCGGCCAGGAGGGCCCCGACACCGACGGGGACAGGCTCACGCCGCTCGGCCGGGCGCTGCGGGCCACCAGCCTCGACGAGCTGCCCACGATGGTGAACGTCCTGCGGGGCGACATGAGCCTCGTGGGGCCGCGGCCCCTGCCGCTCCGCTACCTCCCCCGCTACTCGGCGCACCACGCCCGCCGCCACGACGTGCGGCCGGGCGTCACCGGCTGGGCCCAGGCCCACGGCCGCAACGCCCTGGCTTGGGACGATCAGCTCGACCTCGACGTCTGGTACGTCGAGCACCGGTCGCTCGGCCTCGACCTGCGGGTCCTGGCCGCCACCGTGCGCAGCGTGGCGAGGGGTGAGGGCACCAGCCACGACGGACACGCGATCCGACCGGAGTTCCCGGGCTCGGGACGTCGCGCCACCCGCCCACCGGTGACCGCCAGCGGGGACGGCAGGGACCGCCAGCGGGCCCTGGCCTCCGGCCGTCCGTCCGCCAGCCGGTGACCGCCACCCCGCCGGCCCGCCCGGTCACCGTCCTCGTGTCGTCGGCGGGCCGGCGGGTCGAGCTCCTGCGGGGCTTCCGCCGGGCCCTGGCCTCGCTGGGTCGGCGCGGGCGGGTGATCGCCACCGACGCCACCTGGTGCTCCAGCGCCCTCCACGAGGCCGACGCCGGCTTCGTCGTCCCCCGCCTCGACGACCCCTCCTTCGTCCCTCACCTCCTCGGCATCTGCGAGGAGCAGGCGGTCGACCTGGTGGTCCCCACCATCGACACCGAGTTGGCCGTGTGGGCGGCCAACCGGGACCGGTTCGCCGCCGCCGGCACGGCCGTTGCCGTCTCCTCGGGCGAGGTGGTCGGCATCGCCGCCGACAAGGGGACGACGCACGACTGGCTGGTGGGCCACGGCTTCCCCACGGTCGCCCAGTGCACGCCGGAAGCCGTGCTGGCCGACCCGGCGAGGTGGGCCTTCCCCCTCGTGGCCAAGCCCCGCCTCGGGAGCGCCGGCGCCGGCGTGCGCCTGGTGCGCGACGCCGACGAGCTGGCCGCCGCCGCGCGCCGGGCCGAGGGCGAGCTGGTGGTGCAGGCCGTCGCCCCCGGCGACGAGCACACCATCGACGTGCTGGCCGACCGGGACGGCCGTTGCGTGTGCGCCGTGCCCCGCCGACGCCTCGAGGTCCGGGCCGGCGAGGTCAGCAAGGGGGTCACCGTGCGGTCCCCGCACCTGCAGGACCTGGCCGGGCGGATCTGCGAGGCGTTGCCCGGGGCGCGGGGCACCCTCACCGTCCAGGCGTTCGTCGACGGCCCGCCCGACGTCCCCGGCCACGCCGACGTGGCGGTCATCGAGGTCAACGCCCGCTACGGGGGTGGCTTCCCCCTGGCCCTCGAGGCAGGTGCCGACTTCCCCCGCTGGCAGCTCGAAGAGCTCCTCGGCCTCCCGTCGACCGCCGCACCCGACCGGTGGCGCGGCGGGCTGGTGATGCTGCGCTACGACGCCGCCGTCTTCGTCGACGGGGCGGAGGCCCCGGCATGACCCCCGGTCCCGGCCGCCGGGGCGTCGCCCCGCCGCCGGCAGGCGAGCGGCCCGGACAACCCCGGGGCCCCGGGCGCTGGCTGGTGGTGCTCGACATCGACGACACGCTCTACCTCG
>DASUJB010000143.1:0-28565 GCA_036279475.1 Acidimicrobiales bacterium | reverse complement strand
GCTGGCCTTCAACTACGGCGGGCGGGCCGAGATCGTGGACGCCGTCCGCTCGCTGGTCGAGACGGGCATCAAGGCGAACAAGATCGACGAGAAGGCGATCCGGGCCCACCTGTACCTGCCCGACATGCCCGACCCCGACCTCATGATCCGCACGTCGGGCGAGTACCGCATCTCCAACTTCCTGCTGTGGGAGCTGGCCTACAGCGAGCTGGTCTTCACCGACGTGCTGTGGCCCGACTTCCGGCGTGCCGACCTGTACGACGCCGTCCGCCAGTTCCAGTGCCGCGACCGCCGCTACGGTGGCGTCAGGACCGCCGGCGGGGCGACGTGAGCGGGGGCCGGTAGCGGTTGCCGTGCCGCTCTACCGCGACCGTGGGGTGGTGCTGCGCACCTACCGGCTCGGCGAGGCCGACCGCATCGTGGTGGTCCTGACGCGGCACCACGGGAAGGTGCGGGCGGTGGCCAAGGGCGTGCGCAAGACGAAGAGCCGCCTCGGGGGTCGGCTGGAGCCGGCGAGCCACGTCGACATGCTGCTCTACGAGGGCCGGGGGGAGCTCGACGTCGTCTCCCAGGCCGACACCGTCGACGCCTTCCCGTCGCTGCGTGCCGACCTCGACCGGCTCGGTCGGGCCGTGGCCCTGCTGGAGGCCGCCGACCAGCTCGCCCTCGATCGTGCCGCCGACCACGCCCTCTACGACATGCTGGTGGGCGCGCTGCGTACGTTGGCACGCGCCGACGCCCCCCTCGTGGTTCCCGGCTTCCTGCTGAAGGCGCTGGCGCTGGAGGGCTTCCGCCCCCAGGTGGACGCCTGCGTGGCATGCGGCGGCGGCGGGCCCCTGGTGTCGTGGGCGATGGAGGACGGCGGCCTGCGCTGCGCCGCCCACCGGATGGGGCCCGCGGTGAGCGCCGACGCCGTCGCCGTGCTCCAGGCCATCCTGGGCGGGCGGCTGGGAGCGGCGCTGGGCGAGACCCGCCCGCCGGTGGTCTCCGAGGTCGACCACCTGGCGCTGCGGGCGTTCGAGCACCACGTCGAGCGCCGCCTCCGGTCGGTCGGCACGCTCGACCGTGGCTGAGGGGCCGAGCGGCCGAGCGGGGACGCGAGCTGGTGGCGCCGGGTGGTCCCGACGCCGGGGTGAGGGAGGAACGGGATGGACCTGGGCATCGACGGGCGGCGGGCGCTGGTGACCGGCGGGAGCCGGGGGATCGGGCTGGCGGTGGCACGGCGCCTGCTGGTCGAGGGGGCCACCGTGGCCGTCTCGGGGCGCGACGAGGGGGCGCTGGCCGCCGCCGCGGCCGAGCTGCGCCGCGCCACCGGCGGCAGCGTCGTCACCGTGGCCGCCGACATGGCGGACCGCGCCCGCATCGAGGGCATGGTGGCCGAGGCGGCCGCGGCGATGGGCGGCCTGGAGATCCTGGTGAACAACGCCGCCCGGCCGAGCGGGGGCGAGCCCGAGGACCTGAGGGGCATCGACGACGACCTGGTGGTGGAGGACTTCAGGGTGAAGTTCCTCGGCTACCTGCGCTGTGCCCGCGCCGCCGTGCCGTCCATGGAGGCTGCCGGTTGGGGCCGCATCGTCAACGTCGGCGGGATCGCGGCGCGGATGGCGGGCTCGTTGAGCGCCGGGGCCCGCAACCTGGCGATCGTGCACCTCACCCGCACCCTGGCTGGCGAGCTCGGCCGGTCGGGCATCACGGTGAACGCCGTGCACCCTGGCTTGACCCTCACCGAAGGCGTCCGGGAGCGGCTGGCCGGATGGGCCGAGGCCGCGGGGGTGGGACCGGAGGACATGGCCGCCCGCCTGGCCGCCGACGTCGCCATCGGCCGCCTCCCCGTGCCCGAGGACGTCGCCGCGGTCGTGGCCTTCCTGGCGTCGGCCCCGGCCTCGGCGGTCACCGGGGAGGTGGTGGCGGTCAGCGGTGGCGTCGGCGGCGCCGTGCACGGCTGAGGGACCCGACCTCGCCCCCGGAGGCCGGAGCGGCCCGGCTCGGGCGGGCGGAGCGGCTCGGGGGTGGGCTCAGCCTGCCCGTGCGGTGGTGGCGGCGGCGCCCTCGGCGACCAGCCGGATGGCGCGGAGCCGCTCGTCCAGCCCGGCGGCGGCGAAGGCCAGGATCACCTCGTCGGCGTCGGCCAGGCGGGCGAAGTCGGCGAGCTGGGATCCCACCTGGGCGGTCGTGCCGGCCACCGTGTAGCGCATCATCCCCGCCACCTGCTGGCCCTGGGGGCTGTCGACCAGGTGGTCGACCTGGTCGGCGCTCAGCTGGCGCCCGGGGGCCAGGAACTGGGTGACACGGCCCCTCACGGCCCGCCTCAGCTGATCGCGCGCCTCGTCCTCGGTGTCGGCGGCGACGGCGTTGGCTCCGGCGATCACGTACGGCTCGGCCAGGTGCTCGGAGGGCTGGAACCGCTGGCGGTAGGCGGCCACCGCCTGCTCGAGCAGCGCGGGGGCGAAGTGGGAGGCGAAGGCGTAGGGCAGCCCGAGGTGGGCGGCGAGCTCGGCCCCGAACATCGAGGAGCCGAGGATGTAGAGCGGCACGTTGGTGCCGGCGCCGGGGTGGGCCGCGACTCCCGGTCGCACGCTGTGGCCGCTCAGGTAGCCCTGCAGCTCGACCACGTCCTGGGGGAACCACTCGGACGCCGCCGGGTCCCGCCGCAGCGCCTGCCAGGTGACCTGGTCGGTGCCCGGTGCCCGTCCCAGGCCGAGGTCGATGCGGTCCGGGTACAGCTCGGCCAGGGTGCCGAACTGCTCGGCGATGACCAGCGGCGAGTGGTTGGGCAGCATCACCCCGCCGGCGCCGAGGCGGATGGTCGAGGTGTGGGCTCCGACGTGGGCGATGAGGACCGCGGGTGCTGCCGAGGCGATCGAGCTGATGTTGTGGTGCTCGGCGTACCAGATCCGCTGGTAGCCACGGGCCTCGGCTTCCCGGGCCATGGCGACCGACGCCGCGAAGGCATCGCGGGGTCGCTGGTCGGGGCCCACGATGGCCAGGTCGAGCAGGGAGATGTGGAGGGGGTCTGGCGCTGACGTCACGACGTCGACGGTACCGAGCGCCGTCCGGCATCGTGCGCCTTGCCCGACGGTCGGAGGGCGGGCAGGAACGGGCGCCGCGGCGAGCAGACGTGGAAGGCGACCGTGGGTCGTGGGGTCGGAGGCGCCCAGGAGGGCGTGCCGGCGGGGGCGGGCGGGGGGCTCAGGGTGCGGGGGGCAGGCTCAGAGCGGGAGCCACCGCGCCCCCGTGGCGTCCCACCCCAGCCACTGCCCCCGGGAGGGGTCCCACACGATGTACGTGCCCCGGGCCGCGTCCCACTGAGGGGCGTAGGTGGAGGGATCCGGGCCGGTGGCGGCCGTCCCGGCCGGCGGCGTCGTCGAGGCGGCCGTCTGTTCGGGCACGTCGGGACGGTCGGGCCCGGCGGGTGGTGCGCCCTCGGCGTGGCCCGGCGGCGCCGGCTCGGCTCCCGGGCCGGCGGCGGCCGGGACCGCCGTCCCGGCGTCGGGGGAGGGCGACGGCTCGGCGTCGGTCACCGGCTGGCCGGCGGGTGCCGGAGGCGGTGGCTCCGGCGTGGGCGGCCCGGCCGGCGGTCCCCACGAGGGCGGGGGAGGTCCCCAGGGTGGCGGGGGAGGGCCCAGTGGCGGAGCGGGCAGGACGACCGGTCCCCGGTGGGCACCGGGCACGACGTAGGTCCTGGCCGCCATGTCGCCGACGCGGCGGTGCCCGGTGGTGGTCAGCGCCGTGACGAAGCCCACGAGCGGGAGGCCGAACGGCTGGCCGTCCACGATCCACAGGACCGAGCGGCCGAGCGACCGGGCGAAGCCGGGGGGACGCCCGGCCTCGTCGACCACCCTCACCCCGAAGATCGCCTTGCCCGGCGTGGTACCGGTGGCGCCCTGGACGCCGACGTAGAGGGCGACGACGACCACGAAGACCACCAGTTGCACGGGCAGGTCCTCGGCCTCGGTGACGTAGATCCGGTCGTCGAGCTGGGTGCAGCCGACGATGTCGTCGTTCGTGTCGCGGACGTCCTCGCAGGCACCGGACCGGGCGCCCTCCGAGTACTCCGCCAGGGGGCTGAGCGGCGTCGGGCCGATGAACGCCATCACGAGGGTGTAGAGGAGGAGGTCGAGGACGAAGGCCGCGGCGCGGCGCCCCACCACGGAGGTCGGATCCGTCGTCACGGTCGCCGCAGCGGGCGATGACGCCGGGAAGGAGGAGGCGCTCACGGTGACGTTGTAGCACCGGGGTGCGACGCGGCGTGCTGCCCGTCCAGGTTGCGTCGCGGAGCGTGCGGCGGTCCGGGGACGCCGACGGTGGGCGGGGGTCCGCGGGTCACCCGGCCGGCAGGGGCGGTCGCCGGGTCCGTCGCCCCCGCGGCCGCCCCGGTCCGGGGGTGCACCCGGCGCTCCCGGGCCGGGGAGGCGGTTCGGGGCGGGCGGGGGTGCTCCGTACACTGGGCCGCCATGCCCGAGGCCGCCGCTCCCGACCCCACCCTCTTCGACAAGGTGGTCAACCTGTGCCGGCGCCGGGGCTTCGTGTTCCCGTCGGCCGAGATCTACGGCGGCTTCCGGTCGACCTACGACTACGGGCCCGTGGGGGTGCTGCTCCTGCGGAACGTGAAGGACGCCTGGTGGCGCTCGATGGTGCAGCTCCGCCACGACGTCGTGGGCCTCGACGCCGCCATCCTGTCCCCGCCCGCGGTCTGGGAGGCCTCGGGCCACCTCGAGAACTTCACCGACCCGCTGGTGGACTGCAAGGTGTGCCACGAGCGGTTCCGCCTCGACAAGCTGGAGGACCCCGAGGTGTGCCCGTCCTGCGGGGCCAGGCACAGCCTCACCGAGGCCCGGCAGTTCAACCTGATGTTCAAGACGACGGCCGGGCCGGTGGAGGGGGCGGGGACCGACGTCTACCTCCGGCCCGAGACCGCCCAGGGCATGTTCCTCAACTTCCGCAACGTGCTCGAGACGTCCCGCAAGCGCCCACCGTTCGGCATCGCCCAGGTCGGCAAGTCGTTCCGCAACGAGATCACCCCGGGCAACTTCGTCTTCCGCACCCGCGAGTTCGAGCAGATGGAGATGGAGTACTTCGTCCCGCCGGCCGAGAGCCCGCGATGGTACGAGTACTGGTGCCGGCAACGGCTCGACTGGTACCTGGCGCTGGGCATGCCCGCCGAGCTGCTGCGGCTCCGTGCCCACGACGCCGACGAGCTGTCGCACTACTCCTCGGCCACCAGCGACGTGGAGTTCCTCTTCCCCTGGGGTTGGGACGAGCTCGAGGGCATCACCAACCGCGGCGACTACGACCTGCGCCGGCACGCGGCCCGCTCCGGTGAGAGGCTCGAGTACTTCGACCAGGGGACCGGTGAGCGCTACGTCCCCCACGTCATCGAGCCCGCCGCCGGCGCCACCCGCGCCGCCATGGCCTTCCTCATGGCCGCCTACGACGAGGAGGCGGTGACCCGGGCCGGCCAGGGCCAGGGCGAGGTCCGCACCGTGCTCCGCCTCCACCCCCGCATCGCCCCCTACAAGGTGGCGGTGCTGCCGTTGTCGAAGAAGCCGGAGCTCCAGGGCCCCGCCCTCGAGGTCCTGGCCGCCCTCCAGCCGCACTGGATGTGCGACTACGACGAGACCCAGGCCATCGGCCGCCGCTACCGCCGCCAGGACGAGCTCGGCACGCCCCTCTGCGTCACCGTCGACTTCGACACGCTGGACGACCGGGCGGTCACGGTGCGGGACCGCGACACGATGGCCCAGGATCGGGTGGCGGTGACGGACCTGGTCGAGCACCTGCGCCCCCGGCTCGAGGGCTGAGCCCGCCGGGAGGGGCGGCCGCCGCCCCCGGGGGCCTGGGGCGGGTCGGCCGCCGTCCCCGTCACCCCCCATCGGAGTCGGCTGCTGACGGCGGGGCGCGGCCGGGCCCGGGGCCCTCAGCGCTCGTCCTCGGGTCGCCACGCACGGTCCCGCTTGCGGGTGGAGGCGCGGGCCTTGGCGTCGAGCCGGCGCTGGGCGGCCCGGCGCGACGGTCTCGTCGGGTGGCGAGGGGCCGGGGGGACGGCGGCCTCGTCGAGGAGGGCCGCCAACCGGTCGCGAGCGATGCTGCGGTTGCGCCACTGCGAGCGCGAGTCGTCGACGCGCAGCCGCACCTGGTCTCCCAGCACGTCACGGACCCGGGCGGCACCCGGGCCGTCCAGGGCGGTGAGGTCGGCCACCAGCTCGACGGCCGACGAGGTGACGTTGCGGTGCTGGCCGCCCGGCCCCGTGCCGCGGGCGAAGGACTCGGCCAGCGCAGCTCCCGGCAGCCGCAGGCCGCGCCCGGTGGTGAGAGCGTCCTCGGAGCCAGGCATCCTCCCAGCCTGCCGCCGTGGCGGGAACCTCGCACCACCGGCCGCCCCGGCGCGTCCCGGCGGCTGCCGCTCAGGGCTGGAGCAGGCTCCCCAGCCGGCGGCTCGCCATCCTGACGCCGAGCCAACCCATGGCCACCAGGTAGGCGGCGTGGAGGAGGAGCACCGGGGACGGGTCGCCCAGGACCAGCGAGCGGCACATGGCCACGCCCTGGTAGAGGGGGGTGAGCCGGACGACCCCGGCCAGCGCGTCCGGATAGCGGGACACCGGGAAGAAGGTGGCGGAGAAGAGGAACAGCGGGATGGTGACGAGCTGCACGTAGTCCAGGTCCGGCCACGAGCGGAGGTAGGTGGTGAGCCCCAGGCCGGCCCCCGCGAACCCGAAGCCCACGAGAGCAGCGGCCGGGAGGGCCAGCACGCTCCACGCCGAGGGGGTGAGGCCCATGGCCCACATCGTGGCCAGGAAGACCGCTGACTGCAGCACGCCTCGTAGCAGCGCCCACGTGAGCTCGCCCCGCACCACGTCGTCGAGGCCGAGCGGGGTGGCGAGCATGCCGTCGTAGGTCTTGGCGTAGCGGTACTTGAAGAAGAAGTTGAAGGTGGTGTCGATCAGGCAGCCGTTCATGGCCGAGACGGCCATCATGGCGGGTGCCACGAACTGCTCGTACTCGACGGGGCCGTGGGGACCGGGGAGCCGCCCCACCAGGGCACCGACCCCGATGCCGATGGAGAACAGGTAGAAGAACGGCTCGAGGAACCCGCTGGCGAACACCGGCCACGCCCGGAGGTTGACCCGGGCGTTGCGCTCGACGACGCGCAGGGCGCGCCGGCTGCCGACGAGGGCGAGGGCGGTGCTCATCCCGGCGGCCTCACGGGGCGATCCTCGCCCGGAAGGCCCGCCCGCCCCACCAGCAGCCGGCGACCAGGAGGGCGAGCAGGAAGGCGGTGTGACCCGCCACGGCGGCGGGGGCGATCGCCCCGGTGGTGGCTCCCCGGGCGAGCTCGACGGCGTGCCACAGGGGAGCGACGCGGGCCACGGGCTCGAGCCCGGCGGGCAGCTGGTCGACCGGGAAGAAGGTGCCCGAGAAGAGGAACATCGGGATGACCGCCACCCGCATGACCAGGGAGAAGGGCAGGTCGCTCTCCTGGCCGGCCGCGTAGGCCGCCAGCGGGGCGGCGAAGGCCAGGCCGCCCAGGGTGGCGGCGAGGGGTGCAGATGCGCCCCACCACGACGGTACGCCGCCGAGGACGGCGGCCACCGCCGTGAACAGCGTGCTGGTCAGGAGGAGGCGGGCGGCGATCCAGGCGAGGTACCCGCCGTAGACCTGGGCGGGCGTGAGCGGGGTGGCGGCGGCGGCGTGGAAGGTCTTGACCCACTTGAGGCCAGTCATGACCGGCCACAGCGCGTCACCCGCCGCCGCCTGGAGGGCCGTGGCCGCCAGGAGGCCGGGAGCCACGAAGGACAGGTAGTCGACGCCGTCGACGGTGCCCCGGTTGTCGTCGACCAGCCCCCCCAGCCCCACGCCCATCGCCCCCAGGAACAGGACGGGCGTGAGGACCCCGGTGAGCAGCGACGTGGGCCACGTCCGGGCCCAGACCCGCGCCTCCCGCTCGGTCACCCGCAGCATGGGCAGCGCCCGCACGGCCTGGGCCGGCAGGGCCCAGGCGCCGGTCGCGGCCCCGGCACCGTGGCCGGGTGACGGCGGGGCGCCGCCGGCTCCGCCCGTCCCCCAGGCGTCGCCCCTGACGGCGGTCCCGGCGGACGGCTCGCCCGCCTCGCCGGCGCCCCTCCTCGGGCCGGGCGCCTCACTCATCGAGCGAGCGCCCGGTGAGGTGGAGGAAGACGTCCTCCAGCGAGCTCCGGCGGACGAGCACCGACTCGGGCCTCACGCCGCGGTCGGCGACGGCGGCCGCGGTGGCGTCGCCGTCGTCGGCGTAGACCAGGATCCGGTCGGCCAGGGGCTCGAGGCGGGCGCCGAGGTGGTCGAGGCGAGGCACGGCGTCCTGCTGCTCCTCCCGCAGCCGGAAGCGGAGCTCGACCACCTCGCGGGTGGAGTGCCGGTCGATGAGGGCGCGGGGCGAGCCCTCGTCGACGATGCGACCCTCGTCCATGATGACGAGCCGGTCGCAGAGCTGCTCGGCCTCGTCCATGTAGTGGGTGGTGACCACCAGGGTGACGCCCTCGCGCTTGAGCTGGTAGAGGCGCTCCCACAGCAGGTGGCGGGCCTGCGGGTCGAGGCCGGTGGTCGGCTCGTCGAGCAGCACCAGCTCGGGCCGGTTGACGAGGGAGCGGGCGATGGTGAGCCGGCGCTTCATGCCGCCCGAGAGGGGGTCGACCCGGGAGTCGCGCCGGTCGTCGAGGCGGGCGAAGGACAGCAGCTCCTCGGCCCGCTCCCGGATGACGGCCACGGGCAGCCCGAAGTAGCGGCCGTAGATGAGGAGGTTGTCCCACACCGTCAGCTCGGTGTCGAGGTTGTCCTCCTGGGGGACCACGCCGATGCGGGCCCGGATGGCGGGGCCGTGGCGGCCGGGGTCCATGCCCAGGACCGAGAGGTGCCCGGCCGTGACCGGCGAGACGCAGGCGATCATGCGCATGACCGTGGTCTTCCCCGCCCCGTTGGGGCCGAGGAACCCGAACACCTCGCCTCGCCGCACCTCGAGGTCGACCCCGTCCACGACGGTGGAGGACCCGAACCGCTTGGTCAGGCCCCGGGCGACGACGAGCGGAGCCTGGTGCCCCGTGGCGGCGCGGGGAGCAGCCGCCGGTCGAGCGGCCGGGGTGCCGACGGCGTCGGGTGGGGCGGGCATCACCAGGTGAAGCTACCGGTGCCCTGCGACACCCTGCTCCTGCCAGGGCAGGATGCCGCTCCTGCCAGGGCGGGGCGCCGGTCCTCGGGGTGGGGGCGATCCCGCCCGCACGGGTGGCGCCGCCGCCGTCCACCATCGGGTCGGCGTCGACGTAGGCTCGGAGGTCGGGGTCGGGCCGCAGGCCCGGCGCCCCCCGCCCGGCCACGCCTCCCGCCGGGTCCGCACACCCGGAGATGCCCGTGCCCTACGTCTACGCGTTCGACCACCCCCACGAGAAGCCGCCGATGGAGATGAAGGACCTCCTCGGGGGCAAGGGCGCCAACCTCGCCGAGATGACCTCGGTCCTCCAGCTCCCTGTGCCCCCCGGGTTCACCATCACCACCGATGCCTGCCGGGAGCACATGCGCTCCGGCTGGCCGGACGGCCTCACCGACGAGGTCGCCCGCCACGTGGCCCGGCTCGAGGCGGCGATGGGTCGCAAGCTGGGCGATGCCACCGACCCCCTCCTGGTCAGCGTGCGCTCGGGGGCCAAGTTCTCGATGCCCGGGATGATGGACACGGTCCTCAACCTGGGCCTCAACGACCGCAGCGTGAAGGGCCTGGCCCGGGCCACGTCCGACGAGCGCTTCGCCTACGACTCGTACCGCCGCTTCATCGCCATGTACTCCCGCATCGTCCTCGGCGTCGAGGGCGAGCGCTTCGACGAGCGGCTGGAGGGCGCCAAGGAGAGCGCTGGGGTGGACAGCGACGCCGCCCTGCCCGCCGAGGAGCTCAAGGACCTCTGCGCCGTCTACAAGAAGATCGCCAACGAGGCCACGGGTCGTCCCTTCCCCCAGGACCCCCAGCGCCAGCTGCGTGGTGCCGTCGAGGCCGTGTTCCGGTCGTGGGACGGCGCCCGGGCCCGGGCGTACCGCCAGCGCGAGAAGATCCCCGACGACCTCGGCACCGCGGTCAACGTGCAGGTCATGGTGTTCGGCAACCGCGACGACCAGTCGGGCACCGGCGTGGGCTTCACCCGCAACGCCGCCACCGGCGAGGACAGGCCCTACGGCGACTTCCTCGTCAACGCCCAGGGCGAGGACGTGGTGGCGGGCATCCGCAACACCGAGGACCTCGATGACCTCGGCCGCCACTTCCCGGGGGTGAAGGACGAGCTGCTCGGCATCTTCGCCCGCCTCGAGGCCCACTACCGGGACATGTGCGACACCGAGTTCACCATCGAGCGGGGCAAGCTGTGGATGCTCCAGACCAGGGTGGGCAAGCGCACGGGGCGCGCCGCCCTGCGCATGGCGGTCGACATGGCCAACCAGCGCGGCCGGGGTTGGAAGATCTCCCGCGAGGAGGCCGTGCTGCGCATCACCGAGGACCACATCGAGCAGGTGCTGCACCCCCAGTTCGCCGCCGAGGACGTCACGGTGGTCGCCACCGGCCTGGCGGCGTCGCCGGGGGCGGCGGTGGGCAGGGCCTACTTCACCGCTGACGGTGCCGCCGCCGCTGCCGCGCGCGGCGAGAAGGTGGTCCTGGTGCGCAACGAGACGTCGCCGGAGGACGTCCACGGCATGCAGGCCTCGGAGGGCATCCTCACCGCCCGGGGCGGCCTGGTCAGCCACGCCGCCGTGGTGGCCCGGGGGTGGGGCATCCCCGCCGTCGTGGGGGCGGAGTCGGTGCGCATCTCGGGGGCCTCGTTCCGGGCCGGCGACGTCACCGTCAACGAGGGCGACGTCATCTCCCTCGACGGCACCACCGGGCGCGTGGCCCTCGGGGAGGTCGAGCTGGCCCAGAGCGAGCCGCCGCCCGAGCTCGACACCATCCTGAGCTGGGCCGACGCCATCCGCCACGGCAAGAACCGCCGGCACGCCGGCCTGGGCGTGCGAGCCAACGCCGACACGGGGGCCGACGCTGCCCGTGCCCGCGAGCTCGGCGCCGAGGGCATCGGCCTGTGCCGCACCGAGCACATGTTCCTGGGCGAGGACCGGCTGCCCGTCGTGCGGAAGATGATCCTGGCCGACACGCCCGAGGCGGAGGCGGCCGCCCTCGACGAGCTGCTCGAGGTGCAGCGTCGTGACTTCACCGCCGTGCTCGAGGCCATGGACGGCCTGCCCGTCACCGTGCGGCTGCTCGACCCCCCGCTGCACGAGTTCCTGCCCGACGTCGAGGAGCTGGCGGTCCGCGAGGCGGCCGAGGGGCTCAGCGGCGAGGAGAAGGACCTGCTGGCGGCGGCCCGGTCCTGGCACGAGCAGAACCCGATGCTCGGGACCCGGGGCGTGCGGCTGGGCGTGGTCAAGCCGGGCCTCTACGGCATGCAGGTGCGGGCGCTGGTCGAGGCCGCCCTCGACCGGGCCGACGCCGGCGGCCGACCGGTCGTCGAGATCATGATCCCGTTGGTGGTCACCCGGGCGGAGCTGGCCGAGGCCCGCCGCTGGGTCACGGAGGCGATCGACGAGGCGACGGAGGGCTCGCGCCAGGGGCTCGACATCACCGTGGGGACGATGATCGAGACGCCCCGCGCCGCCGTGCGGGCCGACGAGATCGCCGAGGTGGCGGACTTCTTCAGCTTCGGCACCAACGACCTCACCCAGATGGTGTTCGGGTTCAGCCGGGACGACATCGAGTCGCGCGTGATGCCCGTCTACCTCGAGCGCGGCCTGCTGCGGAGCAACCCGTTCGACACGATCGACGTCGACGGCGTGGGCGACCTGGTCGCCACGGCCGTCGAGCGTGGTCGCCGCACCAACCCCCGCCTGAAGCTGGGTGTGTGCGGCGAGCACGGTGGCGACCCGGCCTCGGTGGCCTTCTTCCAGAGGGTGGGTCTCGACTACGTCTCGTGCTCGCCGTTCCGGGTGCCGGTGGCGCGCCTGGCCGCCGCCCAGGCCATCGTGACCGCCGGGGGGTGAGCGCCTCCCGGTCGCCGGCGGTCCGCCCTGGCCGGCCGGCCGGGTAGGGTGGTGCGGATCCGAAGGGGAGTAGCCCTCAACGTGACTCATCGTCAGGACGGCCGACGGGCGGCACACGTGCACGCCGGGCCCGGTGAGTCCGGCCGCACGGCGGGCGAGACCTTCGGCTGGATCGCCGTCGTGGCCGAAAGCCGGAGGTCGCCGAGAACGTGCCCCTGACCGCTACCTTCCTGCTCGGCTCCGAGTCGTCGAGCTCTCGCGAGAACTTCGCCAGCTTCGACGTCGCTCCCTGGATCTGGGTCGCCTTCCTGGCCTTGGTCAGCACCCTGCTGATCGCCGACCTCCTCCTGGTCCACCGCACGCCGCACGCTCCCACCACCAAGGAGGCGGCCGTCGAGTCGGCGGTGTGGATCGGGATCGGCCTGTCCTTCACCGGCGCCGTGGCCGCCTGGCACGGCGGGCAGGCAGCCACCGAGTACATCTCGGGGTACCTGATCGAGAAGAGCCTCAGCGTCGACAACGTCTTCGTGTGGGCTCTGATCATGAGCTACTTCGCCGTACCGCGGGCCTACCAGTTCCGCGTCCTGTTCTGGGGCGTGTTCGGAGCGCTCGTGCTCCGCTTCGTCTTCATCTTCGCCGGCGTGGCCCTGCTCGACCGCTTCGAGTGGATGCTGCTCGTGTTCGGGGCCTTCCTGCTCGTCACGGCGGCGCGCATGCTGCGCCAGGGCGAGGACGAGCAGGTGCACCCCGAGAGCAACCCCGTGCTGCGACTCGTCCGGAGGGTGATCCCCTCCACCACGGAGTACGACGGGCAGAGGTTGTTCACCCACCGCACCGGCCGGCGCCTGGCCACGCCCCTCCTGGCCGTCCTCGTCGTCATCGAGACCAGCGACGTCCTCTTCGCCGTCGACTCCATCCCGGCCGTGCTGGCCGTCAGCCGGGAGCAGTTCATCGTCTTCAGCTCGAACGCCTTCGCCATCCTCGGCCTGCGGGCCCTGTACTTCCTCCTCGCCGACCTGCGCGAGAAGTTCAGCCTGCTCCAGCAGGGCCTGGCCGTCATCCTCGCCTTCGTCGGCGTGAAGATGCTGATCTCCGAGTGGTACCACATCCCCACCTTCGTCAGCCTGGGGGTCATCGCCGTGGTGCTGACGACGGCGATCCTGCTGTCGATCCGCAAGGACAACCGCGAGGTGGCGCGCCGGGCGGCTGCGGTCGCCGACGGCGCGCCGGGCGGGGGGACCGGACCGACGGCCGTCGGCCCCGACGGCGCCGGCGAGGGCAAGCCGTCGTTCGTCCCCACCGGCCAGGGCCCGGGCACCGACAGGGCGGACGGGCGTTAGATCGTCGGCCCGGGCGGGGTTCTCGCCCGGGCCGCCGCACGGCCTGCCCGGCGGCGGCACCCCGGGGCGGTGCCCGGCGGCCACGACGAGCCCGGGGACGTCCGGGGCCGACCGGTAGCCTTCGGCCGATGGCCATCAACGACGAGGACGTCGCCGCGGTGCGGGCGGCGTCGGACATCGTGCAGGTGGTCACCGAGTACACCCCCCTGCGCCGCGTCGGCCGGCAGTGGAGCGGCCTCTGCCCCTTCCACACCGAGAGGACGCCGTCGTTCTCGGTGAACGCCACCGAGAACGTCTTCTACTGCTTCGGCTGCCAGGCCAAGGGCGACGTGATCGACTTCGTGATGCAGAAGGAGGCCCTCGACTTCCCGGGCGCCGTCGAGCGACTGGCCGCCCGGGCCGGCGTCAGTCTCCGCTACACCGACCGTGCCGAGGGCGAGAGCCGTCGGCGGAGGGCCCGCTACACGGCCGCCATGGCCCGGGCCGTCGACTGGTACCACGAGCGGCTGCTCTCGGGCCGCGACGCCGGGGCCGCCCGCCGCTACCTGCGGGACCGGGGGCTCGACGGCGACGTGGTGCGCGACTTCCGCCTGGGGTGGGCGCCCGAGGGTTGGGACGAGCTGACCCGGGCCCTGGGCCTGGACGACGACCTGGCGGCGGGCACGGGGCTGGCGCGCCGCAACAGCCGCGGTCGCCTCAACGACCACTTCCGGGCCCGGATCATGTTCCCCATCAACGACGACCGGGGAGAGCCGATCGGCTTCGGCGGCCGGGTCCTCCCGGGTGGCGAGGGCCCGGGGAACCGGGGCAAGTACAAGAACACGGCGGAGACCCCCCTGTACAGCAAGTCGAGGGTCCTCTACGGCCTCGACCGGGCCCGGGCGGCCGTCGTGTCGGCGGGGACGGCGGTGATCTGCGAGGGCTACACCGACGTGATCGCCTTCCACCGGGCCGGTGTGCCGCTGGCGGTGGCCACGTGCGGTACCGCGCTGACCGACGACCACGTGAGGCTGCTGACCAGGTTCGCGGCCAACCGGCTGGTGCTGGCCTTCGACGCCGACAGCGCCGGTCAGGCCGCCGCCGACCGCTTCTACCGCTGGGAGCGCGAGCACGACGTCGAGGTGAGGGTGGCCGACCTGCCCGCGGGCCAGGACCCGGCCGACGTCGCCGTGGCCGACCCACGGCGGCTGGTTGCCGCCGTCGAGGAGGCGGCACCGTTCCTGCGGTTCCGGCTCGACCGGGTGCTGGCCGCCGCCGACCTCGGCACCAACGAGGGCCGGGTGCGGGCCGCCGAGCGCGCCCTCGAGCTCGTGGCCGAGCACCCGGTCGACCTCGTGCGCGACCAGTACCTCATGGACGTCGCCTCTCGTTGCGTGATCGAGCCCGACCGCCTCCGGGCGGTGCTCGACCGGATGACGTCCCGGCCGGCCGGACCGGGTCGGGCTCCGGGGGGCTCGGACGGCGGAGGGGGCCGGGCCACGGGGGACGGGGCGGCCGGGCCCCTGGGCTCCCCTGGTGGGCGCCGGGTCGAGAACCGTCCCGACGATCCGGGCGCCCTCGGAGGGCCGGGGAGCGCGGGAGCCGGGCCTGCCGGCCGGGGGGGGCGGGCCGGCCCGGCCTCCCCCGGGTCGGCCGGGCGCGACGGTCCCGCCCTCGAGGTCCTGCGGCACGCCGTGCACGACCCCGGTGCGGTGGGGAGGTGGCTCGACGCGGGGCTCTTCCTCGATCCGGTCCAGCGGGCGGCCTACGAGGCCCTGGTGGCCGCTGACACGCACCCCGAGGCCGTGGCGGCCGCCTCCCCGGAGGTCGCCGACCTGCTCGCCCGCCTGCTCGTGGAGGAGCCGCGCAGCGAGCCGCTCGACGCCGTCCGCCTGCTGCACCTGGAGGCGGCCCGACGGCACATCGCCGCCGTCCGCCTCGCCGGTGCCCGCCAGCCGGACGGCACCCGGGCCCTGGCCGACCTGGACGCTCTCAACCGCATCGCCGCCGGGCTGCGTTCCCCTCGTACCGCGGCCGAGTCGGCTGACCGGTTGCTAGCCTGGCTGGCGCACCGTGTTCCGGACGGGGGTTGACGACGTGCCATCGAGGCTCGACGCATGGGACAGCACGGCCGAGGCCGCGCTGTCCTCGTTGATCGAGGGGGCACGGCGGGGGAGGGGCCGGCTGAGCCAGCACCAGCTGGTCCGAGCCCTGCCCCACATCGAGATGACCCCCGAGGTCCTGGAGGCGATCTACCGGCGCTGCCGGACCGCGGGCATCGTCGTCGAGGAGGTCGACAGCCTCGACGGGGTGGAGGGCCTCGACGGGCCCGGCCCTGCCGCGGTGGGCACGGCCGGCGAGCCCGGCCCGTCGGCGCCCCGGGCCGCCAGGGAGACAGGCCCACGCCGAGCCGATGTCGCCGCCACGGTGGTGCCGCTCGGCGGGCAGCCGGGGCACGGGGCCGTGGCCGACGGGCGCCAGCTGTCGGCCACCCGGCGCCGGCGCTCACGGCTGAGCGGCGGGCGGCCCGTCGAGCACGGCCCGGGTGCCACGTCCGACCCGGTGCGCATGTACCTGCGGGAGATCGGCCGGGTGCCCCTGCTCGTCGCCGCCGAGGAGGTGGCGCTGGCCAAGCGCATCGAGGCGGGCGTCGAGGCGTCCGTACGGCTGGCGGAGCTCGACGCCGAGGGCCGGCTCGGCGCCCTCGAGCCTGGCGAGGCGGCTCGGCTCCAGGCCCTGGCCGACGACGGCGACGACGCCAAGAGCAGCCTCATCCAGGCCAACCTGCGCCTGGTCGTGTCCATCGCCAAGCGCTACGTCGGGCGCGGCATGCAGCTCCTGGACCTGATCCAGGAGGGGAACATGGGCCTGATGCGGGCCGTCGAGAAGTTCGACTACTCCAAGGGCTTCAAGTTCTCGACCTACGCCACCTGGTGGATCCGCCAGGCCATCACCCGGTCCATCGCCGACCAGGCCCGGACCATCCGCATCCCGGTCCACATGGTGGAGTCGATCAACCGGGTGCACCGGGTGCAGCGCCAGATGGTGCAGCAGCTCGAGCGCGACCCCACGGTGGAGGAGCTGGCCGCCGAGGTGGGCCTGTCGCCCGAGCGCGTGCGGGAGATCCAGCGCATCTCTCTCGATCCGTTGTCGCTCGACTCGCCGGTCGGCGACGAGGACGACTCGTACCTGGCCGACTTCATCAGGGACGAGGGAGCGGACGAGCCCGACGACGTCGCCACCCGCCAGATGTTGCAGGACGAGGTGCGCAACGTCCTCGGCGAGCTCAACCAGCGGGAGCAGCAGGTGGTGGTCATGCGCTTCGGCCTCGACGACGAGCAGCCCCGCACCCTCGAGGAGGTGGGGAGGGAGTTCGGCGTGACCCGTGAGCGCATCCGGCAGATCGAGTCCAAGACCCTCGCCAAGCTGCGCCACCCCCACCGCTCGCAGAAGCTGCGCGAGTACCTCGAGGGCGCCTGAGGGGGCGCGGTGCGCCGCCCGGCCGCGGGCGACGGCCGCCCCTCCCCGGGGGCGGTGGAGGGCACGCCGCCGCTCCTGCGCCCGCGTGCCGCCTCCGCCTGCAGGGCACGGCCCGGGCGCTGCTATCGTGGCTCGTCCCTTCCGGGGTAGCTCAACTGGCAGAGCAGTCGGCTGTTAACCGAAAGGTTTGTGGGTTCGATCCCCACCCCCGGAGCTGTCGAACCCAGGGCCTGTAGCTCAGTGGTCAGAGCAGGCGACTCATAATCGCTAGGTCGTGGGTTCGATCCCCACCGGGCCCACTGCTCCCAGGCCGGGCGAGGGTCCTGCGGCCTCGGCGACGGGCCGGACCGTTGTCGACCCGCGTCTGCACGTCGGTGCCGTGCGAACCTCACGGCGGCGTCGACCGGCCGCAGGTGGTCGAGCCAGAAGCGGTACCTCCGAGCTCACGACGTTCACGGCCATCCAGAGGTTCGCCGGTGGGCCCAACTCGGCGAGCCGCTCCGAGCGCTCGGTGAGCGCCTGGTACCGGTGCTGCGGCGTCTCGGCGATCACCTGGAGGAGCTCCCGGATGTCGGCCTCCGGCACGTCCTGGTGGAACCAGGGTCGCTCATCGAGTTGACGAACCCTGGCACATCCCGCCCGGCCGCGGAACCCGGTTGGCTACAACGGTGGCGGTCACGGGGGAGGGCGTCGACGGGGGTCCCGGTCTTCGGGCGGTGGCGCCGACTCGACCGGCCCGGATGTCTCGCTCGAGCCCCGCACCGTGTCGGGCGCGGGCGCGGCCGTGGCCGTGCTCGATCCTGACCCGGGGTCCGTCGTCCGGCGTCGGTGGCTGCCGTCAACCGGCAGCCCCTCTCGCGGGGCCGTGGCGCGACGGCCCGGCGACAGGGACGGGCCTGGGTGGTCCGGCCGCGGCCCATCGCCGTCGGCGGCCCTGCTCGCGGGCGCCCGGCTTCGCCGGCCCTGCGGGCCCGGCGGACGACCGCGCCCGGCCCGGCCAGGCGGTTTACTCGCACCGCGGAGCCGCCACTAGCTTTGACAGCCATGCTTGTGGCAGGACGAAGGCTGGTAGCTGGGATGGTGGCGGCGGCGTTGGCGCTGACCGCCTGTGGAGGTTCCGACGGCGACGAGGCCGCGGACGATGGAGGTGGCGCCTCGGGCGCAGAGACGACGCAGGTCCAGGCGACCGGACCGGAGCAGGCCGAGGGCGTCTCCCTCGTGGCCCAGGCGAAGGGGCCGCAGGTGGCGGTGTTCGGGGCACAGGACGACCCCCAGCCTGCCCAGACCCTGCCCAACCCCAACGAGAACGGGGCACCGCTGGTGTTCCTCGTGAAGGAGCAGGCGGGCGACTGGCTCAACGTGTACCTGCCGGTGCGCCCGAACGGCTCCACCGGGTGGATCAAGGCCGCCGACGTCAACGTGGCGTCGAACCCCTTCCGGATGGAGATCCAGCTCTCGGCGCATCGCCTGACCGTGCACAAGCAGGAGGAGGTGGTCCTCGACGAGCCCATCGGTGTCGGGACGGCCGAAGCTCCCACGCCGGGCGGCACGTACTACATCAAGGAGCTGCTGCAGCCACCGGACCCCGACGGTGCCTACGGCCCCTATGCCTACGGGCTCTCCGGGTACTCGAACGTCCTGAAGGACTTCGCCGGTGGTGACGGCGTGATCGGCGTCCACGGCACCAACGAGCCCGACGCCATCGGGACCGACGTGAGCCACGGTTGCATCCGCCTCCGCAACGAGGCGATCTCCAAGCTGGCTCCCATCCTCCCCCTGGGGACCCCGGTCACCATCGTGGCCTGACGGGCCACGGGCCACGGGCCACGGGCCACGGGCCACGGGCCACGGACCACGGACCACGGACCCGGCGAAGGCCACGCCTCGCCGGGTCCGGCCCACCCAGGTCTGGGTCCCGGGCGACCGAGCTCCTCGGCGCCGGTTCCTGACCGTGCGCCGCCGAGCGAGGTCGACGTCGAGCCCCACCTGCGCGGTCGCCGCCGGCGCGGTCCCGCGGCGACGTTCCACCTCGGCGGTCGAGCCGGGGACGTTCGACCGGTGGGGCCTCGGCCGGAGGGACCACGGGCTCTCCGCGGGCCGGCCTGCCGAAGGTCCGGGGAGGGGCGACCCCACGCTCCCTGCCGCCGGGACGGGCTCCCGCCTCCGCCTCGACCTCCGATCCCGTGGCACGGCCTGGTCCGGTCCGGTGAGGTGAGGGAGGTCTGCGCCACCGAGCTGGGACGGGCTCCCCCTCCGGCCCCGCGGCACGGCGATGCTGGAGCGCCGAGGGGCGCGTCGGCGGTTCGCCGCCACAGGGAGGGGGAGGGACCGTCCGAGCGCAGGGCCGGCCGGCGGAGGTTCTCCGGCCCGGGCCGTGGCGATGCTGCTGCTGGACGCAGCGCTCGACGACACCAGGCGCTGCCGTCTCCCGGCACGGTGTCCGCTCGCTCCGTGGTCCTCCGTCGGTGCCCCAACCTCTCGCGGGTGCCGGCTCCTGGCACCCGGTCCGGTCGACCCACCGTGGCGGCTGGCCCGGAGCCACGAGGACGGCAGGGCCAGGTGGGCGACGTCGACTCGTCGAGCCCGTAGGTCGGATCGACGCGGAGTGCTCGTGTGACGAGATGCTCGCGAGCCCGTGGTGGCGCTGTCGGCCGGGACCGGCACCACCGGCTCCGCCACGTCCGTGCCCCGGTCCGGGGGTCGGTGCGCTGACATCCCCGCCCGAGCGGTGAACCTCGCCGGCGGTGGGTCCTGCGAGGGCGGTGGGCTTCGTCAGGGCGGTGGGCCCAGGGACAAGCCGGTCAGAGGGCCCGGGCGCGCCGCAGCCCCGCGCCAGGCGCGGGGCTGCGGGACAGCTCGTGCGACAGGACGTCGCCGAGCAGGGCAGGGATCAACCGGTGTAGTCGGGTGCTCCCGGGATGGGCGTGGCCGGTGCGGCCACGCCCGGGCTCACGACCGGAGGAGCCTCCTCCTCGCCGGGGACCGTGGTGGCGGGCACCGGCTCCTCCGCCTCGGTGACCTCGAAGTCGACCGGCTTGTACGGGTAGAAGTCGGGCCGCAGGTTGTGCGTGGTCTTGAAGAGCTTGAACGCGTCGGCCAGGTCCTTGTAGTTCAGGCCCTCGCGGACGTCACCGGGACGGTGGTTGTAGGGCACGCAGGCAGCGCCCACGAAGTAGTCCTCACCCGGCTCGACCATCTGGTTCTGGTCGAACAGGACGTGGTCGGGGACGACGATCTCGCCGGACCACGCCCGCTTCTCGGGCTCGGCCGTCCCGCCGGTGAGCAGGAGGCCGTCCATCCAGTCGGTGCCCTTGAACAGGCCGATGTAGGCCTCTCCACCGCAGTTGTCGCCCGAGACGGTCACGGTGGTGCCCACCGGGCCGCTGGTGGGCTCGACCTCGATGATCCGGGAGGGGCGCCACGTGGCGCCGGCGGGTGTGGCGGTGAGCAGGGCAGCGGTCGCGACCCCGAGCCCCATCGCTGCGGTCAAACGCTTACGCTTCATGAAGTCTCCTGATGCAGTCCGCCTGTTGGCGGCACCCCATTGGTGGCAAGGCGCACTGGATGGTGACATTCCCCAACCCCGTCACGAGGTGTCCCCGTGACGAACGTCTGGTGCTCCCCAAGCCGGCCCGCCTGACGGCGGCGACCTTAGCCGATCCGTGGCCACCGGAGGCGAACCGAGGCGCTGTCACCTCCGTCGGGGCGGCGGTGGAGCCTCGGTGCGCCCGTCCTCGGGTAGCATCCGGGCCTCGTGCAGGGCGGTAGCCGGGGTCGGGTGGTGGGGTTCGTGGTCGCCGCGCTCGTGGTGGGGGCGTTGGTGGCGGTGGTGTCGGGTCCGCAGCGGCGGTGCCGGGGCGTCGAGCTGCGCGGCGGCGCCGCCGCGGACGTCGAGGTGGGCGACCGCCCCCTGGGCGGGGGGCTCCGGGAGCTGCTGGGCGGGGGGCAGGTGCAGTACTGCGGCGACTTCGCCGATCCCTTCGTGATGGTGTCCGGGGACGAGTACTTCGCCTACTCGACCAACAGCGACGGCATGCTGGTGCCCGTCCTCACCCGCGACGAGCTCTTCCGGCTCGGCAGCCGCCGGGACGCCCTGGCCGGCCTGCCGCCGTGGGCGGCGCAGGACGCCACCCGCGTGTGGGCGCCCAGCGTCTTGGCACGCGGTGACCGCTACGTCCTCTACTACACGCTCGGCATGCCCGACGGGCGACAGTGCATCTCCGTGGCGGTGGGCTCCGACCCGGACGGCGACTTCGTCGACCGCTCGCCGGCCCCCCTCATCTGTCCCGAGGGCCACTGGGCCATCGATCCCAGCCCCTTCGTGGCGGCCGACGGCCGGGCCTTCCTGTCGTGGAAGGCGGGTGACGCCGGCGGCATCGTGGCGTCCGAGCTCAGCCCCGACGGCCTGGGCCTGGTGGGCGAGGTCCGCACCCTCGCCGAGGCGGACCAGGCGTGGGAGGCGGGGGTGGTGGAGGGCCCGTCGATGGTCGAGGATCGTGGCCGCTACTTCCTCTTCTACTCCGGCAACGACTGGCGCACCGCGAACTATGCCGTGGGCTACGCGGTGTGCCGGTCACCGCTGGGACCTTGCACGAAGCCGGCCGACGGTCCCTGGTTGTCGGCGTCGGACGGCGCCCAGGGCCCGGGCGGGCCGGAGCTCTTCCGGGACGAGAGCGGCCTGTGGATGGTGGTGCACGCCTGGGTGGGGGACGAGGTCGGCTACCCCGACGGGGCCCGCAACCTGTTCGTGCTGCGGGTGCTGTTCACCCCGGCGGGCCCCGTCGCCGCCTGACGGCGGTGGAGGCGCGGGGCCTCACGCGTCCTCACGTGGCCGTGTCGCCCAACCAGCCCTCGGCGTGGCGGAGCAGGTAGCGGCTCACGGCCAGGCAGGTGTCGAGCACGTCGCAGAACTGCTCCTGCCCCAGGAACACCCGCACCAGCGACACCTCGATCCGCGCGGCGATGGCCAGGCTGCGCTCGGGGGCGTCGGTCACCGACGGGAAGGAGTCGATGGCGGAGACCTCGAGGGGCAGCTCGGTGCCGCCGATGCCCGCCAGCTCGGTGGCCAGGATCAGGAGGTCCGGACCGTGGGCCAGCGGGGGCAGTGCCCAGTTGAACACCAGCGGGAACTGGAACGTGTCGGGTGGGTCCTCGTCGTCGGCGAGGTCGGCCACGGCGTCCTCGAAGGACAGCAGCACCCGGGGGTCGACGTCGAGGGCCAGGTGCAGGTCGAGAGGTCCGCCGCACGCCTCCTCGGGATGGAGGTCGACCTCCCACACCTGGCGCAACGAGTAGGTCTCGACCAGGTGGCGCTCGTCGTGGACGTGGAACCCGTGGTCGATGGCATGGTCCTTGAGCTCGGACACGAACCCGGCGACGTCGATGGCAGCCACGGGCCCAGCCTGCCACGCGCACCTGGTAGACCGGCCGGGTGGCTCCCTCCGACGACGACGTGATCGGGCTGTTGCACGAGACGGCCCTGGCCATCCGCGCCGCCCTCGAGGGCCTGGACGACTGGGGACCGGCTGGCACCGTGCCGGGCCAGTACCTGAGCGACCTCACCGCCGACGCTGCCGCCCTGCGGGTGCTGGACGCCGCCGGGGTCGGGGTGCTGTCGGAGGAGTCGGGGCTACGGCGCGCCGATCGCGACCTGATCGTCGTGGTCGACCCGGTGGACGGCAGCACCAACGCCGCCCGTGGCGTGCCGTGGTTCGCCACGAGCCTGTGCGCCCTCGACGCCCGGGGCCCCCGGGCGGCACTGGTGGTGGACCTCCCCCACGGGCGCACGTTCACGGCGGTGCGGGGGGGTGGTGCCGACGTCGACGGGGTGGCGCTCCGGCCGTCGGGCTGCACCGAGGTGGGCGACGCCCTGGTGGGCGTGTCGGGGTTGCCGGCGCGGTCGCTCGGCTGGCGCCAGTTCCGCACGCTGGGGGCCTCGGCGCTCGACCTGTGCGCGGTGGCCGAGGGCACGCTCGACGGCTTCGTGGACTGCAACCCGTCGGCCCACGGGCCGTGGGACTACCTGGGCGGCGCCCTGGTGTGCGCCGAGGTCGGCGTGCCCGTGGCCGACGCCCAGGGGCGCGACCTCGTCGCCCTCGACCACGCCGCCCGTCGCACGCCCGTGGCCGGTGCCACGCCCGAGCTGCTGGAGGCCCTGCTGGCGGCCCGGCCCCGCCACGAGGGCGAGGCGGCCCCGACGGGCGACGGCGGTCCGGTCGCCCGTCCCGGCCCCTGGGTACGCTGACGCGGTGGCGATCGGGGCCCGACGTGCGCTCCTGCGGGTGTGGCGGCACCTGCCGCGGCCGCTGCGCCGCTGGATGGTGCGGGCCGGCGCCCCGTCCTTCACGGTCGGCGCCGCCTGCGTGATCGAGCGGCCCGACGGGGCCATCCTGCTGGTCCGCCTGACCTACCGGCGGGGCTGGGGGCTTCCCGGTGGCCTGGTCGGCCGCCGGGAGGACATCGCCGACTGCGCCCGCCGCGAGGTGGGGGAGGAGGTGGGCGTGGACGTGGACCTCGTGGGCCCTCCCGCCGTGGTGGTCGACAGCCGGCCCCAGCGCGTCGACGTCGTGTTCCCGGCCCGGCTGGCGCCCGGCGTCGAGCCGTCGGCCGCCCGGCCCACCTCCCCCGAGATCACCGAGGTCCGCTGGTTCTCGGCCGAGGACCTTCCCGCCCTGCAGCACGAGGCCGTGTCGGCGCTAGTGGCCCTGGCCGCGGCCGGCCCCGGTGCCGGTGCCGGCGCCGCCGCCGCCGCCCACCCGGGGCGAGGTGGCGAGGAGGCCGGGGGCCCCGATGGCGGGGGTGCCGGCATCGCCATGACGGCGGGGGGCGGGAGCGACGGCGCCGACCGGCGGGGGCGGGCGCTGCGCCAGCTCGCCGCGGCGGCGTCCCGGCAACGGGCCACGGCCGAGCCCTAGGCCACCCGGCGGAGGGCCGGGCGGGGCGCTCCTGCCCGGGCGGCCCCCTGGCGCACGACCGACGGGTGCTCAGCGCGTGAGGCCGTCGACCAGGCGACGGTGGTGGGCCGAGGTGGGGTGGCGAAGCTTGGTGAGTGCCTTGGCCTCGATCTGGCGGATCCGCTCGCGGGTGAGGTCGAACCGCCGCCCCACCTGGTCCAGCGTCTGTGGCCTCTCGCCGTCCAGGCCGAAGCGCAGGACCAGGACCTCGCGCTCGCGCGGGTCGAGGTGGGTGAGCAACGACCGCAGCTCCTCGCGCTCGATGGCGGCGGCGGCAGCGTCGAACGGCTCCTCGTCGAGGGGATCGGCCAGCAGGTCGCCCAGCTCGTGGTCGCCGTCGTCGCCCACCGCCACCGACAGCGACACGATGTCCGGCGTGGCCCGGAGCACGGCCCGCACCTTGTCGAGGGCGATGCCGGTCGCCTCCGCCAGCTCGGCGGGCGTCGGCTCGCGACCCAGCGACTTGAGCAGCGACGACGAGCTGCGCGAGAGCGTGGCCAGAGTGTCCACCACGTGCGAGGGCAGCCGGACGGTGCGCCCCTTGTCGGCGATCCCCCGACCGATGGCCTGGCGGATCCACCACGTGGCGTAGGTCGAGAACTTGAACCCCTTGCGGTGGTCGAACTTCTCGACCGCCCGCATCAAGCCGATGTTGCCCTCCTGGATCAGGTCGAGCAGCGACATGCCCGGGGTCTGGTAGTGCTTGGCGATCGACACGACCAGGCGCAGGTTGGACTGGATGAACTGGCGTCGCGCCTCGGCGCCGGACCGCACGGCCGCCTGCAGCCGTGTGCGCTGGCGGCGGGTCGGGGCGGGGGCCGGGCAGGCGAGCGCCCGCTCGGCCGCCCGACCGTCGGCGATGGCCTGGGCCAGCCGGGCCTCGTCTTCGGCGGTCAGCAGGGGGTAGGCCCCGAGCTCGGAGAGGTAGCGCCGGGTGAGGTCGACAGCGGTGTCGCGTGGCGGTCGTGGGCGCCCGGCCATGCGGCCCTCCAGAGGTGGGTGGATCCGGGACGGGAGGCGGGGACGGAAGCGGTCGGGGAGAGGTGAGAGGGGTCCGCCGATATCGTCGGGCCATGGCTGAACGTAGCGGTCCTCCCACGCCGAGCGAGGGATGGTCGCCGTCCCCCACGGATCCCGGCACCGGACCCCTGCTGGTGTCGGCCTGCCTCGTCGGGGTGGCCTGCACCTACGACGGCACGGCCGAGACCTCGGCGGCGGTGGTGGCGCTGGGCCGTGGCCGCCGCCTCGTCCCCGTGTGCCCGGAGGCGGCGGGTGGCCTGCCCACGCCGCGAGCCCGCGCCGAGGTCCAAGCTGACGGACGGGTGCTCACCGAGGAGGGCGACGACGTGACCGACGCCTACCGGAGGGGTGCCGCCCACGCCGTGGGCCTGGCCCGGGCCACGGGGGCCGAGGGTGCGGTGCTCAAGGCCCGCTCGCCGGCCTGCGGGTGCCACGAGGTCGACGACGGGACCTTCCGCCGCCGCCGGGTGCCCGGCGTGGGGGTGGCCGCCGGCGCCCTCCTGGCGGCCGGCATCCCGGTGTGCTCGGAGGAGGACGTCGGGGCGTGACGCCCTGCCGGCCGGTTGGCCACCGCAGGCGGGCCGGGCCGGCGGGCGCCCCGGCGGTTGGCCCCGTCCCGCACCGGGCGTGGCGCGGGGGCACGCGGTCCGGCGTCGGATCGGCCCACGCCGGTGGTGCCGGCCACCAGCTAGCCTCTGTCGCTCCGGGCGCGTAGCTCAGCTGGTCAGAGCGCTGCCCTTACAAGGCAGATGTCGGGGGTTCGACTCCCTCCGCGCCCACCGCTGTTCTCCCTTGTCGCCAGCCTGCTGTACGTCGGCGGCGCGTGGCTGATCGTCGGAAAACCCACGGAAAGCCGGCTCTGCGCGTCTGGGTGGGGAGTGCGGGTGCGGAGCTGTGGGGGTCGGGGTCGGTGGGGCCAGGTGAGGCCGCGGGCGTGGAGCAGCGCGCGGAGCCGGTAGTGCTCGAAGCAGGGGAACCCGTGACCGGCGCGCTCGACCTGCTTGGTGCACAGGTCGAGGTCTTCGGTCGGGCCGTTCGACGGGCCGGTGTCGTGGCGGGCCGGATTTCGGTCCGCAGCGCTCGAACGCGAAGGACCCCCGTAGTGCCGTCAACTCACCAACGCGATCTGTGTTGACAGCATTGCAGTTAGTGCATATGGTCGCAGGTGGAGCTGGCATCTGAACCACGACCGGGTTCACTTGAATCGTGCGGTGGCCAGGTGAGCAACGGAGGTTGCATGTCCGTCACGTACCGGCTTCGTCGGCGATTGGCGTTAGTGATCTGTATCGTCGTCGCGCTGCTCGCAAGCAGCCCCGCATCCACTGCACAAGCACGACAACGAAGTGAAGCCAGCGAAGGTAGCGAGGTATATGCACCTGGCACCGGTGCCAGCTACGAGAGTAGTGATCGGTTCCAACCATTAGATATCAGTCTGGAATGCTCGGGACAAAGCTCGCAGCATCTAGTTTGGACATACGAACGCAATGGTGGTGGCCCAGGGGATGCCGCCTATCTCCGGTGCGGAAGCGATACCAACTGGGGTCTCCGCCACATCGAGGACCGGCATGAGGCAGACTGGGGAAACCGCGCTGCGGTAGTAGGAGCGGCGTGGGACGACATGGCTGACTTCTGCATCGGACAGACGCTGCTAGCTCCCTCTTCAGTGACATATCGGGCGAACAACGATACTTGGCGTTTCAGCGCCCCTATCCAAATTCGTGATGTGTCCGGCCAGGTGATTGCCAGGTTTACAACGGCGGTTGTCGTTGCAGACAATAGTGAGAACATCATCACTTCGTTTCCGCTATCATGAGTGGGGCGCCGTACTTGACGCGAGTCATTGATGATCTTGGACACGTGGCAATGATCTCCCGTCGTATCGATGGTGTAGATATAGCTGCATATGAGGGTCGTGAGCTCGTACCCCCGGTACGATTTATAGTAGATGAGCCGACCCTGAATCGCTATGTGGCAGAGGTCGGAGGTGATGCACAGGAGGCGTTCGGCCGATCAACACCTCGTGACAGCGCGGCTCTCCAACTACTATCTGTCCACATCCAGGAGATGATCCTTACACGCAAGAACGGGCAGAACACACTCGAGCTCACACCACACGGTCTCGACTGGACGAGCTAGCCGAGATCGTTGACGTGGCCTCCGGCGTGATCGGTGACCATCTCGTCGGACGTGCCACTTCTGGCAGGGATCCGAAAGGTTCTCGTGCCATCAGATTCTCTACCAGGAGGGCATTCGCGAGGTGGCCGCCGTCGGGGGTCCGCGCGTCGTGGAGTGGCGTCATGAGTGCGGCGAACACCGCAGGGGTCGGCCGGCGGGTCGTCGACCCGCGTGCCGTGGTCGGTACCCCGCCGGAGGGTGCTCAGTGGCGGCTGGCGGCGGTGGGTTGCAGCCGCCGGTTCCACCACCCGGGCCGTCGTGCCGCTTCGGCCCGGAGCCGGCGATGCTCCCAGTGCTGCAGCCGCACGAGGAAGGGCACGGCGGCCAGGGGGCCGACCGCTCGCCACAGGGGCGCCGACCGGTTCTCGGTCGCCAGCGCCACCAGGGCGCTCGCGCCTCCCGCGTAGACGACGGCGTTGTAGGCCGGCATCATCTCCGGGCCCAGCCCCTCGCACTCGGTCAACCACGGCAGCCCGCGCCGCCAGCGGCGCGGCCAGCCGACCAGGTGGGCGACCACGGCGGCGAGGGCGATGCCGTTCGCGGTCGCGAAGGCGCCGTCGGAGCTGCGTGGCGCCGTGCGGGCGCGGGCCACCACCTCCGCGGTGCCGAGGGTCCACAACCCGGCGGCGGGAGCGGCCCCCAGCACCGAGGCGAAGGGAGCGCCGACACCGGCCAGCAGCTCGTAGAGGACGTGACCGGCCAGGCTCACGGCGCTGATGCGGGTGACCGGCCGCCGGGGCGACGAGCCGCCCGGGTCGCCTGCGCCCGTGGCGGGGACGCCCCGGCGCCCGAGGCGTCCCCGACTGGGACCGGCGCCGGCGGACCGCCGCGCCGAGGGGTGTGCCTCACTTGCCATCGCTTCGGGCCTACCCCACGGCCGGCCCCTCACACGGGGAGGTGCCGGCAGGCACCGGTCACCTCGACCCGACCACCTCGTCCCGGGCCGGGGGAAGGACCATGTACGCCAGGCCGACCGTGCCGGGGACGCCGAGCGCGACGCGACACGGTCCCTCGCCAGCGCCGTCCTCCAGGTCCCGTCCATCTGCCGGCGATCGTGGTACCGGGCTTCGCGATCGCCAACAGCGAGCATCACGTTGCGTCCGGCCCCGCCTCGTAGGGATGGTGCTCCAGAGGATACGGTCCCTTCAGTGAACGGTTGTCGTGCAACAACCAATGGTAAAGGGTAACTGTTCAGGGGGGGCGGGTGTTCGTGGTGGTTGATCCCGCGCGCGTGTTCGTGTTTTCTGGCGGGCGTGTCGGGGGAGGCTGAGCGGATCGCGGCGTTGGAGGCGGAGAACGCGTCGCTGTATGAGCTTGTGACCAGGCTCGAAGCGAAGATCGCGGCGCTGGAGTGGGAGTTGTCCCGCTATTCCGGCAACAGCGGCAAGCCGCCGTCGTCGGACACGGTGACCCAGCGCCAAGCCCAGAACCAGGCCCGGGAGTCGAGGGTGAACCGCCCTGGGTTCGTTGGAGGCTCCAGACCTTGGAAACGAGGATGGAGTCATGCCGATGGAGAAGTCCTCTGGGAGGCCGACGACGCGTCGGTACAGCGATGGTGAGAAGGCCGACGCGGTGCGGCTGGTCC
>DASUJB010000142.1:0-15832 GCA_036279475.1 Acidimicrobiales bacterium | reverse complement strand
GAGGCTCTTCGCCGCGTCCTGGCCCTCGACGCCACCCACCGGCGGCTGGGCGGGGAGCGGGACGACGTGCGCCGGCAGGTCAAGGAGCTGTCCCGGTCCGTCGGGAGGCTGCGGGCCGAGGGCCGCGCCGACGAGGCGGCGGCCGCCGCCGCCGAGAGCCGGGAGCTCGGGGCGCGCGAGCGAGCCCTCGCCGCCGAGGTCGACCGCCTCGCCGCCGAGTTGCGCGAGCTGCTCCTGGCCACGCCCAACACGCCCGACCCGGAGGCTCCCGACGGGGCGGGCCCGGCGGACAACGTGGTCCTGCGCACGGAGGGCTACGACCCCGCCGCCTACGGGGCCCACCAGCGCGTGCCCCACTGGGAGATCGGCGAGCAGCTCGGCCTCCTCGACCTGCCCCGGGCGACCAAGATCTCGGGCTCGATGTTCGCGATGTACCGGGGGTGGGGAGCGCGCCTGCTGCGGGCAATGGTGCAGCTGAGCCTGGACCGCAACGCCGACGCCTACGAGGAGGTGCGGCCGCCCACCATGGTCCTCACGGCCACGATGGTGGCCACCGGCCACCTCCCGAAGTTCGCCGACGAGGCGTACCACGTCGAGCGCGACGACCTGTGGGCCATCCCCACGGCGGAGGTCCCGCTCACCTCGCTGCACCGCGACGAGGTCCTCGACGGCTCCCGGCTGCCCCTGCGGTACGCGGCGTACACCTCGTGCTTCCGCCGGGAGGCCGGCGCCGCCGGCAAGGACACCCGGGGCCTCCTGCGCAGCCACGAGTTCGACAAGGTCGAGCTGCTGGCCGTGGCGGTCGACGCCGGCCAGGCGCGGGCGTGCCAGCAGGACGTCCTCGCCCGGAGCGAGGGCCTCCTCCACGCCCTGGGGCTGGCCTACCGCGTCGTCGACCTGTGCGCCGGCGACCTCGGCAGCTCGGCCGCTCGCACCTGGGACATCGAGGCCTACGCCCCCGGGGTGGACCAGTGGCTGGAGGTCTCCTCGGTGTCGTGGTTCTCCGACTACCAGGCCCGCCGGGCCAACATCCGCGTCCGTGCCCCCGGGGACGGGGGGGGAGGGGGGCGCCGGGGCACGGCGGTCGCCCACACCGTGAACGGCTCGGCCCTGGGATGGCCCCGGACGGTGGCCGCCTACCTGGAGACGCACCGGCGGCCCGACGGATCAGTCGGCGTCGCCGAGGCGTTGCGGCCCTACCTCGACGGGGTGACGGCCATCGCCGCCGGCTGACTGGGCGCAGTGCCGTCGCGGTCAGCGCGAGCACAGCTCCGGCACAGGCCCCAGAGGGCGAAGTGCTGCCGCGACAGCTCGAAGCCGTGGGCAGCTCGCAGCGCCGAGGACAGGCCGTCGAGAGCGGTCAGAGGCACCTCCACGACCGTGCCGCACGCCGAGCAGACCGCGTGGTGGTGAGGGGCGGTGGCCTGGTGGTCGACGTGGAAGATCGAGGGGCCGTGGCCCAGGTGGACGTGGGACACGACGCCGAGCTCCTCCAGGCGGTCGAGCGTGCGGTACACGGTGGCCCGGTGGGGATCGGGCTCCCGCCCCCGCCCCCCCGGACCCTCCCGCTCGTTCATGCGGGCGACGATCTCGTCGGCGGTCACGTGGTGGCCGCCGGCGAGCAGGGCGTCGATGACGGCACGGCGGGCCCCGGTCACGCGGTCGCCGTGGGAGCGCAACACCGCGACGACGTCGTCCACTGCCCGGCGAGTGGCATCCACGTGGGGGGACGGTAGTAGGTTCGAGAGGCCCCCTGTCCCCCTCCCCCCGAAGGGCGCCACCCGGAAGGACCTCCGTACCGATGCGACGCGCCTGGGCCTGGATGGCCCTCAACTTCGGCAAGCACGCCGGCATCGTCGGTGTCGCCGGCCTGGCGATCACGTTGGCGCTGGGCGTCGGCGTCACCCAGCTCGAGTTCGCCACCGGCCAGGACTCGTACCTGAACAAGGACGAGCAGGTCTACAAGGACAGCGTCGCCTACCAGGACCTCTTCGGCGGTCAGGCGGTCGTCACCCTGTTCACGCTGGACGAGGGCGAGACGGTCGTCGACCTGTTCACCCCTCGGAACATCGCCCGCATGGAGGCGATCCAGGACGAGCTGCGCGGCACGGACGGCGTCTTCAGCGTCATCAGCCCGCTGACGGCGCTCGAGTTCACCCAGAACCTGGTGTCGAGCCCCAGCGGCGACGTCACCCAGAGCCCGGCCGGGCAGGCCCTGCTCGGGGCCAGCGAGCGCGACCCGGACCCCGAGGCGCGGGCGATCCGCGTCGAGGACTCGATCACCACCCTCGAGCGCATCGGTGCCGTCCGGGGCGAGCGCACGTTCGAGAACCGGGCGTGGCTGGAGTTCCTCCTCTACGACAACCAGGGAGAGATCCGCAAGTCGCTCCTCCCCTTCTTCCCCGACGAGCGGCACGCCCAGATGGTCACCCGCATCGACGGGAACCTGTCCCTGGAGCTGGAGGGCGCGGCCTCGGAGCGGGTCCAGGACGTGGCCCAGGCGGAGCCGTTCGACAACGCCAGCACCGTCACCACCGGGGCGTCCGTCCTCCTCAAGGACCTCAACGACTACCTGCGGGGCGGGATGCTCACGCTGGGCGGCATCGCGGTGGGGATCATGGTGGTGATCCTCGTGCTGCTGTTCGGGGTGCGCTGGCGGCTGCTGCCCCTCTTCGTCATCCTCGTCGGCGTCATGTGGGCCTTCGGCCTCGCCGGCTACCTGGGCATCCCCCTCTCGGTGGTCACCATCGCCGGCCTGCCGGTGATGCTCGGCGTCGGCATCGACTACGCGATCCAGATGCACTCGCGCATCGAGGAGGAGGTGGTGATCGCCCGCGAGGAGCATCCGATCCAGGAGGCGGCCGTCAACCTGGGCCCGGCACTCCTCGTGGTCACCTTCGACGCCATCTTCGCCTTCATGGCGCTCCGCTTCGCCAAGGTGCCCATGATCCGCGACTTCGGCCTGCTGCTGGCCGTCGGCATCGCCGCCATCTGCGTGTGCAGCATCGTCCTGCCCCTCGCCATCCTCGGCATCCGCGAGTTCCGCTCCCCCACGCGGAGCCGGCGGGACTTCAGCCAGGGCCGGCTGGCCCGGCTGGTCGTCTGGCTCGGCGACCTGCCCACGAGGACGGCCGTGCCCCTGGCGGTGGTCAGCGTGGTGGTGTTCGCCGGTGGGATCCTCGTGGAGGACGACCTGACCGTCGAGAGCGATCCCGAGAACTGGGTCAACCAGGACACCCAGGTGATCCGCGACATCGACACGCTCAAGCGCGAGACCGGGTCGTCCGCCGAGCTCGGCATCTTCGTCGAGTCCGACGACGTGTTCGACGACGCCACGGCCCGCTTCGTCACCGAGTTCGCCGACGAGCAGCTCGCCGAGCGGCCCCGCGACCTCCTGACGGCGTCGTCGATCGTGACGACGGTGTCCTTCGTGCTCGAGGTGCCGGGCACCACGGTCCTCCCTCCCACCGGGGCGGACGTCCGGAGGGCCTACGACGTGGCCCCGCCGGACATCCAGAGGTCCCTGGTGAACCCCGACGGTGGCGCCCTCAACATCGTCTTCCGCACCGGGCCGGGCTCGCTCGACGAGAGGGCTGTCTACACCAACGAGATCCGGGACGAGCTGGCGTCCGGCCGTACCGCCGAGGGGGTCACCATCCCGCCCGGGGTCCGGGCGACGCCGTCGGGGCTGGCGGTCGTGGGCGTCGGCCTGCTGGAGAACATCGAGGCCAACCGGGTCCTGCTCACCTACCTGGCCGTGGCCTTCGTGTTCGGCTTCCTCACCTTCCGCCTGCGCAGCGTGGTGCGAGCCCTCCTGTCCATGGTCCCCGTCCTGATCGCCACGGGGGCGGCTTCCCTGGTGGCCTGGGTGCTCGACCTCCAGCTCAGCCCCATGACGGCCGTGGGCGGTCCCCTCGTGGTGGCCCTGTGCACCGAGTTCACCTCGCTCATCCTGTTGCGGTTCGTGGAGGAGAGGCAGCGGGGCTACACGCCGCGAGAGGCGGTCGAGGCCACCGCTCGGCGCACGGGACGGGCCTTCATCGCCTCGGCGCTGACGGCCGTGTCGGGGGTGGCGGTCATCGCCTTCTCCTCGCTCCCCCTGCTCCGCGACTTCGGCCTGATCGTGGCCATGAACGTGGCGGTGGCGCTGCTGTCCGCCCTCGTGTTCCTGCCCCCGATGCTGGTGTGGGCCGAGGAGCGCGGTTGGGTCACCCGGGGGCTGAAGCCCCGGCACCAGCCGGCGGCCCCCGCCGACGCCGAGGTCCCCACGGCGGCGGCGCAGAGCTGAGCGTGGTGGCGGGGCCCCGCCGGGACCGACCGCTCCTGCCTGACCGACGGTAACGTGGCCGCCACCGGCACCCGGGCCTCCCAGGGCCCGTACTCGGGTGCCGCGCCGCAGCGGGCGGGGAGGGTTCGGTGTCGCCCACGATGTCAGCCATCGCCACGACGAAGCGGGCGCCGGGGGCGTGACCGACCACCCGGTGTCGGCGGCCGCCGGCACCCGTGACGGCAGAGGGCCGGCGACCGCTCCGGGCCCCCCGGCCGAGCTGGCGTCGACCGCGGGCGGCCCGGCCGGCGAGCCGTCGCCGCCGGCAGCCAGCCGGGGCGGGAGGCCGCCCTCGGGCGTCGCCCTCCACCTCGACCACCTCCTCAAGACCTATCCCGGCGCCGCCGTCCCGGCGGTGACCGACCTCGACCTCACGGTGCACCCGGGCGAGCTGGTCGCCCTGGTCGGGCCGTCGGGGTGCGGCAAGACCACCACCCTGAAGATGGTCAACCGCCTCGTCGAGCCCACCGGGGGCACGGTCTGGCTCGACGGCACCGACGTGCGCACCCTGCCGCCCCACCAGCTCCGCCGGGGCATCGGCTACGTCATCCAGCAGGCCGGGCTGTTCCCCCACCGGACGGTTCGCGACAACATCGCCACCGTGCCCCAGCTGCTGCGCTGGTCCCGCACCCGCATCCGCGAGCGGGTCGACGAGCTGGCCGAGCTGCTCGACCTCGACCCCGGCCTGTTGGACCGGTACCCCGCCGCCCTCTCCGGCGGCCAGCAGCAGCGGGTGGGCGTGGCCCGGGCCCTGGCCGCCGATCCGCCCGTGCTGCTCATGGACGAGCCGTACTCGGCCGTCGACCCCATCGTCCGGGCACGCCTCCAGGACGACCTGCTCGCCCTCCAGCGACGCGTCCGCAAGACGATCCTGCTGGTGACCCACGACGTCGAGGAGGCCATCAAGCTCGCCGACCGCATCGCCATCCTCAACGTCGGCGGCGTGCTCGAGCAGGCCGGCTCCCCCGAGGACCTGCTCCGGGAGCCGGCCAACGGCTTCGTCGCCGACTTCCTGGGCGACGACCGCGGGATCAAGCGCCTGTCGCTCGTCCGGGTGCGGCAGGTGCCGCTGGGCCGGGGCCCCGTCGTCACCACCGCCGCCACCGCCGAGGACGCCCGGGCGGTGATGGAGGCCGAGGGCACCGACTGGGTGGCGGTGTGCGAGGACGGGCGGGTGCGGGGATGGGTGGGGGTCGACGAGGTCGACCGCGCCGGCACCGTCGGCGAGGTCTCCCCTCGGCCCTTCGTGGCCGTGGTCGATCCCGACACCACGTTGAAGAGCGCCCTCGACGCCATCGTGACCTCTCGCACCAGGGTGGCGGTGGTCGTCGAGGCGGCGAGCCGCGGCGGCGGGGCACCACCGCGCTACCTGGGCATGCTCACGTTGGACCAGCTGGCCGAAGGGGTCACGCGGTGAGGGGGGCGCTGTCGGCCCCGATGGCCGAGGAGCCCCTGGTGCGCTGGGACTGGGTCGGCGACCACGCCGACGAGATCACCGACGCCCTGCGCCAGCACGTCGAGCTCACGGCCGCGGCCGTGGGCCTCGGCTTCGTGATCTCCCTGGCGCTGGCGCTGGTCGCCGTACGGTGGCGCTGGACCTACGAACCGCTCGCCGGCGTGTGCAGCGTCCTCTACGCCATCCCCAGCCTGGCGCTGTTCGCCGTGCTGGTGTCGGTGCCGGCGCTCGGCCTGGGGTTCCGCACGTCGCTGGTGGCGCTGGTCAGCTACACGCTGCTGATCCTCCTGCGCAACGTCGTCGCCGGCCTCGACGGGGTCCCCCCTGCCGTGCGCGAGGCGTCCGACGGCATGGGGTACGAGCGCTGGCGACGCCTCGTCCGGGTCGACCTGCCCCTCGCCACGCCGGCGATCGTGGCGGGTCTGCGCATCGCCACCGTCACCACCGTGGGCCTGGTGACGGTCACCTCGCTGGTGGGCGAGGGGGGCTTCGGCAGCCTCATCAACGACGGCCTGTCCCGCAACTTCTCGACCCCGATCGTCGTGGGCACGGTGGGATCGGTGGCCTTGGCGGTCGCCTTCGACCTCGTGTTCGTGGCCGTGGAGCGGTGGTCGACGCCGTGGGCTCGGGCGCAGCGCCCCCCCGGTGGTGGCCGCGACGGCGCCCGGGGCGGCGATCCTGCGGGCTCCGCCGCCGCCGACGGCGCCGGCGCACCGGGGTGGACCCGAACCGGCGCCGGGGTGGCACCGTGAGCGGCGCCCTGGGGCAGTTGGTCGACTACCTCGCGTCCGACCAGGCGTGGTCGGGCCGGAACGGGCTCCCGGCCCTGGCGTGGTCCCACGTGCGGATCTCGCTCGTCGCCGTCGTCATCGCCGGGCTCCTGGCCGTCCCGGCCGGCGTGCTGCTCGGCCACGCCCGTCGCGGCGCTTTCGTGGCGATGTCGATCGTGAACGTCGGTCGGGCGATCCCCTCGTTCGCCATCCTGGCCCTGTTGCTCCCCTTCTCGCTGCGGTACGGGTTCGGTCTGGGGTTCTGGCCCACGATCGTGGCGCTCGTGCTGCTGGCGGTCCCGCCCGTCTTCACCAACGCCTACACGGGCGTGAGGGAGGTGCCCCACGAGGCGCTCGAGGCGGCCCGGGGGATGGGGATGCGGGGTGGTGAGCTCCTGCGCCGGGTCGAGGTACCGGTGGCCGTGCCGTTGATCCTCACCGGCCTGCGGGTCTCCTCCGTCCAGGTGATCGCCACCGCCACCCTGGGGGCGCTCGTCGGCTACCGGAACCTCGGCACGCCCATCGTCAGCGGCTTCACCAGCCCCGACAAGGGCCCGATGCTGGCCTCGGCCGCGGTGGTGGCGCTCCTGGCGCTGGCCGCCGACGCCCTCTTCGCCCTGACGCTCCGGCGGCTCGTGCCCTGGCGTCGCCCCCTGGCCCGCCAGGACGACGTCACGGTCACCGCCGGCGAGATCGCCCCTGGTCCGGCGGGGGGGCCCGCCTGAGGCGAGCCCCGGCAAGCGACGGCCCCCGGGCCGAAAGGACTGACCCATGCACCGATCCACGAAGGTCCTCGCCGGCGTGCTGGCCCTCAGCCTGCTGGGAACGGCGTGCGGCGGCGACGACGAGGACACCGACGCCCGGGACGACGGGCGCGACGGCCCCGCCATCGTCCTCGGAGCCCAGGACTTCGGCGAGTCGCTGATCCTGTCCGAGATCTACGCGGGGGCGCTCCGGGACGCCGGCTACCGGGCGGAGACCACCGAGGTCGGCGGCCTGCGCGACCTCCTGCTCGGGGCCTTCAAGTCCGGTGACGTCAACATGGCGGTCGACTACGTGGCGGCGGAGCTGGAGTTCCTCAACGGGGGGAAGGGCGAGGCCACCAGCGACGTCGACGCCACCCTGGAGGCGCTGGAGCCCTACCTGGACGACCGTGGACTGGTCGCCGCCAGGCCGGCCGACGCCGTCGACACCAACGCCTTCGTCGTCACCGAGGAGACGTCCGAGCAGCGCGACATCTCCACGCTGTCGGACCTGGCCGCCAACGGTGCCGACCTCACGCTGGGAGCGCCGCCGGACTGCGAGTCCAACGGCTTCTGCATCCCCGGCCTCCGGAGGGTGTACGGCGTCGACCTGTCGGACGACTTCACACCTCTGGACTTCGGGCTGATCCCCGACGCGCTCGACGAGGGGGCGATCGACGTCGGCGTGGTCACCTCCACCGACGGTCGGCTGGCCGATCCCGACACCGGCTGGGTGCTGCTGGAGGACGACAAGGGCATGTTCGCGGCCGACAACGTGTTCCCGGTCCTGAGCCGCGACCTGGTCGACGCCTACGGCCGCGACCTGACGGACGTGCTCGACGACGTGTCCGCCGAGCTGACCACCGAGGACCTGGTGAGGATGAACAAGCGCTTCGACGTCGACCGCGACGACGCCGAGGACATCGCCGAGGACTGGCTGGGCGACCACGGCTTCGGCGGGTGACCGGCCTCCCGGGAGGCCCCCGGAGGGCACTCCGGACCCGGGCGCCCTCCGAGCCGCCCGCCCCCGTGCGGTAGACCTGCGGGGGTGGACCTCACCGAGCTGGCCGAGCTGCGCCAGGAGTACACGGGTGCCGGCCTGACCGAGGCGGACCTCGCCCCCGACCCGATCGAGCAGTTCGCCCTGTGGTTCGCCGCCTGGCGGGAGGTCGCCGTCGGGGACCCCAACGCCATGGTCGTGGCCACGGCCACGCCGGACGGCCGGCCCTCGATGCGGACCGTCCTGTTGCGGGGGCTCGACGCCGACGGCTTCGTCTTCTTCACCAACCGCCACAGCCGCAAGGGCGCTGACCTGGCGGCGAACCCCCGCGCCGCCCTCCTCTTCCCCTGGCACGCGCTGGACCGCCAGGTGATCGTCGAGGGGACCGCCCGACCGGTCGAACCCGGCGAGTCCGACGCCTACTGGGCCACGCGGCCCCGGGGGAGCCAGCTCGCCGCGGTGGCGTCGCCCCAGAGCCAGGTCGTCCCCGACCGGGCCACCCTCGAGCGCCGCTGGGCGGAGCTGGACGCCACCCTAACCGGGCGCGACGTGCCCCGCCCCGCCCACTGGGGCGGGTACCGGGTCGTCCACGACCGGGTGGAGCTCTGGCAGGGCCGCCAGTGGCGCATGCACGACAGGCTCGTCTACCGCCGGGCGCCCGGTGCCCCGGGGTGGGTGATCGAGCGCCTCGCGCCCTAGCAGCGGGAGGCGCCCTCCCGGCTGCCACCGCCGCCGGGGGTGGAGCCGTGGCGGCGTGCCGCCCGTGCCGCCACCACGGTGGCGGTGAGCAACACGACGACGACCACCGCGATCCGCACGGCGCCCACGCTGTCGATCCAGCCCGTGACGTCCGAGGACCAGCCGTACACTGCCTCGGTCACCCCGGAGCCCGTCACCGCGCCCCCCTGGCCCAGCCGCACCTCCAGCCACCCGTAGTAGGCGACGTACGCCCCGGCCAGCGCCACCAACCCCCCGGACACGCGGCCGACGTAGGGCTGGGCCCGGCGCAGGAACCGGACGATGGAGGTGCGGGCCAGGGCGATGGCGACCGTGAGCGCCAGCAGCACGAGCGTCATCCCCAGCCCGTACACGGCGAAGACCGCCAGCCCGCCGACCACGGAGTCCTCGGTCATGGTGCCCGCCACCGCCCCGAGGAAGAGGGGCAGGGTGCAGCCGATCGAGGCCACCGCGTAGGACACCCCGAACAGGAACATCGACCCCGCGGTGCGCTGGCGGCCACCCTTGTCGAGCCGGGGGAGCCGGAAGCCGGGCTCGTAGCCCCACAGCATGGCGCCGCCGAGGAGGAGCAGCCCCAGGCCGATCACGATCGAGATCCACGGGGCGTTCTCGTACACGGGGAGGGACGTCATCTCCACGGCAGCACCCGCGGCGGCGAAGACGGCGAGGAAGCCGGCGGCCACCGCGCAGGCCACCTGGACCGCCTGGCCGACACCGGCGCGCGCCGCGACCTTCTGGCCGTCGACGCCCAGGAAGTACGACAGGTAGGCGGGCAGCAGCGGGAACCCGCACGGGTTCACCGTCGCCACCATGCCCAGCGTGAGGTAGTACGCCCATGCCCGGTCCGGGCCCAGGGCGGCCAGCACCGTCACCCCGCGCTCGCCGTCACGCCGCCACGCCGAAGAGGTCGGCCAGCTTGGTGCGCAGCTCGCCCTCGGTGAGGGCTCCGTTGGCCACGTCCACCACGGCACCCGACGGGGCGATGAACACCGTGGTGGGCATCTGGAGGCCGCCGAAGAACGTCAGGGCGCTGGTGTCGGGATCGCCGTAGGTGGGGTAGCTCACCCCCGTGGTCCGTACGGTGGCCCGGGCGTCCTCGGGGCTGTCGCGGTTGGCCATGCCGACGAAGGTCACCTTCGCACCGACGCTCCGGTGGACGGCCTCGAACGCCGGCATCTCGTCGACGCAAGGTGCGCACCACGAGGCGAAGAAGTTCACCACCACCGGGCGACCGGTGAGGAGATCACCGAGGGTGGCATCCGGTCCGCCGTCGAGAGAGGCCAGCCGGACCTCGGAGGTGGACCTCGGGAGCTCACCGGCCGGTGCCATCCGGTAGCCGTCCGACGAGGCGGCGTCCGGGCCCGACACCTGGTCGGGAGCGTTGTCGCCGCTGTCTAGCACCGCGAACGTGGCCGTCGCCGCGGCCAGGGCCAGGGCGGTGGCACCCACCACGGCAAGCAGGGGGAGGCGGCGCGCGACCACGCACCGACGGTACCGCCGACCCTGCCGGCGGTGGCAATCGCCGGGCCGTGGCGCGACCGGCGCGTGGTGGTCACGCCGCCTGCCCCCTGCCGGGGTCGGCGGTGGTCGTCAGGCGATGCGGACGACCGCCAGCGACTCGAGGTGCTCGGGGATGGGGATGTCCGGGAGCTGGTCCTCCGGCCGCGGGCGCTTGGGCGGGCGTCCCGGCCGCCTCTTGGTGGCGAGGATCCGGCCGTTGAGGAACAGCTGGCCTCCCCACACCCCCCAGGGCTCGCGCCGCTGCAGCGCCCCTTCCAGGCACGGGACCAGGACGGGGCACGGCGCGCAGATGCGCTTGGCCTCGGCGATGTCCTGGAGCTCCTCGCTGAAGAACGTGGCGGCGAGTCGACCACTGCCGTCGTTGCACCGGGCACGGTCCCAGCTGGCATCGGGCCGGGTGGCGGTGGGGAGCGCGGGAGCACCGGGCTGGTCGGCGCGGTACCGGCGGGGCCGGGCCGGCATGGTGGCTCCGTCGGTGGTGGCCGGCGGGCGGGAGGAGGTCATGTCCGATCCTCATGTCGTGTCTGGCGCGATGGGCGGCCCGGAGCCACGGGGCAGGGGGCGTCCGGGGAGGGAAAAAGGAAAAGGCCGCCGGGTGGATCCCGACGGCCTGCGGAGCACGTGCGCTTCCCGCGCCTGGCTGTGTCAGGGAAAGCGCTCCGACGGCGGTCGGGTGGGCCGGTCGGCGGCCGGCGCGAGGGCGGCCACCTCGGTCGTCGCCGCGTCACCGGGGAAGGCGGTCCACGACGCGGGTACGGACGGCACGAGGAGGTGGGCGGACGGTGCGACCACGCCGACGCGCGTGCGACCGAGCTGTGCGCCGCAGTGGAGCTCCGCGGTCGTGTGCATGAGGCTCGTCACAGGTCCAGGTCCGTCCTCTCGACGCCCGATCGGTGCACGGTTGGCGTGCAGGCAGGGGCGCTGGTCATCCCATGGCGACAGGCCAGCACGGGCGCCGGCGGCCGTCAATCGAATATTCGCCACCGTCGTTTCCTCGGGATCGGACGGGCTCAGCCGGGCACTGGCGGGACCGGGGCCTCGGCCTCCAGCCGGAACAGGTGGTCACGGTAGAAGCGGAGCTCGGCCACGCTCTCCCGGATGTCCTCGAGGGCGCGGTGCGCCGTCTCCTTGCGAGGTGCCGCCTCCAGCACGTGGGGTGCCCACCGGCGGGCCAGCTCCTTCACGGTGGACACGTCGACCGACCGGTAGTGGAGGTGCTCCTCGATGTCGGGCAGGTAGGCGGCCAGGAACCGGCGGTCGGTCCCGATGGAGTTGCCGCACAACGGCACGGTGTGCGGCTCGGGGACGTGACGGCGGATGAACGCCAGGGTCGCAGCGCCGGCCTCGGCCAGCGAGGTGGTCGACGTCTCGATGGCGGTGAGGAGGCCGCTGCGCGTGTGCATCTCGCGCACGACGTCGCCCATCGCCTTCAACGCCTCGGGGGGTTGGTGCACGACCAGGTCCGGGCCCTCGGCCACCACGGCGAGGTGGTCGTCGGTCACGATCGTGGCGATCTCGACGATCACGTCGGTCGCCGGGTCGAGGCCGGTCATCTCGAGATCCATCCAGACGAGCACCACAGGAGGGTACCGGGGGGTAGGTGGCCCGGCGCAGCAGGCGACCGCCGTGGGCACCGGCGCGGGGGTGCCGACCGGGCGATGATGGCGCCGTGCTCGACGTCCCGGTGGTTCGGCTCGACCCCGACCTCCCGCTGCCGTGCTACGCCCGGCCCGGCGACGCCGGCGCCGACCTCGTGGCTCGACAGGGGGTGTTGCTGCGTGGGGGCGGCGGGCGGGCGCTGGTGGCGACGGGGATCGCGCTGGCCCTGCCGGAGGGCTTCGCCGGCCTGGTGCTGCCCCGGAGCGGCCTGGCGCTGCGGCACGGCGTGACGTGCCTCAACGCCCCGGGCCTGATCGACAGCGGCTACCGCGACGAGCTGCGCGTCCTGCTGGTGAACACCGACCCCGAGCGGGACTACCGGGTGGAGCGCGGGGATCGCATCGCCCAGCTGGTGGTCCAGCAGGTGGAGCACGTCCGGTTCGGGGTGGTGGGGTCGCTGGAGGCGAGCGCCCGCGGCGAAGGTGGCTTCGGTCACACGGGTCGCTGACGGTCGGGAGTGCCGACCGGGCCCCTTGTTGCGACGGCATCGCACTAAGGTGCCGCCGTGGTCGACCCGGCGCTCCCGTCCCCCCGGCCCCGACGGGCTCACCGTGGGGCGGCTGCCGCCCTCGTCGCCGTCCTCCTGGCGGCCGGCTGCGGGAGCGACGCCCGGGCGGGCGACGACGGTCGCCTGCGGGTGGTGACCACGGTGGCCCCCATCACCAGCATCGTGTCGGCGGTCGGTGGCGACCGGGTCGCCATCGAGGGCCTCGTCCCCGAGGGCGCCGACAGCCACACGTTCGAGCCGCCGCCCCGTGCCGCCGAGGTGCTGGCCGGGGCGGACGTGGTGTTCGCCAACGGCCTCCACCTGGAGGACTCGACGCGCGACCTGATCCACGACGGGTCGGCCGACGCCGAGCTGGTCGAGCTGGGGGACGCGACCCTGTCGCCCCGGGACTACATCTACGACGACGCCTTCCCCCGGGAGGGTGGCCGGCCCAACCCGCACCTGTGGACCGCTCCCCTGCTGGCCGACCGCTACGCGGCGGTGGTGGAGGACACGCTCGGCCGGCTCGACCCCGACGGGGCCGCGCTCTACGCCCGCAACCGCGCCGCGCTGTCCGAGCGGATCCGGCAGCTCGACACCGCCCTGCGCCTCGCCACGTCGACCATCCCGCCGGACCAGCGGGTGCTCCTCACCTACCACGACGCCTACGCCTACTTCGCCGAGGAGTACGGCTGGCAGGTCGTCGGGGCCGTCCAGCCCCGCGACCTCGGCGAGCCCTCGCCCCGCGAGGTCGCCGACCTCATCGCCCAGGTCCGCGCGACCGGCGTCCCCGCCATCTTCGGGTCCGAGGTGTTCCCCAGCCCCGTCCTCGAGCAGATCGGGAGGGAGGCCGGGGTCCGCTACGTCGACGTGCTCCGGGACGACGACCTCCCCGGCCGACCGGGGGACGGCGAGCACTCGTGGCTGGCGATGGTGCGCCTGGACTACGTCACGATGGTGGAGGCCCTGGGGGGCGACGCCGCCGCCCTCAGGGCCGTGCCGGTGGAGCCCACCGCCCCCGACCTCGCCGAGTACCCGCAGTGAGCCGCGGACCCCACCTCACGGGCCCCCGTGCGCCGACCGGTGCCCTCCTGCGCCTGGACGGCGTGACGTGCACCTACGGGCACGGCGACGTGGTGGTCGACGCCTCCTTGGCGGTGAGCGACGACGACCTCCTGGGCATCGTGGGACCGTCGGGGTCGGGGAAGACCACCCTGCTGCGGGCGATGGTCGGCACGCTGCGGCCCCGGCGCGGCCGTATCGAGCGCCGGCCGGGGCTGCGCATCGGGTACGTCCCCCAGCGGGAGGCCGTCGACTGGACCTTTCCCGTCACCGTGGGCGAGGTCCTCCTGATGGCCCGGCCCCGGGAGGGCCGCCGGTTGCCGTGGGCCAGCCGCCAGGAGCGGACCGAGGTGGCGGCGGTCCTCGAGCGCCTGGGCCTGGGGGGCCTCGACGACCGCCACATCGGCGAGCTGTCGGGCGGGCAGCAGCAGCGGGCCTTCATCGCCCGGGCGCTGGTGCGCCGTCCCCACGTCCTGGTCATGGACGAGCCCACCTCGGGCGTCGACGTGGCCACCCGCCACGAGCTCCTCCGGTTGCTGGGCGAGATCCACGCCGGGGGCACCGCGGTGGTGGTCACCACCCACGACCTCAACGGCATGGCGGCCCACCTCCCCCGCCTGGTCTGCGTCAACCGCCGGCTCGTGGCCGAGGGGTCCCCTGGCGACGTGCTCCGCCCGGGCGTGCTGGAGGCCACCTACGGCGCGCCGATGGACGTGATCTGCCACCACGGGTCGCTGGTGGTCGTCGACCGGCCCGGCGGCACCGGCCGACCGGGGCTCCCGCGTCTCGACGGGTCTTCGCGACCCGCCCCGGCGGGGCGACGGGCGTCCGGGGCCTGACGTGGAGGCGCTGTGGGCTCCCTTCCGGTTCGAGTTCTTCCGCAACGGGGTCGTGGCGGCCACGGTGGCCGGCGGCCTGTGCGGGCTGATCGGCACGTTCGTCGTGGTGCGGCGGATGAGCGCCGTCGGCCACGGCCTGGCCCACGCCGTGTTCGGGGGAGCAGCGGTGGCAGCGGTGGTCGGCGTGGACCACCTCGTCGGGGCCGGCCTGTGGGGGGTGGCCTCGGCGCTGCTGATCGGGCGCGTGGCCCGGCGCCGCGTGGTGGGCAGCGACGCGGCCATCGGTGTGGTGACCACGGCCAGCTTCGCCCTCGGCCTGGCCGTGATCGGCCTGGACGGGCAGGCGCGGCGGAGCACGCAGGTGCTCCTGTTCGGCAGCGTCCTGGGGGTCGACCGGGCCGACGTCGCCGTGATCGTCGCCCTGGCCGGTGTCGCCGGGCTGGGGCTGGCCCTCGGCTACCGACCGCTGCTCTTCACGACGTTCGACCCCGAGGTCGCGGCCGTCTCCGGGATCCGGGTCGACCGCCTCGACGCCCTCCTGATGGCCGTGCTGGCGGTGGCGGTCCTGGGGGCGACCCAGGTGCTGGGGACGGTGCTGGTGGCGGCAACGCTGGTCATCCCGGCCACCGTGGCCCGGATGCTCACCGACCGCTTCGCCCGGATGCTGTGGCTGTCGGCGGCCGTCGGCGCCGGCAGCGGCTTGGGGGGCATGATCGCCAGCTACCACCTCGACGTGCCGTCGGGCGCGGCGGTGGTGCTGGTGGGGGCGACGGTCTTCGTGGTGGTCTTCGGGGCGACGGGCCGGCGGGGGCGTCGCCGCGCCGGGGGGGCCGCCCTCCCGCGGGGCTGAGCGAACCGGCCCGGGCGCGTCAGTCGTCGTCGAGGTCGGGTTCCGGCAGGGACTTCCGCAGCACGATCCGCTGGCCCGCGGCACCGACGCGCCAGCCGTCGACGGAGGCGTCGAGGACGGCCGAGGCCAGGGCGGGCACGGGGCGGAGGCCCTCCTCCGCCGCCTCGCTGACCGTCAGCTCCACCACGAGGCCGTGGGGCTCGATGTCGAAGGTGACCTCGAGGGTGCCCGAGCCGTCCGGGTCGGGGGCCAGCAGGGCCGCCGCCTCGCCCACGGCCAGCTGCAGCTGCTCGCCCTCCTGGTAGCTGAAGCCGGCGCGGGTGGCCAGGCCCGCTGCGCCGGCGCGAGCGATCCGCACGGCGGCGGTGGCAGCGGGCACC
>DASUJB010000141.1:0-2059 GCA_036279475.1 Acidimicrobiales bacterium | reverse complement strand
ATCGGCCGCCGAGCCCAGGACGCGACCGCGCCGGGGGCCCAGCGCCGCTCCGGCGGCATCCTCGACCGCTCCCCGGGTGGCCGGGTAGCCGACGACGACCTCGTCGGGCAGCCGTGCCAGCTCCTGCCGGAGGGCGGCACGGACGCGGTCGGCGTCGTCGTCGGCGACGTCGGCCGCCACGAGGTTGCCCACCGCCACCAGGATCATGAGCGTGCCGGCGACGACGGCGATGACGGCGAGCCGACCCTCCGTGGTGTCGGTGAGCCCCCACCCGCGCATGTCACGGTCGACCGGGGCTGTTCCGCCGGCCGAGGGATCCGCTCAGAGGGCCGCGGGATCCGCTCAGAGGTACTGGCCGGTGGCCACGCGCTCGATCGACCGACCCCCGGCCGTGCCGCCACCGTCCTCGCGGTTGACGATCGTCCGCACGTAGACGATGCGCTCCCCCTTCTTGCCGGAGATCTTGGCCCAGTCGTCGGGGTTGGTGGTGTTGGGAAGGTCCTCGTGCTCCTTGTACTCCTGGTGGATCGAGTCGATGAGGTCCTCGACCCGGATGCCCTTGGGGCCGTCGGCGAGGACCCGCTTGATGGCGAGCTTCTTCGACCGCCGCACGATGTTCTCGATCATGGCTCCGGACGCGAAGTCCTTGAAGTACATGATCTCCTTGTCACCGTTCTGGTAGGTCACCTCGAGGAACTCGTTGTCCCGGTCGGTGCGGTACATCTCCTCGACGGTGCGCTCGATGATGCCCTGGACGGCCTTGGAGGCGTCGCCGCCCCCGATGTCCTGCACCACGTCGGCCGCGATGGGCAGGTCAGGTGTGAGGTAGCGGGCGAAGATCTGTGCCGCTGCCGTCTCGTTGGGCCGCTCGATCTTGATCTTCACGTCGAGGCGGCCGGGGCGGAGGATGGCCGGGTCGATGAGGTCCTCGCGGTTGGAGGCACCGATCACGATGACGTTGCGCAGCGACTCGACGCCATCGATCTCGGCGAGGAGCTGGGGGACGATGGTGGACTCCACGTCGGAGCTGATGCCCGTGCCCCTGGTCCGGAACATCGAGTCCATCTCGTCGAAGAACACGATGACGGGCCAACCCTCCTCGCTCTTCTCGCGCGCCCGCTGGAACACCAGGCGGATCTGCCTCTCGGTCTCGCCGACGTACTTGTTCAGCAGCTCGGGACCCTTGATGTTGAGGAAGTAGCTCTTCGCCTCCCTGTCGACGGACCGGGCCCCGACCTTGGTGGCGAGGCTGTTGGCCACGGCCTTGGCGATGAGGGTCTTGCCGCACCCGGGCGGCCCGTACAGCAGGATGCCCTTGGGGGCCGGCAGCTTGTGCTCGGCGAACAGCTCCTGGTGCAGGAACGGCAGCTCCACGGCGTCGGCGATCTGCTCGATCTGGTCGTCGAGCCCCCCGATGTCGCCGTAGCTGATGTCGGGCACCTCCTCGAGCACCAGCTCCTCCACTTCGGGGCGGGGCAGCCGCTCGAGCAGCAGGCCCGAGCGCGCGTCCATGAGCACCGAGTCGCCGGACCGCAGCGGCGGCCCGGAGAGCAGGGACTCGGCCAGCTCGGCCACCCGCTCCTCGTCGGCCCGGCCGACGATGATGGCCCGGCGACCGTCCTCGAGGAGCTCCTTGAGGGTCACGACGTCGCCGTTGGTCTCCGGCGTGCGGGCCATGACGACGTTGAGCGACTCGTTGAGCACCACCTCGCCTCCCCGCACCAGCTCCTCGGGGTCGAGGGCGGGGTGGACGGCCACCCGCATCTTCCGGCCGCCCGAGTAGACGTCGACGGTGCCGTCGTCGTTGCGGGCCAGCAGGGTGCCGTAGGCCGACGGCGGCTGGGTGAGCTTGTCGACCTCCTCCCGCAGGGCGCCGATGTGGTCGCGTGCCTCGCGGAGGGTGTAGGTGAGCTTCTCGTTCTGGGCGATGGCCTGGGCCAGCTGGCCCTTGGTCTCGAGCAGGCGCTCCTCCAGGGTCCGCACCCGCTTGGGGGCATCCTGCAGCCGGCGGCGCAGCGCCAGGACCTCTTCCTCCAGCGCCCGGACCTGATCGGTGTAC
>DASUJB010000140.1:0-8731 GCA_036279475.1 Acidimicrobiales bacterium | reverse complement strand
CTCCCGCTTCGGTCGTCGCCGCTGACGGCTCACCGCTCCGGTCGCCGCTGAGGGCCGCGGCGACGCCCCTCGGGGCTGCCGGGGTCGGTCGGCCACCAGCCGCCGTGGTGGCGGCCTTCCGCTCCGCCGCCGGCCCCTCCGGTTCGGTGCCGGACTCAGGCGCGGGTCATGGCCACCCGCACCCCGTGACCGTCGATGGTGACCTCGTGCGCCCGGGGTCCCGGGTCGCCCACGGTGACGGCGACGGCCAGCACCTCGGCCGCCACCTCGGCCGCGTGGAGCTCGACCGCCCGGGCCACCGGTCCCTCGGTTCCCAGGGTGACCTGCACCCGGTCGGACACCGCCAGGCCGATCTCCTTGCGAAGGTCGTTGAGGCTGCGCACGACCTCGCGGGCCAGGCCCTCGAGGCGCAGGGCGTCGTCGACCTCGAGGTCGAGGGCCACGGCCCAGCCGCCCTCCTCGGCCAGGGCGAAGTCCTCGTGGCGGACGGCTCGCACCTCGACGTCGTCCCGGCCGAGCCGCTCCCCGGCGACCACGATCGAGCCGTGCTCCTCCAACCGCGCCTGGAGCGCCGACCCGTCGGCGGCCGCCAACGCCGCCTTGACGTCGTTGACCCGGGGACCGAGGCGGGGGCCGAGGACCCGGAAGTTGGGCACGACCTTCCACGACAGCAACCCCGACAACGTGTCGACGTCCTCGACCTCCTTGACGTTGAGCTCGCCGGCGACCTCGTCGACCACCTCCCGATCGAGGGCCACGCCCGGGTGCAGGACCAGGGCACGGCGGAGGGGCTGGCGCACCTTCACCTTGGCGTCGGTGCGGGCGGCACGCCCCAGGGCCACCAGCCGCCGTGCCGCCGCCATCTGGGTGGCGAGGGCCGGGTCGGCGGCACCCGACGGCTGTGGCCAGTCGGAGAGGTGGACGGAGTCCTCGCTCGTCAGCCGCACGTACAGGTCGTCGGCCAGGAACGGGCAGAAGGGTGCCAGCAGCTGGGCGGTCACCACCAGCACGTGGTGGAGGGTGGCGTGGGCCCGGGGGTCGGCGGCCTTCCAGAACCGGGGACGGCTGCGGCGGACGTACCAGTTGGAGAGGTCGTCGACGAAGCGTGCCAGGGCCGACGCCCCCCGCAGGGCGTCGAAGCCCTCGAGGGCCTCGGTGACCTCGGCCACCGTGGTGTCGAGCTGGCCGAGGACCCACCGGTCGAGCACGTGGTCGACCGCGGGGGCGGCCGACGGCCCGGGTGGTGGCTCCCAGCCGTCGAGCTCGGCGTAGGTGGCGAAGAAGCTGACGACGTTCCACAGGGTGAGCAGCGTCCGGCCCGTCGACTCGCGGATGCCCTCCTCGTAGACCCGCCGTTGCCCCCACGGCTGGCCCGAGGAGAAGAAGTACCAGCGCAGGCCGTCGACGCCCACGGTGCTGAACAGCGTCCAGGGGTCGATGACGTTCCCCCGGGACTTGGACATCTTCTGGCCGTCCTCGTCGACGATGTGGCCCAGGCACACGACGTTGCGGTAGGGGGCCTGGTCGAACACCAGCGTGTTGACGGCCAGGAGCGAGTAGAACCAGCCGCGGGTCTGGTCGATGGCCTCGCAGATGAAGTCGGCGGGGAAGCTGGCGGCGAAGGCGTCGTCGCCGGCGAAGGGGTGGTGGGCCTGTGCCGAGGGCATCGAGCCGGAGTCGAACCAGGCGTCGAGGACCGGTGGCAGCCGGCGGACCGTGCCCGGGCAGCCGTCGCCGGGGCACGCCCAGGTGACCTCGTCGACGAAGGGGCGGTGCAGGTCGAGGTCGGCCAGGTCCCGACCGGCGAGGCGGGACAGCTCGGCCACCGAGCCCACGCAGGTGTCCTGCCCGCAGCCGTCGCACCGCCACACGGGCAGCGGCGTGCCCCAGTAGCGGTCGCGCGACAGCGCCCAGTCGACGTTGCCCTCCAACCAGCGACCGAAGCGCCCGTGCTTGATGTGCTCCGGGTACCAGTTGATGGCCTCGTTCTGCTCGAGCAGGACGTCGCGCCGCTCGGCCGTGCGGACGAACCACGAGGTCTTGGCCCAGTAGATGAGCGGGGTGCCGCAGCGCCAGCAGTGCGGGTAGCTGTGCTCGACGGGCTCCTCGGCCACCAGCAGGCCCCGCTGGCGGAGGTCGTCGATGATCTCGGGGTCGGCCTCCCTGACGAAGCGGCCGGCCCAGCGCGGCACGCGACGGTCGAAGGCGGCGTCGGCGTCGACCGGGTTGAGGACCGGCAGGTCCTCGGCCTCGCCCACCCGGGCGTCCTCCTCGCCGAAGGCGGGGGCGATGTGCACGACGCCCGAGCCGTCGTCGTCGGTGACGTGGTCGGCCACCACCACCCGCCAGGCGTCCTTGCCCGGCACCGGGGGCAGGGTGTCGAACGGGCGCCGGTAGCGCCAGCCGGCGAGGTCGCCCCCGGGCCAGCGGTCGAGGACGGGGGCGTCGGGGTAGAGGCGGGTGGCCGCCCGGGCGCCGAGGACGAGGTCGCGCCCGCCCGCCGGATCGGCGACGCGCACGTACTCGAACGTGGCGCCCACGGCGGCGGCGACGTTGGAGAGGAGCGTCCACGGCGTGGTCGTCCACACCAGGAGGTCGGCGTCGGGGGCGGTGGCGCCCGGGCCGGCGGGGCCGGGATCGTCGGTGACGAGGGGGAAGCGGACGTAGACGGACCGGTCGACGACGTCGCGGTAGCCCTGGGCCACCTCGTGCGAGCTGAGGGCCGTGCCGCAGCGGCCGCAGTACGGGGTGACCCGGTGACCCTCGTAGAGCAGGCCCCGGTCCCACAGCTGCCGGACCAGCCACCACACGGACTCGACGTAGTCGCCGTCCATGGTCCAGTAGGCGTCGGCGGTGTCGATCCACACCCCGCTGCGGGCGGTCAGCGCCGCCCAGTCCTCGACGTAGCGCAGCACCGAGGCCCGGCAGCGTTCGTTGAACGCCTCGATGCCGAAGGCCTCGATGTCGTGCTTGTCGTGCAGGCCCAGCTCGCGCTCCACCTCCAGCTCGACGGGGAGGCCGTGGCAGTCCCAGCCCCCCTTGCGGGGCACGGCGCGGCCCCGCATGGTCTGGAAGCGGGGGAAGAGGTCCTTGAACACCCGCGCCCACACGTGGTGCAGGCCCGGGCGCCCGTTGGCGGTGGGCGGCCCCTCGTAGAAGATCCACGGCTCGCCGCCCTTGCGGAGCGTGGCCGCCCTGCCGACGATCTCCCGCTCGCGCCAGCGGGCCAGCGTGCGCTCCTCGAGGGCGGGGAGGTCGAGGTCGGGGTCGACGGGGCCGAACGGCATGCGCCAAGGGTAGGTCATGGTGGGTTCCCTCAGATGCGGCCGAACGCCAGGTCAAGGGGTCGGTCGGGGCTCCGGTGCGCCGCGGTGGAACGGCGGCCACCGTCCCCTAACCTGCGCGGACCCGTTGACCGCCAGTGGCGGCCAGCGTACGATCCGACACCCTTTACCCCCCTCCAAGGACGGCGAGAACTCATGCCCCGAGCCACCCGCGACGCTGCCGTGAAGTCCTCCGCCGCCAAGGCCGCCGCCCCCGGGGCGACCGGTGCTCCCGCCGCGGCGGGCGACGAGGGTGCGCCCCTCGACGCCTTCCTCGAGGGCCAGCTGGCCGATCTCGAGGCCGACAGGGCGAACTACCTCCGTCAGGCCAACTCGTTGCAGGCCGAGGCCGACTCCCTGACCGAGGACCGCGAGCCGGGCGACGTCCAGTTCGACGAGGAGTCGGGCGAGGGTGACACGCTGGCGGTCGAGCGGGAGCGCGACCTGGCCCTGTCGGCGCAGGCCCGGGCGGCCGTCGAGCAGATCGACGCCGCCATCGCCAAGATCCGCGCCGGGACCTACGGGCGGTGCGAGAGCTGCGGGGCCACCATCCCCCGGGAGCGGCTCAAGGCCCTGCCCTACGCTGCCCTGTGCGTGAGGTGCAAGAGCGGGGGCCTGGGCCTCCGGTGAGGGGCGCGGCCCCGTCCGGCGTGGCCGGGGGCGAGGGCGGCGTCGACCACGCCGGCACGCCGGTCCCCGCCGGCGGATCGGCCCGGTGGCCCCTGCTGCTGTCCGTCGCCGGCCTGGCCCTGGCCCTCGACCAGCTCACCAAGGCGTGGGCGGTGGCGGCCCTGGGCTCCGGCGACGTCGTGGACCTCGTGGGGTCGCTCCGCCTGCGGCTCGTGGTCAACCACGGCTCGGCCTTCAGCCTCGCCGACGGCCGCGGTGCCCTCATCTCCGTGCTGGCCGTCGTGGTGGTGGCCGTCCTGCTGCGCGCCGGCCCGCGCCACCGCACCGCCCTCCTGGCCGTGGCCCTGGGCCTGGTGTTGGGGGGCGCGGTCGGCAACCTGGTCGACAGGGCCGTCCGGGCCGGCGACGGCGTCCTGGGAGGGGGCGTCGTCGACTTCGTCGACCTGCAGTGGTGGCCGGTGTTCAACGTGGCCGACATGGCCGTCGTGAGCGGGGCTGGGCTCCTGCTGGTGGCCCAGTGGCGGGCGGGCGGCTCCGAGGAGGGCCGCTCCGCCCCCGGCGCCGGGTCGGGCTGATGCGCGACGCCGTGCCGCCCGCCCTTGCCGGCCAGCGGCTCGACCGGGTCGTCGCCCTCGTGACCGGGGCCAGCCGGCGGCGGGCGGCGGAGCTCGTCGAGGCCGGCGCGGTCACCGTGTCCGGCGCGCCGGTGACCGCCCGGTCGCACCGGGTGGCCGAGGGGGACGTCGTCGACGTGGACGCGCCGCCGACCTCCCCGCCGGGGGACCTGGTGGCCGAGCTCGAGGTGCCCGTGGCGGTGGTCCACGAGGACGAGGACCTCCTCGTCGTCGACAAGCCCCCGGGCCTGGTGGTGCACCCCGGGGCGGGTCGCCACGCCGGCACCCTGGTCCACGGGCTGCTGGCCCGCTACCCGGAGCTGCGCGCCGTCGGCCAGCCGTCGAGGCCGGGCATCGTCCACCGGCTGGACAAGGGCACCTCGGGCCTGCTCCTGGTGGCCCGGACGCCCCGCGCCTACGACCGCCTGGTGGCGATGCTGGCCGCCCACGCCGTGGACCGCGGCTACCGCACCCTGGTGTGGGGCACGCCGACGTTGCCGAGCGGCCTGGTCGACGCCCCGATCGGCCGCTCGGCCCGCGAGCGCACCCGGATGGCGGTGACCGTGCGGGGCAAGCCGGCCCGCACCTCCTTCGACGTCGCCCGCACCTACCACGACCCCGCCGAGGTGTCCGAGCTCGTGTGCCGGCTGGAGACGGGGCGCACCCACCAGGTCCGGGTCCACCTGGCCTCGATCGGCCACCCGGTGGTGGGGGACGCCCGCTACGGGGGCCAGCGCCAGTCCCTGCCCCTCGACCGGCCGTTCCTGCACGCCGAGCGGCTGGCGCTCGACCACCCGGTCACCGGCGAGCGCCTGGTGGTGAGCTCCCCGCTGCCGCTGGACCTCGTCACCGTGCTGGCCCGGTTGCGGTGACCCTGCTCGCCGCCGGGCCGTCGGCCTCAGTCGAGGGCGTCGGCCTGCTCGACGGAGGGCCAGTCGCGCTCGCCCCGCGCCATGAGGGCGATGTCGGCCAGCGTGAGGTCGTCGAGGTGGCGACGCATGTGGCGGCTGACCATGCCCCACACCGACAGGAGGACGCACTGGCCCTCGTGGTCGCAGGCACCGTCCTGGTGGGGCTCGCCGAAGTCGCCCACGGCGATGGGCCCGTCGACGGCGCTCACGATGTCCCCGAGGGTGATCGACCCCGGCTCCCGGGCCAGGACGTAGCCGCCGCCCACGCCCCGCTTGGACCGCACCAGGCCCGCGCCCTTGAGGGCGAGGAGGATCTGCTCGAGGTAGGGCTGGGGGAGGCCGGTGCGCTCGGCGATGTCGCGCACCGAGGTGGGACCGTCCTCGCACGCGTGCAACGCCAGCGAGAGGAGGGCGCGGCTAGCGTAGTCGCCCCTGGTCGACACCTTCACGGACCCAACTGTACGAGGTGGGCCGCGACGCGCCTCGGCACCGAGGGCGGCCCTCGGGGTGAGGGCGGTTAGCGTGTCGGGAGGAGAACAAGGCGTGGACGGCGATCTCGTACTGCCCGATTACGGCGGGCCCTGCATCACGAACATCGTGCCGGCGCTGCTGGGGCCGGCCGACGAGCTGCCCGGCTGGATGCCGACGTTGCTGGCCGAGGCCGACCAGGTGGTCCTGCTCGTGGTGGACGGCCTGGGCTGGGAGCAGCTCCGGCAGCGGCGGGCGTCGACCCCGACGCTGGCCACCATGGTGGGCGGGCCGATCACCACCGTGGCCCCGTCCACCACGGCCGCCGCCCTGACCTCGGTCACCACCGGCCTCCCTCCCGGCGAGCACGGGCTGGTCGGCTACCGCATGGTGGTCCACGGGGAGGTCCTCAACGTGCTGCGGTGGGCCACGGCGACGGGCGACGCCCGCCAGAGCCTCCCGCCCGGCAAGCTCCAGCCCGTGCCCCCGTTCCTGGGGCAGCGGCCGCCGGTGGTCACCCGGGCCGAGTACCGCAGCTCGGGCTTCACCGGTGCCCACCTCGACCCGGCCCGCTACGTCGGCTACCGGACGCTGTCGACCCTCGTGACCGAGGTCGACCGGCGGTTGCGGGCTGCCGAGCCCTTCGTCTACGCCTACTACGACGGCCTCGACAAGGTGGCGCACGAGTACGGCCTGGGCGAGCACTACGACGCCGAGCTGACGTGGGTCGACCACACCGTCGACCGCCTGCTGGCGGTGCTGCCCCGCCGGGCGGCGCTGGTGGTGACCGCCGACCACGGCCAGGTGGACGTGGGCGCCAACCTCGTCGAGCCCGCCCGGGACGTCCTGGCGCTGTGCGCCATGCAGTCGGGCGAGGGCCGCTTCCGGTGGCTCCACGCCAGGCCCGGACGTGCCGGTGCCCTGCTGGAGGCGGCGGGGGCCGCCCACGGCGACGACGCCTGGGTGGTGGCCCGCGACCGCATGGTGGCCGAGGGCTGGCTCGGCCCGGTGGTGACCGACGTGGCCATCTCCCGGCTGGGTGACGTGGCCCTGGTGGCCCGGCGGGACGTGGCCTTCCACGATCCCCACGACACCGGCCCCTACCACTTGGTGGGCCGGCACGGGGGCCTGACCTCCGCCGAGATGTACGTCCCGCTCCTCGCCGCATCGCGATGATCTCGTGGCAGGATGGGTCGCATGCCGACCCCCAACCAGGCTCCCTCGACCAACGGCGCGCCGGCCTCTCCCCGCGACGCGGCGCCCCACGTCGAGCACGGTGAGGTCGTGAACCCCCCCGAGAAGGACGACCAGCAGACCGAGGCCGTCGAGCAGCCGGCCAAGGTCATGCGCATCGGCTCGATGATCAAGCTCCTGCTCGAGGAGGTCCGCCAGACCGACACCGAGCTCGACGAGGCCAGCCGCGACCGGCTGCGCGAGATCTACGAGACCTCCGTGACCGAGCTGTCCTCTGCCCTCTCGCCCGACCTGCGCGACGAGCTGGGCCGCTTGGCCCACCCGTTCGCGGGCGACGAGGCGCCCAGCGGCGCCGAGCTGCGCATCGTCAAGGCACAGCTCGTGGGCTGGCTCGAAGGCCTCTTCCACGGCATCCAGGCCACCCTCTTCGCCCAGCAGATGGCCGCCCGCCAGCAGCTCGACGACATGAGGCGCCGGCTGCCGGCGGGTGCGGGCCCCTCGATGGGCGACACCGAGGCCCGCCCCGGCACCTACCTGTGAGGGCTGGCCGCCACGTCCGGCCGTGACGCGGGGGCGCCTGCCCCTGCCCCGCCCGGGCATCGCTGCCACTTCCGACCCTGAGGCCGGGCGACGGCTCCTGCCCCGCCCGGGCAGTGCCGCCGCATCGACCGCCGGGCCCGGCGCAGACCCGTAGGCTGGGCGATCATGGCGCGGCGCACCACCGTTGGGCTCGGCGGCCTCCGGGCCGGGCACCGGCGTGGCGCGCTCCTGGGAGCGGCGGCGGTCGCCGTCGTGGCGGCGGCCGCTGCCCTGCTGGCGGTGGGGGTCACGGTGGCCGAGGTGCTGGCCACGGTCCTGTTCCTCCCCGTCTTCGCCGCCGGCCTGCTGGCGGGTCGCCCCGTGGGCCACGTGGCCGCGGCGGTGGCCACCGTGCTCTACGTGGTGATGCGCGGCGCCGACCTGTCGGGCGCAGGTCCCGCCAGCGCCGCGCTGATGGTCGCCGCCCGTGCCGCCGCCTACGTCGTCGTCGCCCACGTGGGGGCCCTCACCCGTCGCCACGTGGCAAGGGGTGCCGCCGGTGACGCACCGCCGGCCGCGACCCCCGAGGCCCGGCGACGGCCCCCGTCGGCCGATCGGCCGGGGGCCGGCCGGGGCGGCACGGCACCTGGGCACCCCGGCGGCGACCGCCGTCGAGCGGTGCGAGCCCCGGGGTCGGGCGGCAGCGCCGGGCCGCTGCCGGCCGGGTCGGCGGGGTACGGTGACGCCCCGATGACGACGATGTCACGGGAATGGCCACCGGAACCGCCCGGTGGGACCGCTCCCTGGCCGCCGGCCGGCCCGTCGCCGCAGCGGGGCGACGCGCCGGCGGTGACGGGTGGGGGACGGCTCGGCGGCGAGTGGCCGGTCCCGCCCTCCTCCCCGTGGGGCGCCCCGCCGGGCGGTCCGGGGTCGGGAGCCCCGTCGTCCCGCCCGGGCGCCGACCGCGGGGCCGGGCCCGACCAGGGCCGGTGGGGTCAGGCGGGAGGAGCCCCGGCGCCGGCGCCGTGGGGGTCCCCCGTGGAGGACGACGGAGCGACGCGGCCGTGGGCGA
>DASUJB010000139.1:0-5224 GCA_036279475.1 Acidimicrobiales bacterium | reverse complement strand
ACTCGATCTCGGGGCCGGCCACGCTCGCCGTGTCGCCCACGCCCATCGTGAGCTCCCGCACGGAGTCGTAGCCCCCGGAGGCGGCCACGGCGACGGCGATGACGACCACCCCCAGGTGCACGACCATCCCGCCGTTGGTGCGACCCACCAAGCCGCGCCACCCCTGGCGCCGGGTGGCCAGCACCACCTGGCGCCCGGCGGCACCAGCGGCGAAGCCCCCCAGCCCGAAGGCCAGCAAGGGCGCCAGGCCCCGGGCCCCCAGCAGCACGGCCACCACGACGGCGCCGGTGCCCAGCCACGCCGGCCAGAAGAGCCGAGCCGTCAGCACCTCGCCCGACGCCTTGCGCCACGGCAACACGGGGGCGACCGCCATGAGGAACAGCAGCGTCAGGCCGATGGGGATGGCCATCCGGTCGAAGTAGGGGCTCCCCACCGAGAGCTGGTCGCCGTCGACGGCCTCGACCACGAGGGGGAACACCGTGCCCAGGAGGACGACGAAGGCGAACGCCGAGAAGAGCACGTTGTTGGCCAGGAAGGCGCCCTCGCGGGAGGCCGGCGAGTCGATCCGGCCGGGGGCACGCAGGCGGTCGGCCCGCCAGCCGACGAGGCCCACGGCGACGGCCACGACCGCCCCGAAGAACGACAGCAGCCACACGCCGACGTCTCCCTCGGTGAAGGCGTGGACCGAGGCGATCACCCCCGAGCGGGTGAGGAACGTGCCGAGGACGGTGAGGCTGAAGGTGGCGCACACCAGCGACAGGTTCCAGACCCGGAGCATGCCGCGGCGCTCCTGCACCATCACCGAGTGGAGGAAGGCGGTGCCCGTCAGCCACGGGAGGAGCGAGGCGTTCTCGACGGGGTCCCACCCCCAGTAGCCACCCCAGTTGAGCACCTCGTAGCTCCACCAGGCCCCGAGCACGATGCCCACCGTGAGGAAGCCCCAGGCGAACAGCGTCCAGCGACGGGTCTCCATCAGCCAGCCCTCGCCGACGCGGCCGGTGACGAGTGCCGCCACCGCGAACGCGAAGGGCACGGTGAAGCCCACGTAGCCGATGTACAGCACCGGCGGGTGCACGGCCATGAGGGGATGGTTCTGGAGCAGCGGGTTGGGACCGGGCCCGTCGAAGCCGGGCGGGGGGTCGAACGCCCCGAACGGGTTGGCCGGCACGAGCAGGAGGAGGAAGAAGAACCCGCTCACGGTCAGCATCACCAGCATCGCCCACCCCACGAGCGGGTCGTCGAGGCGGTGCCGGAACTTGTGGGCGACCAGGGCCATGTAGGCGGTGAGCACCAGGACCCACAGCAGCATCGAGCCCTCGAGGGCGGCCCACAGCGTGGCCACGTTGTAGAGCGCGGGGGTGCGGCTCGAGCCGTGGTCGGCCACGTACTGCACGGTGAAGTCGCGGGTGACGAGGGCGCGCTCCATGGCCGCCACCGCCAGCACGGCGCCGGCCAGCGCCAGGAGCACGTAGGAGCGGGCGATCTGCTGGAGGTGGTACCTCCGCTGCGCCAGGGCCACGGCCAGGGTCACCACGCCGCCGATCGAGGCGGCGACGCCCAGCACGACCCCGGCGGTCCCGAGGGCGCCGTTCAACGCCCACCCGCCGCGTCGCCGCCCGCCGTGGCGGGATCGGCCTGCCGACCGCGGGTGGTCGCGTCGCCCCCCCGCTCGGCCTCGCCCATGCGCTGGCGGTAGTCGTCCTCGGACTCGTAGGACTCGTCGTGCTTCACGAGCATGCGGTCGCTCTCGAACACCGTCCCGTCCGCTCGCCAGCGGCCCTCGAGGACGACGGGGATGCCGGGAGCGAACATGTCGGGCGGCGTGCCCGCGTGGTCCACGGGGACCGTGACGCCGTCGAAGGTGACGTCGAAGGCCACGTGGCCGTCCTCGGCCACCGGGTCCCCCGCCACCGTGCCCTGCAGGCGGAAGCGCCGCGTGCCCAGCTCGTCGCGCTGGGCGACCGCCTCGTCGGCGTTGCGGAAGTACAGGGCGGCGTCGTCGAGGCCCCGGTACACGAAGGCGCCGATGCCGACGAGCACGGCGGCGAGGACGGCGAGGGGCGCCCAGCGCCGACGGGGACGGCGGCGGGGCGGGCGGGGCCGGACGTCGCCCTCCTCGAGGGTGACGTCGTCGTCGTCGAGGGTGCGGGGTGTCAGCTCCACCGGCGCTCCTCGACGGGCACGTGGCGCGACAGCCTCCGCCCCCGCCGGACGATGGCGAGGGCGTAGGCGCCGACCAGGCCGAAGGTGACGAGCCAACCGGCGGCGACGTAGCCGGCGTGGGTCATGGCGATCATCGGGAGGGGACCTCGGGGACGGGGGGGGAGGCGACGGGTGCCGGAGAGGACGGGCCCGGGGCTGGCGGGGCGGCCCGTGCCGCGGTGGCCTCGGCCCGGCGAGCCGCCAGGGCGGCGTCGAGGTCGAGGCGGTCGGCCTGCTGCTCGAGCCAGGCCAGCCGGAAGCGGTGGACCAGCAGCCAGGCGAAGATCAGGCCGATGGCCACGAAGCCCACCATGAGCGCCACCAGCATGTCGCCCCCGATGGTGGGGTCCAGGCGCACCAGGGTGGACCTCTGGTGCAGCGACCGCCACCACTCGACCGACCGGTTGACGATGACGACGTTGGGCAGCAGCAGCAGCCCCAGCACCGCGGCCCGGGCCGAGCGGGCGTCGGGGTCGAGGTCGAGCCGGCGGAGGGCGAGGTAGCCGACCAACAGCGCGGTCAGCACGGCGGTGGAGGTGAGGCGGGCGTCCCAGGTCCAGTAGGTGCCCCACGTGGGACGGCCCCACAGCGACCCGGTGACGAGGGTGATCACCGCGAACAGCAGGCCCACCTCGGCACCCGCCTCGGCCAGGGCATCCCACCCCGGGGTGCGCCGGCGGAGCCACAGGGCCGAGGCCACCGTGGTGACGACGCACCCGAGGTACAGGTAGCTGGCCGCGGGCACGTGCACGTACATCAGGCGGACGCTGTCGCCCATCTCGACGTCCGGCGGGCTGACGACGAGGCCGTACAGGGCGAGCAGGGCCACGCCGGCCAGGGCCGCCACGCCGAGCACCCGGGTGGCCCCCGACCCGGTGCCGGCCGGACCGGGATGCGACGGTGGGCGCCCGGGACCATGGGGACCGGATCCGGGGGGGAGAGGCGGGCCACCGGCCGGGCCGGTGGGGGTGGTGGCGTTCACGTGCCCTCCAGGAGCGTGCCGTAGGCCAGGGCCCCGGCGACCGAGTAGACGAAGGCGAAGGCAGCCAGCAGCCCGCACCAGGGCCACCCGGCCACGGGGTCGTCGGCCAGGGCCGACTCGAAGGCCCGCGTGGCACCGATGAGCACCGGGGCCAGGACGGGGAGGAGCAACAGGGGGAGGAGCGTCTCACGGGCCCGTAGCCCGCTGACGAGCGCGGCGTACAGCGTACCGGCAGAGGCGACCGCCACCGTGGCCGCGGCCGCCGTGGCCGCCAGGAGGCCGATGCCAGCCGGCTCGGCGCCGTACAGGACCACCACCGCCGCCCCGAGCACCACCTCCAGCGCCACCAGCTCCACGGCCACCGCCAGTGCCTTGCCGGCGAAGACGCCGGCGGGCTCGAGGGCGGACAGGCGCACGGCGTCCCGGACGCCGTCGGCCTCCTCGAGGGCGGCGCTGCGGGCCAGCGCGGCCAGCGCCGAGAACAGCACGGTCATCCAGTAGAGCCCGGGGGTCGCCCGCTCGAGGATCCCCCGGTCGGGGTCGAGGGCGAAGGCGAACAGCACCAGCACCAGGAGGGCGAACGGCACGACCTGGTGCGCCGTGACCCGGCTGCGCGCCTCGACGCGAAGGTCGCGGCCGGCGACGAGGGTGGCGTCACGCCACATGGCTCACCTCGGATGGCGGGACGGACCCGAGGGATCGCGCCCCGGCGGGCGGCGCGGGCACCGGATCCCCGCCCGCGTTGGTCCCGCCGTCGAGGGTCACCACCCGGTGGGCGAGGGCCTCGGCCCGCTCCAGCTCGTGCGAGGACAGCACGACGGTGGCACCCTCCTCGACGGCTTGGCGCACCAGCCCGTCGAGCAGGTCGCGGGCCGTGCCGTCGAGGCCGGCGTGGGGCTCGTCGAGGAGCCACAGCTCCGGCCGGCGGACGAGCAGGCACGCCAGCGACGTGCGGCGGCGCTGGCCGGCGGACAGGCGCGCCACCGGGACGTGCCGCCGCGGGCCGGAGAGCCCGACCACGGCCAGGGCGGCCTCGACGTCGGCGTCCGCCGCCCGCGTGGCCCGGCCCCAGAACGTCACGTTGTCGTCCACGGTCAGGTCCTCGAACAGCCCAGTGGCGTGGCTCAGCAGGCCCACCCGGCGGCGGACCGGGCGGGGGTCGGCACGCAGGTCGTGACCGAGCACCCAGGCCTCGCCCCGCACGACGGGCACGAGGCCGGCCAGGGCGCGCAGCACCGTGGTCTTCCCTGCGCCGTTGGGGCCGCGGAGGAGGACGACGTCACCCCGCGCCACGTCGAGGTCGATGCCGGCGAGCGCGGGGAACCGTCCGAGCAGCGCCACGGCGTCGCGGAGGTGGACGACCGGCTCCATGGAGACGAGGTGAGGCTAGTGACCACATCGCGAGTGCTCCAAGACGCGCCACGCTGCGCTGACGGAGCGGCCGGTGACCGCTACGCTCGGCGTCCGTCATGCGACTGGCGAGGGTGCTCCGGGCGGTCGGGCGGGCCGCCACCACCGCGGGCGTCCTCGTCCTGCTGTTCGTGGCCTACCAGCTGTGGGGCACCGGCATCCGCGAGGCCCAGGCGCAGGACCGGCTGGAGGACGAGCTCGCCCAGCGGCTCGGCGAGGACCAGGCGACGGTCGGCGAGGACGGGGGCGACGGCACCGGGGCCGGGAGCCCGGGCGGCGAGCACCGCACCGAGGGTGAGAGCACCGGGGGCGAGGACGGCACCGATCCCTCGGACGGATCACCCACCGGGTCGTCCCCCGACCTCGTCGGCTCGCCGCCGCCCTCGCCCGCGGCCGGTGACGCCGTCGCCCGCCTGCGCATCCCCCGCATCGGCGTCGACAAGGTCGTGGTCGAGGGCGTGCAGGTCGACGACCTCAAGCGCGGTCCCGGCCACTACCCCGACTCCCCCCTCCCCGGGCAGCCGGGCAACGCCGCCATCGCCGGCCACCGCACCACCTACGGGGCGCCCTTCTTCCGGCTCAACGAGCTCGATCCCGGCGACCCCATCCTGGTCACCACCCGCCAGGGCC
>DASUJB010000138.1:0-7338 GCA_036279475.1 Acidimicrobiales bacterium | reverse complement strand
CGGGGTCCCCGCCCCCGCCGGTCGCCACGACGTCGAGGCCGATGTCGAGCACCGGTGCCGAGTGGGTGAGGGCACCGACCGACACCAGGTCGGCCCCGGTGGTGGCGTACCGGGCGACGGTGCCCAGCGTCACCCCTCCCGACACCTCGACCAGCGGGCGCGGTCGCCCCCCTGCCGCCAGCTCGTCCACCACGGCACGCACCTCGTCGGGGCCGAGGTTGTCGAGGAGCAGGACGTCGGCTCCTGCCGCCGCCGCCTGGCGCGCCTGGTCGCGGTCGTCGCACTCGACCTGGACGGTGCGGCCGGGCCAGCGGGCCCTCGCCCGTGCCACGGCGTCGGCGACGCCCAGCAGCTCGAGGTGGTTGTCCTTGAGGAGCACCCAGTCGGACAGGTTGCCGCGGTGGTTGAACCCTCCGCCGGCCCGCACGGCCGCCTTCTCCAGCGCCCGCAGGCCCGGCGTCGTCTTGCGGGTGTCCCACACCCGCAGCGAGCCGCCGGCGGCGCCCACCGCGTCGACGTGGGCCCGGGTGAGGGTGGCGATCCCCGACAGGTGACCGAGGAAGTTCAAGGCGGTGCGTTCGGCGGTGAGGATGGGCGCCAGCCGCCCGGTGACCCGGCCGACCTCCACCCCGGCCACCAACCGGTCGCCGTCGTCCGCCGACCACGACACGGTCAGGGCCTCGTCCACCTGACGGATCGCCTCGTCGGCGCAGAGGCGCCCGGCCAGCACGCCGTCGGACCGGGGGACGAACAGCGCCGTGGCGCGGGTGTCGGCGGGCAGCAGGGCGGAGGTCAGGTCGCCGAGGGGGGTGAGGTCCTCCGCCAGGGCCAGGGCGACGGCGGAGCGGACGGCGGTGACAGGCGGGTGGACGGCGTGCACGGCAGTCCAGTGTGGCGGATGCCAGACTCCCACCCCGTGCTTCGCCATCGCCGCCGTGCCCGAGCCGTCGCCACGCCGAGCCCGCCGAGCCCGCCGAGGCGCCGCTGGCACCCGGCGGTGCCCCTGGTGGCGGTGGCGCTGCTGGTCGTCCCGGCCACCGCCTGCTCGTCCGGGGACGACGCCTCGTCGCCCGCCACCACGGCGGACGCCGCCGCGGCCGGGAGCGGGCCGTTCGCCACGGGCCGCCGTGACGTCACGTTCGTCGACCGGAGCCGACCCACGTCGGCGGTGCCCGGCCGACTCGCGGCCCGGCCCGACCGCACCCTCCCGGTCCGCATCATGTACCCGACGGCGGGCCGGCCCGGGCCCGAGCCTGCCCTCGACGATCCCGAGGGTGCCTCGGCGCGCGACGCTCCCCCGCGGCCGGGATCGTTCCCCCTCGTGGTGCTGAGCCACGGGTACAACGGCGACGCCTCGAACCTCCAGGGGCTGGCCGACCGGGTCGCCCGCCAGGGCTACGTGGTGGTCCTGCCCACCTTCCCCCTCTCGCGCGCCGGCGTGGGCGTGCTGTCCGACGTGGCCAACCAGCCCGCCGACGTCAGCTACCTCCTCGACCGGATGCTCGACCTGCCCGACGGCGACCCGCTGGCCGGCCACGTCGACCGGCGGCACGTCGCGGTGGGCGGGCACTCCCTGGGAGCCATCACCACGTTGGGCGTCACCTACAACTCGTGCTGCCGGGACGCTCGCATCGACGCCGCCATCCCCATCTCGGGGCTGCTCTTCCCCTTCCGGGGCGGCGACTACCGGGACATGCCCGCCGTCCCCCTGCTCCTCGCCCACGGGGCGGCTGACGCCATGATCCCGGTGTCGGCCGGGGACGCCATCTTCGCTGCCGCCTCGCCCCCGGCGTGGTACCTGAGGACGGCGCGCGCCAGCCACAGCGGCGTGCTGAGGGGCGCCGAGGGCGAGCTGCTGGCCGACGCCGTCGAGGCCTTCCTCGCCGCCTACCTGGAGGGCGACCACGACGCCCTCGACGACGTGGCGGCCGAGGTGGAGGGCAGCGGGCTCGGCGAGTGGCGGGCGAAGGCGGGCTGAGGGGCAGACGCTCGCCGGGCGGGGATGGGGATCGCCCCGTTCGGGGGCGGGATCAGCCGAGGCCGCGGGCGTCCTGCTTGAGGGCGGTGTCCACCCCCAGCGCGGCCGACACCACCAGGGACAGCAGCGGGTCCTGCAACGGGCGGTAGATCTGCAGCACGTAGTTGTCGGCCGTGGTGAGCATGGTCCGGGCCAGGCCCTCCCACGTCTTGGTGATGCGGGCGACCTCCTCGCCCGCGTGGTCCTGGACGTTGAAGTCCCACGCCCGCCAGTTCTCGGCGTTGATCGAGCCGTGGGTCGCGCCCCCCGCCTCGAGGGAGAAGCGGATCCTGCCGACGGCGTTCTGCTGCACGATCTGGCCGATCTCGACGCCCGTCCCGCTCTGCACGATGATCCGCGACCTGAGCACCTTGGCCGGGCGGGTGAGGGCCAGCACGACGTTGCCGGCGGCGTCGACGACCTGGAGCTTGTGCGTCATGAACTGGTCGTAGGAGGTGAGGGCGCGCAGGACCTTCTTGGCCGTGCTCTGGCCCACCTGCCGCACCACGCCGAGCTGGCGCCCGTGCCGATCGAAGACGGCGTACTCGTTGTTGACCTCGATCACCTTGGCCTTCTGGCTCACCACCAGGACCGGCTCGGTGAAGAGGGTGCCCCCGCCCGGTCGGACGTCGCCCGGCACGCCGGCACGCCGCACGTCCCGCGCCACCGCCTCGGGGCTCCGCCGCACGGTGTGGATGGCGCCGGTGCCCACCGCGGGGTCGACCGACGCGCGCCCGTGCGAGGCGACGTGCTCCGTCCAGATTCGGCCGTCCCACCAGCGCAGCTCGTGACGCCCGAAGGCATCCGGGTACCACCCGGCGGGGGGTTGGACGGGCACGCCGGCGTCGGCCGGCGACGAGGTGTCCGACATGGGCGGCGAGCCTACGGCGCCGGGCGGACCCCCGGGCACGGGGGCGAGGGGAGGCGGCGGCACGGGGGCGGGACCGGGCCGTCGGCGTCAGGCCACCGGTGGGCCGACGACGTAGCGCACCCGCTGCCCGGGAGCCGTGGCCGGGAAGTCCGTGCGGGTGTGGGCGCCACGGCTCTCGGTGCGGGTGCGGGCGGCCGCGATCAGCGCCGCCCCCACCGTGGCCAGGTTGCGCAGCTCGTCGACCGCCCTGAGCTCCGCCGGGGACGGGGCGGCACCGACCCGGCGACGGGTGCCCTCGCCGGCGACGGACGCCGCCCGGGCCACCGCCCCGGCGGCACGCTCCAGGGAGTCGGCCGACCGGAGCACGCCGGCGTCAGCCGTCATCGAGCGCTGGAGCCGGACCCGGGCCGCGGTCGCGCCCCCCTCGGGCGCTCCCGCCGTGCCGTCCTCGACCGGTGTCGCCGTCGGCGACGAGGCGGCGTCCTCCCCCGGCTCGCCGATGGCGGTGGAGGGCGCGGCCGAGAGGCCGGGCACCAGGAGAGGTCGTCCCGGCACCCAGCGGGTGGTCGCCCCCTCGCTCACGTTGCCGCCCAGCAGGCAGCGCATCGCCCCGGTGGGTCGGGGGCCGTCGAGGCCCGCCCCCACCGCCTCCACCACCCGGGGGCCGAAGACCATCCCGTCCAGCAGCGAGTTCGACGCCAGGCGGTTGGCACCGTGGACCCCGTTGCAGGCCGCCTCCCCCGCCACCCAGAGACCGGGCAGCGACGTGGCGCCGTCGAGGTCGGCCACGATGCCCCCGCACTGGTAGTGGGCCGCCGGGGCCACCGGCAGCCACTGGCGTGCCGGGTCGAGCCCGACCTCGGCCAGGGCGGCGGCGATGGTGGGGAAGCGGTCGGCGAAGCGCTCGATCCCCGTGGCGTCCAACCAGACGTGGTCGACGCCCTGGTCGGCCAGCACGGTCGTCATGGCCCGGCTCACCTTGTCGCGGGGTAGCAGCTCGTCGACGAACCGCTCCCCGTGGCTGTCGCGCAGGAGGGCGCCGTGGCCTCGCAGGGCCTCGGACAGGAGGGGCCGGGGCATGGACGGGTGGTGCAGGGCCGTGGGGTGGAACTGGACGAACTCCAGGTCGGCCACGGCGACGCCAGCCCGGAGGGCCATGGCGATGCCGTCGCCGGTGGACTCGCCGGGGTTGGTGGTCACCGCGAAGAGCTGGCCCGCCCCGCCGGTGGCGACGAGGACGTTCCGGGCCCGGACGTCGACGCCACCACCCTGCGGCGTCCGGGCCACCACGCCCGCGCACCGCCCCCCCTCCACCACCAGGTCGAGGGCGAACCAGTGCTCGTACACCGCCGCCGCGGTGCGGCGGACGGCCGCCACCAGGGCCCGTTCCACCTCGACCCCGGTGGCGGCACCGCCGGCGTGGACCACCCTGGCGTGGGAGTGGCCCCCCTCCCGGGCCAGCAGCAGGTGCCCGGCGCCGTCCCGGTCGAAGATGGCGCCCAGGGCCACGAGCTCGTTGACCCGTGCCGGTCCCTCGTCCACCAGGACGCGCACCGCGTCGTCGTCGCACAGGTCGGCCCCGGCCGCCAGCGTGTCGGCGAGGTGGAGGTCGGTGGAGTCGACGTCGCCACCGAGGACCGCGGCCACGCCGCCCTGGGCCCAGCGGGTGGCGGCCTGGGTCAGCTGCCCCTTGGTGAGGATCCCCACCCGCAGGCCGTGCACGTCCGCGGCGCGGACGGCGGCCGAGAGCCCGGCCACCCCCGAGCCGAGCACCAACAGGTCGAGGACCGGGCCGTCACCCTCGGCCACGGTCAGCTGGCCGGCACCTCGACGTAGCGGTGGGGCGCGGCCCGACCCGCGGACCGGCTCGCCAGCAGCTCCGCCGTGACCGCGTCGACCTCCCGGTTGGCGGCGTCGACGTGCACGATGCGGGGCTCGTAGCCCTCCATCTCGTCCTCGTCGTAGTCGGCGTAGGAGATGAGGATGACCTTGTCGCCCGGCTGGACCAGCCGGGCGGCGGCGCCGTTGAGGCACAGGTCGCCCGAGCCGCGCTCGCCGGCGATGGTGTACGTCTCGAAGCGGGCCCCGTTGTCGATGTCGACCACGGCCACCTGCTCGTGCTCGAGGATGTCGGCCGCCTCCAGCAGGTCGGGATCGACGGTGACCGAGCCCACGTAGTGGAGGTTGGCGTCGGTGACGACGGCGCGGTGGATCTTGGACTTCAGCATGCGGCGACGCATGGTGCTGACCCCTCCTGCGGTGGGCGCCGTCACACGGTCACCCCCACGTTGTCGATGAGCCGGGCCCGCCCGAACCGGACGGCGGCGAGCAGCCGCAGGTCGCCGACGAGCGGGTCGGGAACGGTGAACGAGTCTGCATCGACCACCTCGGCGTAGTCCAGTTCCGCCAGGGGCTCGGCGGCGATGATGCCCGCCATCAGGTCGCGCACCACCGTAGGGTCGCGCTCACCGGCACCGATGGCCGCCGCCCCCGCCCGCAGGGCGGCGTGCACCACCGGGGCCGCCGCCCGCTCGGCCGGTGTGAGGTAGACGTTGCGCGACGACATCGCCAGCCCGTCGGGCTCGCGCCGCGTCGGGCACGTGACGACCTCCACGGGCATCGACAGGTCGGCGACCATGCGCCGCACGACGGCCGCCTGCTGGAAGTCCTTGGCCCCGAAGTAGGCCCGGCAGGGGCCGACGATCGAGAGCAGCTTGGCCACGACGGTCGCCACCCCGGCGAAGTGGTGGGGCCGGGACGCGCCCTCCAGGGGGGCGGACAGGCCGGCGACGCTCACGGTGGTGAGCACGGGCTGCCGCGGGTACATCTCCCCCACCGAGGGGGTGAAGACCAGGTCCACGCCGACAGCGGCGGCGAGGGCGGTGTCGCGACCCAGATCGCGGGGGTAGGCGGCCAGGTCCTCGGCGGGACCGAACTGCAACGGGTTGACGAAGATGGACACCACGACCACGTCGTCGGCCCGCCGTGCCGCCCGCATGAGCGAGGCGTGGCCGTCGTGCAGGTAGCCCATGGTGGGCACGAACCCCACCGTGGCGCCCCCGGCCCGCTCGGCGTCGAGCACCGAGCGCAGCTCGGCCACGGTGGTGACCGTCCTCGATCCGGTGGTCATGCGCTCCCCTCCCCGGCCAGCCGCCGGGCGGCGGCGACCATGCCCCGGTAGGCCGGGCGCTCCCCGGGCGGCAGGGCCCGCAGGTGACGGCGCACGGTGGCCTCGTCGCCTCGGGCCGCCGGTCCGGTGAGCGCCCCGGCCGGTCCCAGCTCGGCCACGTCGGCCAGCGCGCCAGCGGCCAGGTCGAGGTAGGCCTGGAACGGCACGCCGATGCCGGCCGCCAGGCGCTCCACCTGGCCGAGCAGCGCCACCAGGTGGTTGGAGGCGATGACGGCGGCGGCGTGGTAGGTCGCCCGGTCGGCGTCGTCGACCGTGAAGGAGCGGCCGCCGAGCGCCCGGACCACCTCGCCCGCCAGGGGGTCCCCGGCGACGGCGAACCACCCGCCCACCAGGCGCGCCGCCCCCACCTCCGGGTTGGGCAGGGCCGCCAACGGGTGGACGGCGGCGCGGCGGGGGTGGGGCGCCAGCACGTCGAGGCCTCGCGAGCCGGCGAGGTGGGCGACGACGGCGGAGCCGTCGGGCTCGACCGAGCGTGCCACCGACCGGATGACGTCGTCGGGCGTGGCCAGGACCAGGAGGTCCACGCCGTGGGCCGCGGCAGCGACGGGATCGCCCCGGCCGAGGAGGGGGGCGACGTCCCAACCGGCGTGGCCCAGCGCCCGGGCCAACGAGGTGCCGGCACGACCGGGCCCCACGACGCGCAGCCGGCGCGCCCGCCCCGGGCCGGCACGGCCGCCGCCCGCGCCCCCCGGCACGGCGCCGCCCGTCACGACCGGTCGAGCGGGCCCCGCCGCTGCACGTCGCCCTCGGCCGCCGTCACCGCCGCCTCGTCGACGAGGTCGGGAGCCAGGTCGTGCAACGGGGCCAGGACGAAGCGCCGCTGCCACATGCGGGGGTGGGGGACGGTCAGGTCGGGCTCGTCCACGGTCACGCCGTCGATCCAGAGGACGTCCACGTCGAGGGTGCGGGGACCCCAGCGCTCCTCCCGCACGCGGTGGGCGGCGGCCTCGAGGCTCCGGCACGTCCCCAGGAGCTGGCGGGCGGTCCGGCCGGTGCGCAGCTCGGCCACGAGGTTCAGGTAGCGGTCCTGGCCGGCCGGCCCTCCCACCGGAGCGGTCTCGTACACCGGTGACAGGGCCACCAGCCCCTCGCCGTCCAGGTCACGCACCGCCGCTCGCAGGTGCCCGAGGCGGTCGCCCACGTTCGACCCCAGGCCCAGGAAGGCCCGCACGGCACCGGGCACGTCAGGTCCTCTCCCGCACGATGCGCACGCCGGACGTGCCCAGGTCGGCCGGGACCGGGGGCCGGAGCTTGCGCAGC
>DASUJB010000137.1:0-11956 GCA_036279475.1 Acidimicrobiales bacterium | reverse complement strand
CCAGGGGCTCAGGGAGCCGGGTTCGGCGGCGGCCCGCACCCGGAGCTCGTCCCACGTGGTCCACGCCACCGCCTCGACCTCGGCCGGGTCGGGGACCGGCTCGGCGTCGACCTCGGCCACCACCACGGGGCACAGCTCGTGCTCCACCGGCCCCCCCTCCATGGCGGCCCGGTAGGCGAAGTCGGGGATGGCCAGCGCCATCCGCCGGGGCGCGAGGCCGAGCTCGTCGGCCAGCCGGCGCTCGACGGCACGCCGGAGCGTCTCCCCGGGCCGGGGATGGCCGCAGCACGCGTTCGACCACGTCGACGGCCGGGTCTGCTTGACCGCGGCGCGGCGGGTCAGCAGCACGCGCCCGTCGGGTGCCACGACGTGGCACGAGAACGCCAGGTGCAACGGCGTGCGCTCGTGGTGCACGGCATCCTTGGGCAACGTCCCCGAGGGACGGCCGGCGGGGTCGAGCAGCACGACCGGTTCGGTCACGGCACCGCCCGTGGCCGGCGAGCGCGCTGCCGGGAGGGCGGAGCGGGGGACCCGGAGGGCGCCGTGGCGGCGCGGCGACGGGTCGAGGGTGGGCGGGGCCGGATCTGTCATGGGCGTCGGTGTCCTCCGGGGACCGGCGGCCGGGGGCGGCCGGGGACGGCACGGTCCGTACGAGGTCCTTCGGCGGGCAGGTCCCGTCCGGACGCATGGGGGGCGGCGGGAACGGCCCGCCGCCGCTCAGGGGGCTCGGTGCAGGTGGGGGTCGGAGGGCGGGCGCGGGCACGACTCGAGCGGGGTGCCCTCCGCGCCGCAGAACCAGCTCGGGGGCTCGCCCGCCACCGCGGTGGCGGGCTCGGGGTTGCGCACGGTGGCGAGGGCCACGACGCCACCGACGGCTGCCAGCACCGCGGTGATGACCATGGCGGTCCCGAAGCCATCGGCCAGCCGTGCCGGTTGGCGGTAGGCGTCGCCGGTGATCCCCGCGGCCAGGGGCAGGACGGCGACCGCCGCCAGCTGGGCGGCCCGGGCGACGGTGGTGTTCACGCCCGAGGCCAGGCCCGCGTACCGGTCGTCGACCGCCGAGAGGGCCGTGGCGGTCAGGGGCGCCACCGTGGTGGCGAGGCCGGCTCCGGTGACGGCGACGGGCGCGAGCACGTCGGGGACGTAGCCGGACCCGGCGTCGATGCGGCTGATCCCCAGGGCACCCGCCGCCACCAGCACCGGGCCGACCGTCATCTGCAGCCGTGGCCCGATCCGGGCGGCCAGGGCCCCGGACCGGGCGGACAGCGCCAGCATCAGGATCGTGATGGGCAGGCTGGCCGCCCCCGCCTCGAGCGGGGAGTAGCCGAGGACGTTCTGGAGCTGCACGACGAGGAGGAAGGAGATCCCCCCCAGGGCGGCGTAGACGGCCACCGTGACCAGGTTGGCCGCCCGGAACTGAGCCGAGGCGAAGATGGACGGGGGCACCATGGGATCCGGGGAGCGGCGCTCGACCCCGACGAAGGCCGCGGCCGCCACCGCCCCGGCCACCAGCGACGCCCAGGCAGGGACGGCGCTCCAGCCGTCCTCGCCGGCGGCGACGAGGCCCGCGGTCCACCCGCCCAGGGCCACGGCGACCAGCAGGGCCCCTCCGGCGTCGACACGGCGGGAGGCCGCGGGGTCGAGCGACTCGGGCACGTGGCGGACCGTCACGGCCAGCACCGCGACGGAGAGCGGGAGGTTGACCAGGAAGATCCATCGCCACGACGCCGCCTCGACCAGCCAACCGCCGAGGAAGGGGCCGACGGCGGACGCCACGCCGCTCAGGCCCGACCACGCGCCGATGGCCCGGGGCCGCTCGTGGGGACGGAAGCTGGCCTCGAGTATGGCCAGGCTGGCCGGTGTGAGCAGGGCACCGCCCGCTCCCTGCACCATGCGGGCGGCCACCAGCAGCGGGACGGTCGGCGCCGCCGCGCACAGCAGCGAGCCGGCGGCGAACACCACCACGCCCACCTGGAAGGTGCGCCGGCGGCCGAAGCGGTCACCCAGCGACCCGCCCAGGAGGATGAGGGACGACACGGCGAGGAGGTAGCCGTTGAGGACCCACTGCAACCCCCCGACGCCCGTGTCGAGGTCCTCGCCGATGTGGGGGAGGGCCACGTTGACCACCGTGCTGTCGAGGAAGGCGATCCCCGAGCCCAGCACCGTGGCGGCCAGCACCCACCGACCCGCCGCCGACGCCACCACCAGGTCGGCCGGGGCCGTCCCGACCGGCGGCGACACCGGGGAGCGGGTGGCGCGCCGGCCGGCCATGCCGCTAGTGGGCCTCCCCCGAGGAGAACCTCTCCAGCACCCTCCGGGCCAGCGCCGTGGCCCACAGCTTGACGGGCGACTCCTCCGGGGCGTCGACCAGCACGTAGAAGGCGCGGTCGTGGCCCCGGACGTAGAGCGAGCCCCGCCCGTAGACGGCGGCGTCGCCCAGGTCGGGCACGGGCTCGGGATCGTCGACCAGGTCGACGATCCACGTGTACCAGCTCTCGGGGTCGAACCGGGTCACGTCGTCGGCCGCGTAGCCGGCGCGGACGACGAAGGACCACATCCGCTGCCGGCCGTCCTGGGCGTCGAAGCGCACCCCGAGGTCGTCGTCGGCGTAGGTGAGCGACGGCCCACCGACCGGGATGCCCGTGAGCGCCACCACCTCGTCGTGGGTGATGAGCGAGTACGGGTCCGGGGCGCCCCGCTCCATCGCCCGGGCGGCGACATCGAGGTCGTTCGGCTGGGGAGAGATCGCATGGACGCCGTGGATGGCCCCGGAGACGGCGGTGCCGTCGTCGGTCAGCCGGGCACGAGTGGCCTCCGCGGCCTCCTTGAAGCGGTCGGTGAAGCCCACGCAGCAGAAGCCTACGACGCGCGCCAGGGACAACCCGGGTCATCGGCCTCCCCCCGCCGGCACGGCGTCAGATCATGTACCCCAGGCCGGCCACGACGGCACGGCCCAGCCCGACGTCACCTTCCACCCGCACCCCCGAGGGATCGGGGCCCCGACCGCAGCACAGGCGGGTGAAGAGCAGGGCGGGCATCGTCAGGGTGACCGTAGGGGTGCCGGCCACGGCCTCCACGACGCGCGCCCGGTCGCCGACCTCGACGTCGATGCGGCGACCCGACGGGCCCGTGAGCTCGAACCGCACGGTGGAGCCGGCCGGCGCCGCCGCCCTCTTCCCCACCACGAACCCGAGCGCCAGGGTCATCTCGTCCAGCGCGGCCGCCGGGGCCAGGCCACCCTCGTGTCCCGGGCGGCCGACGGCCTGGCGGACGTCCTGCTCGTGGACCCACATGTCCATGGTGCGAATGCGCATGAACCGGCCGTAGGTGTCCGGGCCGGCGGGGGTGGCGGTCTCGGCGTCGAACGCGGCCTGGTCCATGCCGGCCAGGGCGACCCGGCGGGCCCCCACCACCTCGCGCACGCCCGCCATCACGTCGCCCGGGGGACGGGACCGGTAGGCCTCGACCCACCGCTCGTTGAACCGGCCGATGTCGTTGCGCACGTGGGGCAGGTCGCCGGGCAGCACCACCTCGGGGGTTGGCCGGCCGAGCAGCATCGCCTCGGTGCCGAGCACGTGCACGACGTTGTCCTTCACCGACCAGCCGGGGCAGGCGGTCGGCAGGCCCCAGTCCTCGGCGGACAGGCCCTCGGCCAGCGACAGGATGGCGGCGTACTCCTCGTCCACGGCGGCGACGGTCCGGTCGCGGTCGACCGACTCACGCGCCATCACGCCACCTCACGGTGGAGGGAACGGGAGCCGGGGCGGCAGCTCACGGGAGCGGACCGTAGGACCACGTCCTCGCGGCGGCAACCCTCGGGCGCTCCCCGGGCGCCCGGGGCGCCGACCGAGGGCGCCCGGCTCGAGGCGTCACCCCGCCACGACCGTCCACCAGGCCCCGCGGTCGTGGCGGCGCCGGGCCACCACGGCCCGGACCCCGCGGGGACCGCGCCGGTAGCCTTCCCCCATGAGCCGCGTCGACGCCGCCGACCGCCCGGATCGCCTCTACTTCCGCCAGCTCCTCGCCGGGCGTGACATCGCCGGCACGGATCCGCTCGCCCGGCAGATGGTGAACTTCGCCTACCTCGTCGGCGACCGGGCCGTGGGCCAGGCGGTCGTGGTCGACGCCGCCTACGACGTGGAAGGGATCCTCGACGTGGCCGCCGCCGACGGGATGGAGGTCACCGGCGCCCTCGCCACCCACCACCACCAGGACCACGTGGGCGGCAACATGATGGGCTACCAGATCAGCGGCCTGCGAGAGCTCCTCGCACACGCCCCCGTCCCCGTCCACGTCCAGAGGGACGAGGGGCCGTGGGTCGAGCAGGCCACGGGGGTCGGTGCGTCGGACCTCGTGCTGCACGACAGCGGGGACGTGGTGCGGGTGGGCGACGTGGCGATCGAGTTGATCCACACCCCGGGCCACACCCCCGGCAGCCAGTGCTTCTTCGTCGACGGCCGCTACCTCGTCTCCGGCGACACCCTTTTCCTGGAGGGCTGCGGGCGCACCGACCTCCCCGGGGGTGACCCGGCGCAGCTGTACGAGAGCCTCACCCGGAAGCTGGCGAGGATCCCCGACGACGCCGTGCTGTTCCCCGGCCACATGTACTCGGCGGAGCCGTCCCAGTCGATGGGCGACACCCGCCGGTGGAACTTCGTGCTCGCCCCGCGGACCGAGAGCGAGTGGCTCGCCATGTTCGGGCGCTGAGCCCGAGGGCGACCGGGGCCGAGGGGAGATGCGGGGCCGCGCCGAGGCCGACGTCGCGGTCAGCCGTCGTCCGTGGACGGTCAGCCGTCGTCGCGCCAGGAGAGCCCGTAGTCGACCGGCTCGGTCTGCTCGCCGGTGATGCGCTCGGCGGCCGCGTGGCCGTTCAGGGAGCCGTTCGCCGTCCCGGCCCCATGCCCGTTGGCGGAGGCGGCGGCGCCGTTCGCCGTCCCGGCGGCGTGGCCGTTGGCGGAGCCGGGACCGACGGACCCGGGGGCGCGGCGCACCGTCCGGGTGGTCCTCCGGGAGAGCTGCCCCTGGAGCGACGTGCCCTCCGGTGCGCCCGTCCCCGGGCGGACGGGCTCGGAGCGCTGGCGAGCCGACATCCGGAGGCGGCGCGTCGAGGACCGCAACCGGCGCAGGCCCCGGTCGGGCCGCGGCGGTCGGGCTGGCGCGCCGGTGGCCGGCCACGCACCCCCGGTCCGGAGGCGGCGCGTCGAGGACCGCACCCTCTTCAGGCCACGCTCGGTCTGCGGTGGTGGTGCCGCACCGGCCGCCGCCCACCTCGGCTCCGTGGTGCCCTGCTTGGCCACGACCATGTCGACGACGTGCTTGCTGAACCGAACCGGATCGCTGACGCCCTCGAGGTTGCGAAGCCCGGACTCCTCGTTGGCGGAGTCGATGTGGAGGGTGGCGTAGCCGAACATCCGCCCCCACAGGTTCTGCTCGATGGTGAGATCGGTGATGCGGGCCCAGGGGATGGCATGCGCCCGGCGGCTGACGATGCCCTTGAGGTGCATGATCCGGGCATCGGTGATGACGTAGCTGGTGTATCTCTCCTCGAGCCGCCGGGCCACGAGCACGAGGAGGGCGACGGCGAGCAGCACCAACAGGAGGGCCGACGCCATCAGCGAGCCGTTGAAGGCGATGCCGAGGAAAGCGGCTGCCGCCGCCAGCACGCCCAGGAAGAGGACGGTGTTCTGGATCACGAAGGACCGGAAGGACGGATGGTCGCTGTGGATGACCTTCTCGTCGGTGGCCAGGAAGTCCTTCACGACCTCGTCGGGAAGGGGGAGGAGGCGACGGCGGAGGTCACCCAGGCCCTCGCCGAGGCTGCGCCTCACGCTCCGGGGCGAGCGGCGCGGCGCAGGGGGCGGGCCTCCCGCCCCCTGCACGGAAGGGAGGGAGTCCGGGTCGAGCGACCCGAACGACTGCACCACGTCGCGGCTGCGCCGGGGGGACATCAGGCCGTCAGGCTCCGGAAGAACTCGGTGAACTTGTCGATGGCATCCTCGATGAAACCACCGATGTTGCTGAGGAAGTCACCGAACGCATTGGCCGTACCCGTAGGGTTGTGCCACATGGACAGCACGAGGAACGCCGCCGCGGTCACCATGAAGGCTTTCTTGGCATCCATTGGCACTGCGGCCTCCGTCTCCGCTGCAGCCCACCCCGGGCCCAAGCCTGGCGAACACTACTGACGCCATTCGGGGAGCGGCAACGACCGTGACCGCCGGACCGTCAGGGTACCGGGGGGATTGGCGGCGATGGTGCAGGCCGGCTACACGGTGCCGACCCCTCCCGGTGCCGTGTCGCCGAGAGGGGGAACAGCAGGGGTGACCGGTCCGTTGGATCGACCCATGAGCGCCGTGCAGTTCTTCTTCGATCCCGCCTGCCCGTGGACCTGGTTGACGTCCCGCTGGCTGGTCGACGCCGCCGCCCGCCGGGGCGTGGACGTCAGCTGGCAGTCCCTCAGCCTGGTCGTGGTGAACGGCGGCGAGCTCCCCGAGGAGCACGTGGCACCGGCACGGGCGGCCTCCGCCGCCCACCGCCTCTTCGCCGCCCTGGACGACGCCGGCCGCAACGACCTCGTCGGTGCCGTCTACACCGAGGTGGGACGCCGTGTCCACGACGGCGGCGAGGAGCTGACCCCCGAGGTCGTCCGCCAGGCGGCCACGTCCGCCGGGGCCGCCTGGTGGCTGGCATCCCTCGACGACGACCGCTGGGACGCCGACGTCGAGCGGTCGACCCGTCGGGCCCTCGAGCTGGCCGGCCCCGACGTCGGTTCACCGGTCCTGGCCCACGGCTCCCCGCCGGTGGGGATGTTCGGTCCCATCGTGAACCCCGGCCCCCGGGGCGAGGACGGCGCCCGGCTGCTCGACCTGGTGCTGGAGCTGTCCACGGTCGACGGCCTGCTCGAGCTGAAGCGGGGCCGATCCTCGGGGCCCGCGCTCCCCGCCCCCCCGCCGTCGACCTGAGGCGCATTGCTACAGTTGCCGGCGTCGGTGGCACGGAGGGGGCGCGGCGCGGTGCGAGCGACCTGTAGGACGCTGGGGGCGGTCGTCGTCGCCGCCTTGTCCGCCGTGTCCGCCTGCGCCGACGGGGGCGGCCCCGCCGCCGGCCCCGCCCTCCCACCTGCCTACCGGCACCACGCCAGCGCCACCTACGCCGACGACGCCCACTGGCTGTGCCGACCGGGCAAGGCCGACGATGCCTGCCACGTCGACCTCGACGCCACCGCGGTGGCGGCCGACGGGACGACGGAGGTCCTCCACCACGAGCCGGCGGCGCACCCGCCGGTCGACTGCTTCTACGTCTACCCGACGACGAGCCGCGACCCCGGCCCCAACAGCGACCTGGTCCCCGCCGTGAGCCAGGAGGTGGTCACCGTGTGGAACCAGGTGGCCCGCCTCACGTCGAGCTGCCGCGTCTACGCCCCCGTCTACCGGCAGGTGACGCTGTCGGCCCTTGGGCGGCCCCCGGCCCAGCGTGGCCGTGATCCCCGGGACGTCGCCTACGCCGACGTCCTCGACGCCTTCCGCCACTACGTCGCCCACGACAGCGCCGGCCGCGGCTTCGTCCTGGTGGGCCACTCGCAGGGCGGGAACCTCGTCGCGCGGCTCGTCGCCGAGGAGATCGACGACGAGCCCCTCCTCCGCGACCGCCTCGTCGCCGCCTACGTGCTGGGCGCGTCGGTGCAGGTGCCCGAGGGTCGGGTGGTGGGCGGGTCGTTCTCCCACGTGCCTCTGTGCCGGGCCACCGACCAGACCGGTTGCGTCGTGACGTACTCGTCCTACCGCGCCAGCCGCCCTCCACGGGACGGTGCCCTGTTCGGGCGGTCCGCGGGCACGACGAGGGCGGCGTGCGTCAACCCCGCGGCACCGCAGGGCGGGCCGGCGGAGCTCCACCCGTACCTCCCCGTCGAGCAGCCCCGCGGGGCGCTCCTGGGTGGTCCGTCCGGTGCCCGCCCGTTCGCGGGGCGGACCGGTACCGCCGAGGTCGCCACGCCGTGGGTCACCTACCCGGGCCTCGTGACCGGCGAGTGCGTGAGCGACGGCGACTTCACCTACCTCGCCCTCACGGTGGCGGGCGACCCCCGGGATCCCCGCACGGACGACATCGGTGGCGACCTGAGCGACGCCTGGGGCATGCACCTGGTCGACGCCAACGTGGCGATGGGCGACATCGAGGCGATGGTGGCCCGGCAGGCCGGGGCCTACGCCGACTGAGGCCCGCCGGCACCACCGTCGGGAGCGCGTGGGGGGTCGTGCGCCTCCCCGGGTCCCGAGGTACGGGCCGGAGGGCCTGCCACGACCGTCAGCTCCCGGGCAGTCCCGAGGTACGGGCCGGAGGGCCCGCCACGACCGTCAGCTCCCGGGTCCAGCCGGCGGGCCGTCGGCCGTGGCCCGGCGGGCCAGCTCCACCTCCCGGGTGGGTACCCGCCAGCCGACGTAGGCGGCTCCGACCGCCCCGGCACCGAGGACGACGGCGGCCACCACCGGTGTCCCGAGGGCCCGGGCGCTGAGGGCGCAGGCCGTGAGCATCATCCCGATGGCCACGACCTTGGCCCGGCGTGGCATGCCGAGGCCGGCCCGGTGGTCGCGGACCATCCCGCCGACGCCCGGCAACCCGAGCACCCAGAGCTCGAAGCGAGGGTTGGACCGGGCGAAGCAGGCCGCCGCCAGGACGAAGAAGCCGGTGGTGGGCAGGCCGGGCAGCACGACACCCAGGCCACCCAGGCCCACGGCCAGGAACCCGACGGTGACGAGGGCCAGTCGCCGCACGGCGTGTACCCGCCGCCTACCCGACCAGCGAGGCGACGTCCTCCACCATGAGCACCACCAGCAGGGCGATCACGGTGAGGGCCAGCGCCGTGTAGGCCCAGCGCCAACGGTGGTCGGCAGCCCAGAAGCGTCGGATCGTGAGGACGTTGGACACCATGGCGGCGCCGCCCACCGGGATGCCGATCAGCGGGCCGACCCCGGCGGCGAGCCCGATGGCCGGGAGCAGGAAGGGCAGCACCAGGTAGGTGAGGGTGCAACGGGTGGCCGACACCAGCACCGAGGTCGAGAAGGCCCGCTGGGCGGCATCCACGGAGCAGGTGCGCCCCTCGGGGATGCGGAGCAGGCGCCGCATGGCGACGTCGGGGGCCGGGCGGGGAGCGGTGGCCACGTCGTGCACGGGGGCGAGGCTACCGGCGGCCCACCGGCACGGTGCAACCACCGGCGACGCCCGGCCACCAGTCCCCGGAGCCGTCGAGGGACCCCGGGACAGCCGACTCGGGGACGGCTACCGTCAGGGGCACGGCAGCGGGGCACCAGGGGTGCCCGTCAGGTCGACCCCTTTTCGACAGAGAGGGCATCGATGAGCAACCGTCACCGCAGCAGCGACGTCGTCCTCCCCCACCACGAGGAGCGCCGTGTCCAGGCCCGCTCGGAGCGCCATCGGGTCACCACCGAGCTGGCCGGCGTCACCGGTCAGATCTTCGGTGGCGTGCAACCCGAGGACGTCGACGAGCCGGGTGTCGGGTTCCGGGCGGAGCGGCGACGCCGGCCCGACGGGGCCCGGCCCTCGTCCCGGCGTCGACGGCACTGGAAGCTGAAGATGTGGAAGCGGCGCACCGCCGAGCGGCGCACCAAGGCCTACATCGAGCGCGGCGTCGACTGACGCGGCGAGGCCTCCCCTGGGGGGCGCCGGGGCCTCGGGGGGAGGCCGCGGCCCCCGGGCGGGCACGGCGTCGACCGGACCCGCCCGGGGTGGCACACGGCTGGCCGCCAGGGGTCAGACGGGCATCTTGTCGGCGTCGGGGTTCTCGTTGGTGGGGCTCAGCCCCCCCGTCCCCACCTCGGCGACGATGTCCACCTGCCGGAACTCGGGGTACGCCAGGGCACCCATCTCGGGCAGGTCCAGGCCTGCCAGCTCGTCGGCCTCCGCCGAGCGGATGCCGCCCTTCATGACCGCGTCCTGCACCTTGAAGAACGCGAAGGCGATGCCGAAGATGACCGTCCACAGGACGAGCACGCCGAGGGCCTGGGCGCCGAGCTGGCCGAACTCCCCGGCGACGACGCCCTCGACGGCCGACACGTCGGAGCCGTTCCAGGCCCCTCCATAGCTGCCGTTCGAGAAGATGCCCACGGCCAGCACGCCGAAGGTGCCGCACACCCCGTGGACGGCGATGGCGCCCACCGGGTCGTCGACCTTGAGCACCCGCTCGACGAACTCGGCCGCGTACACGACGAGCACGCCAGCGATGGTGCCGATGACGGCCGACCACGCCGGGCTGGTGAAGGCGCACGGTGCCGTGATGGCGACGAGGCCGGCCAGCATCCCGTTGACCATCATGCCGGGGTCCGGCTTGCCGATCTTGCGCATCATCACGAACATCGCCACCACGGCGCCGAAGGCACCGGCGACGGCGGTGTTGGTAGCCACCACCGCGAACTGCACGTCGGTGGTGGCGAGGGTCGACGCCGCGTTGAAGCCGAACCAACCGAAGAGGAGGATGAAGCAGCCCAGCATGGCCATGGGGATGTGGTGGCCCGGCAGCGTGTTGGGCGAGCCGTCCCCGTTGAACTTGCCGATGCGCGGGCCGAGCACGAGGGCACCGGCCAGGGCGGCGACGCCGCCCACCGTGTGGACCACGCCGGAGCCGGCGAAGTCCACGTAGCCGGCCCCGAGGTCCATCGTGTCCCACGTCTTGGCGAGCCAGCCGCCACCCCAGGTCCACGCCCCGAAGATCGGGTAGTAGACGGCCCCGCAGAAGAGGCCCCATCCCACGAAGGCGTTCCACCGCCACCGCTCGGCCATGGCCCCGGTGGGGATGGTGGCCACCGTGTCCATGAAGGCCACCATGTAGAGGAAGAACCCGATGACGGCGGCGCCGCCCGACGTGGCGATGGCGTCCCCCGACAGGGCGAAGCCGCCGTGCCACAGGAACACCCAGTTCCCGCTGCCGACGAGGGCGTCGCCGAGGGGGGCGGTGTAGCCGAAGTCGTAGCCCGGCAGCACGTAGCTGTAGCCGCCGAACATGAACGAGTAGCCGACCAGGAAGTAACCGACGAAGCCGAGGCCGAAGATGGCGAAGTTCGTCGACACGACATGGGCGGCGTGCTTGGCACGGCAGAAGCCGGTCTCGACCAGGGCGAAGCCGGCCTGCATGAAGATCACGAGCAAGGCGCCGATGACGATCCACAGCAGGTTGGCCTGCTGCCCGAGGGCGGTGACCGCCTCGGAGGGGTCGACGTCCTGCGCGCCGGCGACGCCCGGGACGGCGACGATGAGGGTGCCCGCCAGGGCCAACCCCACTGCTGCCTTCCGCCCGAACGACATGCCGGCTCTCGCGTCACGACGAAAGCCGAGGGACATGGGTGTGCGTTCCTTCCAGACGTTTCCCGGGGACGGGTCCGACGCCGGTGTCTGACCCGATCGTGAACGTAGGGAGGGGCTGTCACGGTCCCGTGTCCCCGTCGTGAACCACCCGGTGCCATCTGCTTCACGTCTCTCGCCGGGATGTTGACGCCTTCGTGCCGTCGGTGTGACGCGAACCTCACGGGCGGTCGGTCGGAGGGATCCGCCAGCCGGTCGCGTCGCACGCCGGGCCCGGGATCGGCGAGACTGGCGCCATGCCCGAGCAGCGAGCCGACCCGCGCAAGGTGCGTACCGGCCTGGCCATGGTCGCCGCCACGGTGGTGATCGCCCTGGCGCTCCTGGCCGTCGTCGACTCCGCCGTGGGCCGCGCCGTGATGGCCGGCATCGCCGTGCTGGGCGTCGTGCGGGCCTTCCTCCTCTACCGGTCGATCCGCCACGAGGCGGCCGGGGGCTGAGGGGCCGGTCAGCGACCAGGCGCGGGCGCCGCGCCCCCCGGGAGCTCGCCCACGTCGAGGAGGAAGCCGGTGCCCCGCACCGCGCACACCGTCATGCCCAGCGGGGCGATGCGGCGGCGCAGGCGCCGGATCACGTTGTCGAGCGCCCG
>DASUJB010000136.1:0-35800 GCA_036279475.1 Acidimicrobiales bacterium | reverse complement strand
GCCTGCCTCATCGACATGGACAAGCCCGGCCGGCACTTCTTCGGCCGCTCGCCCTTCCCGGCCGCCGTGGACCGGTTCCACTGCCGCATCCAGAACGAGGCCGAGGCGGGCGGCCTGGTCGAGCTGGCCGTGGGCGCGGCGCTGGCGCTCGCCCTCCTGGCGGGCGGGCGCTGAGCGACGGCCCCCGCCACGCACCGGCCCCGGGGGCGGGTGCGACGGTCCCCCCGCCACAGTGGGTACGGTGCCCGGGTCGAGCCCCCCGGAGGTACCCATGGTCGCGATCGACGCCCGAGACACGCTCGAGGCCGGCGGCGAGCGCTACGAGATCCACCGACTGTCCGCCCTCGGCGACGGGTTCGACGTCGGTCGCCTGCCGTACTCCCTGAAGGTCCTGCTCGAGAACCTGCTGCGCCACGACGACGGCGTCCGCGTCACCGACGACGACGTGGCGGCCGTGGCCAGCTGGGACGGCCGGCCCGCCGCCGGCGGCGAGCGGGAGATCAGCTTCTTCCCTGCCCGGGTCCTGATGCAGGACTTCACCGGCGTTCCCGCCGTGGTCGACCTGGCCGCCATGCGGCACGCGGTGGCCGAGCGGGGCGCGGACCCTGCCCACCTCGACCCCCTCATCCCCGCCGACCTCGTGATCGACCACTCGGTGCAGGTCGACGTCTTCGCCCGGCCCGACGCCCTCGAACGGAACGCCCGCTTGGAGTACGAGCGCAACCTCGAGCGGTACCAATTCCTGCGCTGGGGCCAGCAGGCGTTCGGCCAGCTCGCGGTGGTACCCCCCGCCACGGGGATCTGCCACCAGGTCAACCTCGAGCACCTGGCCACCGTGGTGGCCGACCGCGACGGCGTCGCCTTCCCCGACACGCTGATCGGCACCGACTCCCACACCCCGATGGTCAACGGCCTCGGCGTGGTGGGCTGGGGCGTCGGCGGCATCGAGGCCGAGGCCGCGCTGCTGGGCCAGCCCATCTCGATGCTCATCCCCCGGGTCGTGGGGTTCAAGCTCTCCGGCGAGCTGCCGGAGGGAGTCACCGCCACCGACCTCGTCCTCACCGTGACGGCCATGCTGCGCAGCCACGGCGTGGTGGGACGGTTCGTGGAGTTCTACGGGCCGGGCGTCGCCAACGTGCCCCTCGAGAACCGGGCGACCATCGGCAACATGTCGCCCGAGTACGGGTCGACCGTCACCATCTTCCCCGTCGACGACGAGACCCTGCGGTACCTGCGCTTCACCGGCCGGGACGAGCGGCGCGTCGCCCTGGTGGAGGCCTACGCCAAGGAGCAGGGGCTGTGGCACGACCCCACGGTCGAGCCCACCTTCAGCGAGACCCTGGAGCTGGACCTGTCCACGGTCGAGCCCGCCATCGCCGGCCCGGCCCGCCCCCAGGACAAGGTGCCGCTGCGAGAGGCACGGCAGCGGTTCGCAGCGGCGCTCCTGGACTCGCTGCCCCGCACCCCGGGCCCGGGGGTGCCGGCCGCCGGCACCCCCGTGTCGATCGGGGACGGCTACGACACCGCCGACGCCCACTCCTTCCCCGCCAGCGATCCGCCCTCCGCCATCAGCGACGGGCCGCGGTCGCCCGACCCCGGCGGTGCGACGGCGCCGCTCGACCAGGAGGTGGCCGGCCGGCCCCACGCCCGCGTCCCCGTGCGGCTCGACGCCAGCGCCGGCCTCGACGCCGAGCTCGACGTCACCCTCGACCACGGGCACGTCGCCATCGCCGCCATCACGAGCTGCACCAACACGTCCAACCCCCAGGTCATGGTGGCCGCCGGCCTGGTGGCCCGGCGGGCGGTGGCCCGCGGCCTCACCCGCAAGCCGTGGGTCAAGACCTCCCTGGCCCCGGGGTCGAAGGTGGTCGTCGACTACCTCGACCGGGCCGGGCTGCTCCCCGACCTGGCCAAGGTGGGCTTCGACGTCGTCGGCTTCGGGTGCACGACGTGCATCGGCAACTCCGGCCCCCTCCCGGCGCCGGTGGCCGGCGCCGCCGAGGAGCACGGGCTCGCCCTGGTCTCGGTGCTGTCGGGCAACCGCAACTTCGAGGGGCGCATCAACCCCGACGTCCGCATGAACTACCTGGCGTCACCGCCGCTCGTCGTCGCCTACGCCCTGGCCGGCACCATGGACGTCGACCTGACCACCGAGCCGCTGGCCACCGACGCCGACGGCAAGGACGTCTACCTCCGGGACCTGTGGCCCACGTCGGCCGAGGTCAACGAGGTCGTCGAGCGGTCGCTCGAGTCGGGGATGTTCCGAGCCGCCTACGGCCGGGTCCTCGAGGGCGACGAGCTTTGGCGGAGCCTGCCGGTGGCCGAGGGCGGGGCCTACGCCTGGTCCGAGACGTCCACCTACGTGCGGCGCCCCCCCTACTTCGACGGGATGCCCGAGGAGCCCGACCCGCTCGCCGACGTCGAGGGGGCCCGGGCCCTGGCGCTGCTGGGCGACAGCGTCACGACCGACCACATCTCGCCGGCCGGTGCCATCCGCCGGGACAGCCCGGCGGGCCGGTGGCTCCTGGACCAGGGCGTGGGACCGGAGGACTTCAACTCGTACGGGTCACGCCGGGGCAACCACGAGGTGATGATCCGGGGCACGTTCGCCAACCCCCGCATCCGCAACAGGTTGGTCCCGGGCACGGAGGGTGGCGTGACCGTCCACCAGCCCACGGGCGACCAGATGTCGATCTTCGACGCCGCCGAGCGCTACCGGGAGGAGGGCGTGCCGCTCGTCGTCCTGGCCGGCAAGGAGTACGGGTCGGGCTCGTCGCGCGACTGGGCGGCCAAGGGGACGGCCCTGCTAGGCGTGCGAGCGGTGGTGGCCGAGAGCTTCGAGCGCATCCACCGGTCCAACCTCATCGGCATGGGCGTGCTCCCGCTGCAGGTCAGGGACGGGCGGAGCCTGGCCGAGCTGGGGGTGGACGGCGACTCGGCGGCCACCGCGACCTTCACCATTCGGGGCATCGCCGGGGCCGAGCCCGCCGCCCTCCTGGGCGCCGCCCTCGACGTCGAGGTCACCGGGGCCGACGGCTCGGCGCTGGCCACCATCCCCGTCACCGCCCGCATCGACACGCCCACCGAGGCGGCCTACTACCGGCACGGCGGCATCCTCCCCTACGTGCTGCGCCAGCACCTGGCCTCCGTCGCCGGCGGCTGACGCCCCACGGCGGCCGACCCGCCGACCGTCGGCGCCGCGTGCGCGGTCCGACGGTCAGGCGCGCTCGAGCAGCGACGCCAGGCGACGGAAGGCCCGGCCCCGGTGGCTGAGCGCCTCCTTCTCCTCGTCGGTCATCTCGGCGAAGGTGCGGCCATCGCCCTCGACCGGCTGCACCACCGGGTCGTACCCGAAGCCACCGGACCCCCGGGGCACGGTCACCACCACACCCTCCACCGTGGCCCGCACGACCACCTCGTGGCCCCCCTCGCCGGCCCCCGGAGGGGCAGCCGCCTCGCCGGTCGCCGGACGGGCCGCCTCGCCGCTCACGGCGGGTCCCCGCGGCCACACGGCGGCGGCCGCGCACACGTACCGGGCCCCCCGGCCCGGCAGGGGCACGCCGTCGAGCTCGCGCAGCACCCGGGGGATCCAGTCCCCCTCGTCGGTCCACCGGGCCGACCGCACGCCCGGGGCCCCGTCCAGGGCGTCGATCTCGATGCCCGAGTCGTCGGCGAGGGCAAGCTCCCCCGTGGCCTCGGCCAGCGCCCTGGCCTTGAGGAGGGCGTTCTCCTCGAAGGTCTTCCCGGTCTCCTCGACCCCCGGGTCGCGGGCCTCCACCTGCCAGGACCCGCCCAGGATCCGCCGGATCTCCGCCACCTTGTGGGGGTTGCCGGTGGCGAGCAGGACCCGCCTCATGCCGGGACCACGAGCGCCCGGGGCGGCGGCGGCTCGGCCACCGTCGCCCGCTGGCGGGCGACGATCTCGACGATGCCCTTGTGGGCCAGCTCCAGGAGGGCGTCGAGCTCGGACCGGGTGAACGACGCCTGGCCCTCGGCGGTGCCCTGCACCTCGACGAAGCGGCCCTGGGAGGTCATCACGACGTTCATGTCGACCTCGGCTCGGCTGTCCTCGACGTAGGGCAGGTCGAGGACGGGCACGCCACCGACGACCCCCACCGACACCGCGGCGCAGAGGGCGGTGAGCGGGTGGGTGGCGATGGCCCCGGCCATGACCAGCCGCGCCAGGGCGTCGTGGAGGGCGACGTAGCCGCCGCAGATCGCTGCCGTGCGCGTGCCGCCGTCGGCCTGGAGCACGTCGCAGTCCACGACGACCTGGCGCTCGCCGAGGGCGCCCATGTCGCACACGGACCGCAGCGCCCGGCCGACCAGCCGCTGGATCTCCTGGCTGCGGCCCGACGGGTGGCCGTCCCTCACCTCGCGGCGGACGCGCTCGGGCGAGGACCCGGGCAGCATCGAGTACTCGGCCGTCACCCAGCCTGTACCCCGACCCCGCAGCCAGCGGGGCACCTCGGCTTCGATCGACGCCGTGCACAGCACCCGCGTCCGCCCGAAGCTCACCAGGCACGACCCGGCGGCCATCTCGGTGAAGTCACGCTCGAACGCCACCGGGCGCAGCTCGTCGGGGGCTCGGCCGTCGGATCTCATCGCCGCACCGTACCCGCGCCCCCGCGACTGCCGTCCCCGCCGACCCGCCCCGGCCCGGGCGGCCCCACCCGTCGCCCCGCCGCTGCCTGCCCCCGGTCACCAGGCCGGCGCCCCGGCCGGCGGTGGCCCGGCCTCACACGCGGAACACGTCGCCGGCCCGCACGGCGTCGATCCGACCGGTGAAGACCTCGGCGGCCCGAGCCACCTGCTGGGACCGGTCGACGCCCGGTGGCACGTGGGTGAGCACCAGGCGGCCGGCCCCCACGTCCCGCGCGTACCCGGCCGCCTGCCGGGCGGTGAGGTGCTGGAGGCGATCCTGGTCGCCGGGGACCAGGGTGGCCTCGCACAGCAGCACGTCGACGCCCTCACCCAGCGGGCCGGGGCACCAGCCCGAGCCCGTGTCGGCGCTGTAGAGCAGGGTGCGGCCACCTGCCGAGGCCCGCACGGCCAGCGTCTCCACCGGATGGTCCGTCAGGCCGAAGCCGAGGGCGAGGTCGCCCACCGGCAGCGACGAGCCGGCGGTGACGGTGTGCCACTCGAGGGTGGGCCCCAGCTCGTGGAGGAGGGTGCGGGCCAGTCGACCGGTCCCCGCCGTGGCGTGCACCGGCAGCCCCTCGACCTCGAGGACGTAGCGCAGGGCGTTGTGCAGCAGCGGCACGTCGAGCCAGTGGTCGGGGTGCTCGTGGGTGAGCACCAGGGCGTCGAGCGCGGTGAGCCCGACGTGGCGCTGGAGGTTGGCGAGCGTGCCCGAGCCGAGGTCGACGGCCACCGCCGTGGTGCCGGTGCGCAGCAGGTAGCCGCTGCAGGCATCGCCCGGTGCCGCGTACGTGCCCGAGCTGCCCAGGACGGTGACGGTGAGCGGGCCCGACTCGTGCACGCCGCGAGGCTACGCCGCCCCAGGGAGGCACCCCCGGGCACCCCGGCTCGGCGGGTCGGCCGGGTGCAGCCCGTGCCGGCGGGCGACCGGGCCGGAGGACGCCGGTGGCACCGCCCCGGCCGGCCCCGGTACGTTCCCCGGCACCGAAGGGGAGTAGCCCCGCGACGGCCGTTCGACATGCTGGCAGCGACCCTGCCCGGACGGTCGGCCCGTGCTGCGGGTGGGCGAGACCTTCGACCACCGGACGCCGTCCGGGGTCGGGGTCCGCGCGTCCCCGTCCGGGACGGCCAGGGACCACCGCTCTGGCGCCTCGGCGGCGTGACCATGCCTCGAGGTGCGGGAGCCGACACCGAGGAGGCAGATCGTGGAGTCACTGCTGGCGGCCCTGGGGCTGGTGTTCGTGGCCGAGCTGGGCGACAAGACCCAGCTCGTGGCCCTGGGCTTCGGCGCCCGCCACCGCCTGGGGCCGGTCCTGGCCGGCGTCGTGGCCGCCTACATGGCCACCAACCTGCTCTCCGTGGTGGTCGGCGGGCTGCTGGGGGCGGCCCTCCCGACGCGGGCCATCGGCCTCGGCGGGGGCGTCCTGTTCCTCGGCTTCGCCGCCTGGACGCTCCGCCCCGAGGCCGACGAAGGTGGCGAGGACGTCCGGGAGGGCCGGGGGTCGGTCGTCCTCTCGGTGGCCACGGCCATGTTCGTCGCCGAGCTGGGCGACAAGACGATGCTGGCGACGGCCACCCTCGCCGCCCAGGGGAACCCGGTGCTGGTGTGGATCGGCGCCACGGTGGGGATCGTCCTGGCGGGCACGGCGGGGGTGCTGGTGGGCCGGGCGTTCGGCGCCCGGCTGCCCGCCCGAGCCACGCAGGTCGGCTCGGCCGCCCTGTTCGCGGTGTTCGGCCTGTTCCTGATCGCCACCAACCTCTGACGCCGGGGCCCGCCGGCGGTGCCGCAGGCTTCCCGTGCCGGGCGGCGCCGGCCGGGTCGTCGCGGTGGGCCCCGTCACGTGAGGGCGACCGGCAGGGGGGTCGCGGTGGCCCCGTCGGCGTAGCGCAGGCCGAGGGAGGCGACGAGCCGCTCGGCCGCGGCGCGGGCCCCGCCGCCGTCGGCATCCACCGCCACCACGTGACCGAGGTACGACTCGTTGTCGACGGCGGGGGCGGCGTCGGCGGGGACTGGCAGCGCCCAGCGATGGACCCGGGGATCGGTGACCAGGTGCTCGAGGCCGTCGACCGCGGTGACCCGCCCGGGCCGGGGGGCGATGACGAACGCCACGGCGGCGCTCCCACCGGGCACGGCCGCGGTGGCGAGGGGCGCCGCCGCCGTGCCGAGCACCGGCTCCTCCCCCAGCGCCAGGTCGACGAGCAGCCGCAGGGGGTGGGTGCCGCTGACCAGGTGGAGGAGATCGAAGATGTGGCCGCCCCCCTGGCGCGGGTTGAGCTCGACGAGCCGCGGGCCGCACGAGGTCATCATGACCTCGGTGTGGCTGAGCCCGTGGCGGAGGCCGACGGCGGCCACGGCGTCCGAGGCGAACCGGGCGATCTCGTCCGCCGCCGCCGCGGGCAGGGCGGCCGGGAACATGTGCCCCGACTCGACGAAGGCGGGAGCCCCGGTCACGCTCTTGTCGGTGATGCCGATGACGGTGGTGCGACCGTCGACGGTGGCCGCCTCCACGCTGACCTCCACGCCCACCAGCGCCTCCTCCAGCAGGACGACCCCGGCCACCCGTTGGCCTCGGGTGTTGCGGACGTGACCGCTGATCGCCCGCCAGGCGTCCTTCAGGTGGGCCTCCTCGTCGACGCGCCGCACGAGCGTGCCGGCGTTGAGGTCCACCGGCTTGGCCACCAGCGGGTAGCCGATCCGCCGGGCGGCGGACAGCGCACCCTCGAGGCTGGTGGCCACGGCGTGGTCCACCCGGGGCAGCCCGGCGGCGTCGAGCGCGGCGCGCACCTCGTGCTTGCGCAGCGCCCTCGCCACCGCCTGCGGTGGCGAGCCGGGCAGGCCGAGCCGGCCGGCGGCGGCCGCTGCCGCCACCAGGTAGTGGTCGCACGTCGTGAGGACGCCGTCGACGCGCCGCCCGGCGGCGAGGGCGGCCGCCGACGCCACGACGGCGGCCGTGTCGTTGGTGTCGACCACGACCACGTCGGCCGCGCCCGCCAGCGCCGGGTGCGGCGCCGGCCCACCGGCTCCGTACAGCGCCGGGTCGCGGGTCAGGAGCACGTAGTCGTGACCGAGGTCCCCCAGGAGCGGGGGCAGGGCCTCCCCGGTCGACCGTAGCCAGCTCTCGATCATCAGGAGGGTCGCCATGCCCCTCAACGGCCCTTCGCCTTGCGGGCGACGACCACCGAGTTGACGACCTCGCCCTCGGGGTGGACGGTCCCCAGCACGTCGAGGCCGGTGACGGCACCCAGGTCGACCTCGGGGTACAGCAGGGTGCGCATGCCGCGGGCGCTGCGGGCCAGGAGCACGGCCCCGGGTGCCATGCTCGCGGCGACGTGGCGGACCACCCGGGCCTTCTCCGCCGGCGTCGGGCCGGCGAGGGCGGCCAGGACGACGAGGCCGTAGGGAGCGAGGTCGACGTCGGCCGGCCCCCCGGCGTCGGCGACGACGAACCCGAGCCCACCCGCTCCCAGGGCATCGACGACTCGGCGCGAGGCGGCCAGGGCGACGGGATCACGGTCGAGGTTGTCCACGTGGGCGCCCCCCGCGGCGAGGAGGAGCGCCGTCAGCGGCAACGGGCCCGACCCGACGACGGCGACCCGGTCGGAGGGCACACCGCCCCCGGCCAGCTGCTCGAGGGCGCCCTGCTCCATGGCGTGGAGCTGCCGGTAGTTGTCCACGAAGGGGAAGCAGCGCACCTCGGTGACCGGGTCGGCGCTGGCCGCCACCCGGTCCGCCCAGGCCACCTCGAGCTGGTGCTCGCCCTCCGCCGAGAACGCCCGCAGCTCGTCGCCGACGGCTCGGACCGCCGGCCGGTCGAGCAGGGCGCGGGCCGCCTCGTCGTCGGTCTCCACCGCCAGGCGGACGAGCCGCCTGAACGTGGCGTCGACGACGGGTCCGGGCCGCAGGTCGCGGCATCCGGCCAGCTCGGCGTGGATGGCGAGGAGGGTCTGGGCGGCGCTGTCCAGGTCCCTGACGTGGTACGACATGGTAGGCATGCCTACTACAGATCGTACGGTTACCAGGACGATCAGGAGGAGCACCGCGTGTGGCAGGGCGACCCGGCGAGCCACCGCCGCTCGCCCCACTCGCGGGCGGGCCGGGGCCCCGCCTCGGCCCGCCCTCCCCCGCCTGGACCTGGCGAGGCGGTCTCGACCCGGCGGCGACAGGAACCTCGACGAGGCCGGCTCAGCCCTGGAGCGGCAGGACGACCTCGGCGAGCTCGTCCAGCTCGGCAGCCCAGTCAAGGGGATCGAGGGGGACGACCACGAACTTCGAGGCCCCCACGGCGACGAACCGCTCCAGCTGGTGGCGGAGGGCCTCCATGCCCTGGGGCACGACGTCACGGGGGTCGAGGGCCGGCCGGCGGGCCGAGACGGCGGCGGCGACGCCGTCGGGGAGCCGGCGCCGGGTGTAGACCACGAGCACGCCGAGGTGCTCGGGGTCGACGGCCCGGTGGTGCTCGGCCGCCACCGCCGTGATCGTGGCCCAGCCGTCCCGGACCTCGTCGGGGACGGTGAAGGACGGCAGCCACCCGTCTCCGAGTCGGCCGGTGCGTCGCAGCTCCGAGGGAGCGGTGCCACCCAGCCACACGTCGAGGGGCTGCTGCACCGGCCGAGGCCGCAGCGTGACGCCGTCCACGCGGAAGTGGGCGCTGTCGTGGTGCACGTCGTCCTCGGTCCACAACCGTCGCATCAGCCCCACGGCCTCGTCGAACAGGTCGGCCCGCTCCCGGGGCGCCACGCCGAAGGCGCGCCGCTCGGCGGGTGCCGGGGTCCCCAGGCCCACGCCCGGCAGCAGGCGTCCCCCGGACAGCCGGTCGAGGCTGGCCAGCTCCTCGGCCAGGACGACGGGGTTGCGGCCCGGCACCACCAGCACGCTGGTGCCCAGCTTCAGGCGGCGGGTGCGCCCGGCGGCCACCGCCAGGGCGATCAGGGGGTCGGGTGCGGGCCCCGTGAGGCGCTCGGTGAGCCACAGCGAGTCGAACGACCGGTCCTCGAGCAGGTCCACCAGCTCGACGTAGCGGTCGGCGTCGGCGGCCAGGGGGTGGGGGCCGAGCCCGACCCCGATCCGGACCTTCACGGGCTCACCGGGGCCCGGGCGGGCCGCCGGCCCACCTCGTGCCCCCCACCGGGGGGAGCGGCGGCGTGACGGGACCTCTGCCCATCGGACCTCCTAGAAGACGATGATCTTCTCGGCCCGTGCCGCCACCTCGTCGAGGTCGCCGGTCCACGCGCCGGTGGACAGGTACTTCCACCCCCCGTCGGCCAGGATCACCACGATGGTCCCCTGGTCGATCTCGCCGGCCACCTTGACCGCTCCCGCCAGGGCCGCTCCTCCCGAGATGCCCGAGAAGACGCCCTCGTCGGCGAGGCGACGGGTCCACTCGATCGATTCGCGCGGCCGGACGATGCGCTTGCGGTCGAGGAGCTCGGGCCCGCCCCACTTCTCGTACACGGGAGGGATGTAGCCCTCGTCCAGGTTGCGCAGGCCCTCCACCCGCTCGCCCAGCGGCGGCTCGACCGCCACCACCTTCACCGCGGGGTTGCGCTCCTTGAGGTAGCGGCCCACGCCCATCAGCGTGCCGGTGGTGCCCAACCCGGCCACGAGGTGGGTGACCTCGGGGCAGTCCCGCCAGATCTCGGGGCCGGTGGTCTCGTAGTGGGCGCGGGGGTTGGCCTCGTTGGCGTACTGGTACAGGAAGGCCCACTCCGGGTGCTCGTCGGCCAGGAACCGGGCCCGGGCCACCGCACCGTTGGAGCCCTCGTCGCCCGGCGTGACGATGATGTCGGCGCCCCACACCTCGAGGGCCTGGCGGCGCTCGACCGACACGTTCTCGGGCATGACGATCTTGATGGGGTAGCCCCGGAGGCGGGCGATCATGGACAGGGCGATGCCGGTGTTCCCCGACGACGGCTCGATGATCGTGCGCCCCGGCGTGAGGGTGCCGTCGGCCTCGGCCTCCCGCACCATGCTCCAGGCGATGCGGTCCTTGATGGAGCCGGCCGGGTTCTGGCCCTCCAGCTTGGCCAGGATGCGGACCCCGGGGCGGGGGCTGAGGCGGCTGACGTCGACCATGGGCGTGTTGCCGATGAGGTCGAGGATCGACGAGTGGACGGCCATGCGTTTCGGTTCCCGGTAGGCGGCAGGCGGGCCCGGTCGAAACCCGAGCGTCGTGGTCGACAATGCTAGCCCTCGACGAGGCCGATCCCCTCCTCCGCCGGCTCGCCGTCGACGATGCGGTACGAGCGGACCACGGCGTCGTCCCGCTTGAGCGACACGATGACGTAGTGCCAGCCCGGATCGGGCGCCTGGGCCACGTCGGTGGGCGACGGGTAGGCCTCGGTGTGGGTGTGGCTGTGCACCACCCCGATGATCTCCATGCCACGCTCCCCGGCGTCCCGGTCGGCCCGGAGGTGGTCCCGGGGATCGACGGTGTAGACGCGGCTGGACGCCGCGGCGTTGCGGCAGGGGTAGAAGGCGCCGGCACGACCGCTCGTGGGGTCGCCCCCCAGGAGCCCGCACGCCTCGTCGGGCAGGCCCCCGTAGGCGTGGCCCACCATCTCGTGCCAGAGGTCCTCGGTGATGCTGAGCACGGGCCGGCAGGTTACCGGCGGTTCCCCGGTCGGGACGCCCGACGGGTCCGGGCGACCGCGCCGCACCGCCTGTACGCTGGCCGGTCGCTCATGGCCCGCTCCACCACCCGCCCCTCACGTCCCGCCGCCCCCCGTCCCGTCGCCACCAACCGCCGTGCCCGGCGCAACTACGAGGTCCTCGAGACCCTGGAGGCCGGGCTGGTGCTCCGGGGCAGCGAGGTGAAGGCGCTCCGTGACGGGCACGTGCAGATCGGCGACGCCTTCGTCCGCTTCGAGGGCGGCGAGGCGTGGCTGGTGGCGATGCACATCGGCGCCTACTCGCACGCCCAGGACCACACGGGGCACGAGCCCGAGCGGCGACGCAAGCTGCTGTTGCACCGGGCCGAGCTCGACCGGCTGCGCCAGGTCGTGGAGGAGCAGCACCTGTCGCTGGTCCCGCTGTCGCTCTACTTCAGGGACGGGCGCGCCAAGGTCGAGCTGGCCCTCGCCCGGGGGCGGAGGACCTACGACAAGCGCCAGCTGCTGGCCCAGCGGGACGCCGACCTCGAAGCCCGCCGGGCCATGGCCCGCGCCCGCCGTCCCGGCTGAGGGCTCCGGGGCTGGCCCCACCTCGCCCGCCGGGACGGTCGCGAGCCGGGCGTCCGGCGCCCCCACACCGCTCGCCGGGGGGCGCCGGACGGGACGGGGCGGAGCACGGCGGCACGTCGCCGCGACCGGTCAGCCGGGCCAGCCGACGACGCGGGCCACGAGGTCCTCGGCCCCGGTCACGACGTCGGTGCCGTCGACCCCGGTGAGCCACTCGTGGTTGCGGACGTGCAGGTCGTCGCCGGCGTCGAACCGGTTGAGCACCACCGTGGTCGGGGGATGGTGGCCCCCCGGGCCGGCCAGGGCGTCCAGGGACAGCCGCACGGCGTTGATCGTCCCCAGGCCGGCCTCGGCCACCAGCACGATCCGGTCGGGCCGCAGGGCGTGGACCAGGTCGCGGGCCTCGCCGTCGGCGGCCAGCGGCGACCGGACCCCGCCGGCCGCCTCGAGCAGGCCGACGCCCACCCCCGGCGGCCAGGACAGCTCGCCCAGCAGGTCGGCGACCGTGAACGGGGGCCGGCCCAACGCCTCGGCCGCCATGGGGGGCGCCATCGCCCACGGGTACCAGCGGTGCTGCGGGCACACGGCCGCCGGGTGGTCCCCGGTGGCGTGGGCCAGCAGGGCGGCGTCGGTGCCGCTCAGGTCGTCGCCGGCCTCGTAGGACTGCGCCAGCTTCCGGGCGGCCACGATCAGGCCCCTCTGCCGCAGCGACCGCGCCAGGCGGCACGCCACCCACGTCTTCCCCACCTCGGTGCCGGTGCCGAGCACGAGGACGAGGCGCTCGGGGCGGTTGGCCGTCACCGTGGCCCGGTCCCCGTCCCCACGGCCTCCGGCACCTCGCCGCCGAGGCCTGCCAGCGCCGCCACCAGGGCGTCGACCTGCGCGGCGTCGTGGGCGGCGGACAGCGCCACCCGCAGTCGCGACGTCCCGGCCGGCACGGTGGGCGGGCGGATGGCCGGCACCAGCAGGCCCTGCGCCAGCAGGGCCTGCGACGCCGCCACCGCCACCAGCTCGTCCCCCAGCACGACGGGCACGATGGGGGTGGGGTGGCCGGCGCGCAGGCGCTCGACGTGGTGACGGAGCCGGGCCGTGAGCGCCCCGCCCTCGGGCGAGCGCACCACCCGGACGGCAGCCAGGGCCGCCGCCGTGTCGGCCGGGGTCGGCGCGGTCGTGAAGATGAACGGCCGGGCGCGGTTGCGGAGCAGGTCGACGTACCGCCGGGGACCGGCCACGAACCCGCCGAGTGACCCGAGGGCCTTGGACAGCGTGCCCACCCGCAGCACGGTGACGCCCCGGGCGGCCGCCGCCGCCACGTCGACCGGGGGGCCGAGGACGGCGTGGGCCTCGTCCAGGACGAGGAGGGCCCCGTGCCGGGCGCACGCCCCGAGCAGGCCGTCGACGTCGACGACGTCGCCGTCCATCGAGAAGGCGCTGTCGGTGACGACGAGGGCGGCTCGCCCCGGTGCCGCCACCCGGTCCAGGAGCTCGGTCAGGTGCCCGAGGTCGTCGTGACGGTAGACACGGACCTGGGCCCGTGCCTGGCGGGCGCCGTCGACGATCGAGGCGTGGTTGAGGGCGTCCGACAGGATGGTGACGTCGTCGGAGCCCAGCGTGGCCAGCACGCCGAGGTTGGCGGCGAAGCCGGTGGGGAACAGGAGCGCCGCCTCGGTGCCCTTCCAGGCGGCCAGCTCGGCCTCCAGCTCGGCGTGGAGGGGACGGCTGCCCACGACGAGGCGGGAGGCGCCGCTCCCCGTCCCCCACCGGTCCAGGGCGGCGTGGGCGGCCGCCACCACCCGGGGGTGGTGGGTCAGGCCCAGGTAGTCGTTGGAGGCGAAGGTCACGACGGGCCTGCCGTCGACCTCGCCGCTGACCGGCCCCGTCGTGGCCACGTCCCGGACGGTGCGCCAGCGACCAGCCGACCGTATGGCCCCGAGCTCGTCGTCGACCCGACGGTCCCAGGCCGAGGTCATCGGCCGTCCCGCCCCGCCGCCACCTCGGCGATGGCCTCCACCAGGGTGTCGACGATGCGCTCGAGCTCGTCGTCGGTGACGTTGAGCGGGGGCATGAGCACCACGACGTCGCCCAGGGGGCGGAGCAGCACGCCACGGCGCACGGCGGCGGCGCACACCCGCCGGCCCCAGCCCAGGTCCTCACCCGGCGGCGCCAGCTCGACGCCCCCCATGAGGCCGCAGAGGCGCACGTCGGCCACGGTGGGCAGGGGGGCCAGCCGCTCGGCGCAGAGGGCGGCCAGGCGGGCCGAGCGGGCCCGCACCCCCGCCAGCACGTCCCACTCGTCGTAGAGGGCCAGGTGGCGGAGGGCCACCGCCGCCGCCAGGGCGTTCCCGCTGTAGGAGTGCCCGTGGTAGAAGGTGCGCTCGGACAGGTCGGGACCGAGGAAGGCCTGGTGGACGCGGTCGCTGGCCACCGTGGCCGACATGGGCAGGTAGCCGCCGGTGAGGCCCTTGCCCACCACCATGAGGTCGGGCCGCAGGCCGCACCGCTCCGAGGCGAACAGCGTGCCGGTGCGACCGAAGCCGGTGGCGACCTCGTCGCACACCAGGAGCACGTCCTGGCGGCGGCACGCCTCGACCAGCGGGCCGTAGCCGCCGGGATCGGCCACCAGCATGCCGGCGGCCCCCTGCACCAGGGGCTCGACCACCACCGCGGCCAGGCGTGGGCCGTGCCGGTCGACCAGCTCGGCCGCCCGGGCGAGGGCGGCCGGGTCGTCGTAGCCGGGGCCCCGCACGACGCGGCTGCCACCGGCGTCGGCGAAGGGGCCGAACCGCAGCGGGTCGAACACGTCGGTGCCGAAGCCGCCGTCCCCGAGGGACAGGCCACCCATGGTGTCGCCGTGGTACGCCTGCCCCAGGGCGACGTAGCCGGTGCGGTCCCGCTCGCCCTGGTTGGCCCAGAACTGGAAGGCGATCTTCAGGGTCTGCTCGACGGCGGCCGCCCCGTCCGAGGCGAACAGGAAGTGGGGCCCGTCCACCGGCACCACCGCCGCCAGGGCCTCGGCCAGCTCGACGACGACCTGGTTGCCGTTGCCCAGCAGGGTCGAGTGGGCGACCCGGTCGAGCTGGGCGCGCAGGGCGTCGTCGAGCTCGGGCACGCGGTGCCCGAGGGTGTTGACCCACAGCGACGAGATGGCGTCCAGGTAGCGCCGCCCCTCGACGTCGACGAGGTCGTGGCCCTCGGCGGCGGCGACGATGACCGGTTCGTCGCCGAGGTAGCTCGCCATCTGCGTGAAGCCGTGCCACACGACGGCGGCATCGCGCTCACCCCACGACCGGGCGTCGACCATGGCCCGCCAGCGTGACAGCCGCCGGGGCGCGGCGGCGAATCGTCGCACCGCCTCCCGGCGCCGGCTGGTCGCCCCCCTTCCCCCGGCGGCGGCCGGGCCTGCTCCTCCCTCCGGCCGGCCCCCGGCTCCCAGCCCCCGGCTCCCGACCCCCGACCGACCAGGACGCCCGGCACCGGCGTGGCGACGGTCCGACCGGCGGGATCGGGAGCTACACTGAGTCCGCTACTTGACAAGGGGCTGATCGGTTTCGACGCCGAGACCGGACGTCACATCGTGCGACCGGAGTTGCTCAGACTCCTTAAACGGGGCACAAACAAGACTGCCAACACCAACGAGCAGTACGCTCTCGCCGCCTGAGCTGATCAGGTGAGGTGAGAGCGGTCGCGGCCAGCGATGGCACGCGGGGCCTGACCACCGCAGCCTGGCAACAGAAGCGGTGGTTGACAGCGGGAAAGACCGCTGGCGGCGGGAAAGACCGCTGGCACCGGGGAAAGACCCGGCGGCGACCTCCTCGTGAGGTCACCCGACCCGGCGGGACGGCAACCGACGAGCCGTGACCACGGGAACGGTCGTAGCGCGGTGGTCGTCCACTCGACGGACGGGGGTTCGATTCCCCCCAGCTCCACCATGGCGGTCTTGCTCGAACCGCCGCCTTCGCTATTGCGGCGGCGAGTGAGCCCGCCTCGGCAGACCGAGACGTTCCCCAGGCCGCCAGTTCGCTGGCGGCCTGTTCGCGTCCGATCTCGGGTGCTGGGTCCTCGTGCTCGGCCCGCCAGATGTCGATGCCTCGCTGGACCTCCGATCGGAGGCTGTCGCGGATGTCCTTCGGGCCCGACGCGAATGAGTGGGGAGAACGGGCACCTCCTTGACGTACAGGTTCAGGCCTCCGGTAGGGCGATCGTGTCCCGCGGTGTGGTGTAGGTCGACATCGTGATCGTCGACGTTGGTCGGTGCGTCAGGCAGTGATGGCCAGCGGTGCCTCCTCGGCGGTGGGAGCTGCGGGCTCGTGGAACCGCCCCACCTCTGAGTGGCCGCTGGCTCCTGTGCCTCGGAGAGTGTGCGTGACGTCGTCGAATGAAAGACGCCGTCGCGTTCGATCTGTTGGTGGATGCCCCGCAGTCGGTCGCGGTAGCGCTCGACGGTGAAATCGGGCACGGTCCAGATCACCTTTCGGAGAAGGAAGACCATCGCGCCGAGGTCGAAGAGCTCCAGCTGTAGGCGCTCGTTGCACTGCACGAGCTCCAGCCCGCCGCCCTGGCCCGATCGGCTTCGACATCGTGGTGGCGGCCGTCCCCTGGGGAGAGCGGTCCCAGGAAGTGCTCGCTGATCTCGACGTCCGCACCGCCGCCGACATGCTGCGCGAAGCAGACGCCACCTGGTGCAAGCACGCGGGCGGTCCACCCGCGGGTGGGCCACCGGGATGATCTTCGACGTGTTCCTTGCCGGGTTCACGAAGGGCGCTGGCGGTGATGCGCGCCGCCGTTGCCTGTCCGCCACGGTCACTCCGGCGGGGTGGTCGCCGTGGAGGCGCCGGGCGGGATCGTGTCACCCGTCGGCTGTGGCCGCGGACCGGTGCAGGTCGTGCTCCACGCCACCAGGCCCAGGACCAACAGGACGACCGCCACCATCCACACGACGCGCACCACCGGACGGTAGCGCCCACCGGCCCCCGCCCCCGCCCCGCCCCTGCCTCCGGCCCCGGGAGCCGGCCGACGACCGGCCGGGACGTGTGGCACCGGTGGCCTCGTCCGCCACCGGGAGCGGTCGCCTCAGTCCGAGCCCGGCACGGGTGGGGCGGGCGGCCCGGCACCCGCCCTCACCACGAGTACGACGCCGCCGGCGATGCAGAGGGCAGCGGGGACGGCCGACGCCGGGGGCAGCTCGCCGAACGCCGCCCAGGCCAGGATGGCTGCCCCCACGATCTCGAACAGGATCGCCACCGACACGGTCACCGGGCCGACGGTGGCCACCACCCGGTTGATCACCGTGTGCCCGAGGAGCTGGGGGCCGGCCACCGTGGCCGCCAGCAGCAGCCACGTCCGACCGTCGTAGCCGACCAGCGGCTGGCGCCCGGCGGCGCACACCAGCCCCAGCACCACGGCCGCGGTGGCGTAGCACCCCAGGGCGTAGGCGGTGGTCGACGCCGTCCGGCGGACCTCGGCCCCGACGGTGACGTAGGCGGCGGCCAGGAGACCGCCCAGCAGGGCCAGCAGGTCCCCGGACAGCGCCCGCGGCGAGCTCGACAGGTCGACGCCACCCAGCAGCACCGCCCCCGCCATGGCCACCGCGATGCCCCACCACGCCCCCCGGGGCACGGGCCGTCCCCTCCAGCGGGCGATGAGGGCGGCCCACGCCGGCTGGGTGGCGACCAACGCCACCGAGGAGGCCACCGAGGTGAGCGCCAGGCTGGGCACCCAGGTGGCGAAGTGGGCGGCGAGGAGGGCGCCGGCCACGACCGTCAGGCGGCGCGTCCGGCGGTCGAGCGAGCGCAGCTCGCGCCGGCGCGGGCCGCGGGCCAGCACACCGGCGCCCAGCACCGGCACCGCCAGGGCGTTGCGCCAGAAGGCAATGGCCAGCGACGGTGCCTCCGCCCCCCGGACCAGGGGCGCCGACGTCGACACCGCCGCCACCGCCACCACGAGGAGCAGGGCGTCGCCACGAGGGATGCGGCCGGCGGTCCGGCCCCGCCCGGGAGCTTCCGGCACCGGGCCCCGGGGGCCGGACCGCCCTCGGCCCCGCCCGCGGTGGGCCGGGCCCCCCGGGCCCCCGGGGCCACGGCCGGCAGGCGGGTGGGTCAGTGGGTCACCCCGGGCACCGGCAGCCGCCGGACCGACCCGTCCGCGGCCCGGCCGGCGGTGGGCGGCGCCCCCGGCCCTTGCCGGAGCACCCGCGCTGGGGGAACCTGGGCGGCGTGGAACAGCACGGAGGGGCCGACGTGGATGCCGAGCTTTCTGGGGAGGACGCCGGGGCGGGCGTGTCGTACAACCCCTACGCACCGGGCTTCGCCGCCGACCCCTACACCCAGTACGCCGCCATCCGGGCCGGGGGGAGGGTCCACCACAACCCCCTGGGCCTCAAGGTGCTCTCCCACTACGACGACTGCTTCGAGCTGCTACGGCTGGGCGGCACGAGCGTCGACGAGCGGAACGCCAGCAACGTCGCCTCTCCTCCCGTCCCCGCCGACCTGGCGGCACGGCGTGACGAGCGCCGTCGGTCGATCCTCAGCATCGACCCCCCCGACCACACCCGCCTCCGGCGCCTCGTCTCCAGCGCCTTCACCACCCGTCGCGTGGAGCGCCTGCGGGCCCGCGTCCGAGAGCTGGTGGCCGAGCTCCTCGACGAGATCGCCGCCGGGGCCGCCCCCGGCGAGCCCGTCGACCTCGTCGCCCGACTGGCGTTCCCCCTGCCCTTCGTGGTCATCAGCGAGCTGCTGGGCATGCCCGAAGGCGACCGCGACGAGCTCCGCGCCTGGTCGCACACCATGACCCGCTCGCTCGAGCCGTTCCTCGACGAGGCCACCCTGCGTCGCATCGTGGCCGCCTCCGACCAGATGCACGCCCACGTCGACGAGGCCATCGCCTGGAAGCGCGCCCACCCGGCCGACGACCTGCTGAGCGGCATGATCGCCGCCGAGGAGGACGGCCAGCGGCTGACCCACGACGAGCTGCGGGACCAGGTCGTCCTGCTCTACCTGGCCGGCCACGAGACCACCGTCAACCTCATCGGCAACGGCACGCTGGCCCTCCTGCGCCACCGCGACCAGCTCGAGCGGTTGGCCGCCGATCCCTCCCTCGACGCCAACGCCGTGGACGAGCTCCTGCGCTACGACAGCCCGGTGCAGATCTCGCGCCGCATCGCCACCACCGACATCGAGGTCGCCGGCCAGCCCGTCGGTGCCGGCGAGATGGTGGTCACACTGCTCGGCTCGGCCAACCGCGACGAGTCCCGCTGGGGCCCCACGGCCGCCGACCTCGACCTCGGGCGCGACGGCGCCGGCACCCACCTGTCCTTCGGCAGCGGGATCCACCACTGCCTCGGCTCGGCCCTGGCCCGGCTGGAGGGGGCCGAGGCCATCCCCGCCCTCGTGCGGCGGTTCCCCCGGATGGAGCTGGCCTGCGACCACCCGGCCTGGAACGGCCGCGTCGTCCTGCGGGGCCTGGACTCCCTGCCGGTGGACCTCTCCACCCCCTGAGGACCGGGACCGGGTGCCCGCCCCCGGTCCCGGTCCGGATCCCGGGGTCACACCTTCAGGAACCGGCTGAGGGCCCACCCCGAGCCGACGGCGCCGATCACCACGCCCAGGGCCACCACCACCACGGCGGTCAACCACAGCTCCGACGTGGTGGCGACGAACCCCTCCAGGATGGCCCGGTAGTCCTCGGTGGTGGACGCCGCCTGCATGAACCGGTCGAGGCCGAACACCGCGGCCAGGGCGATGAGCGCCCCCACCAGGCCCTGGACGATGCCCTCGAACATGAACGGCACGCGGATGAACCAGTTGGTGGCGCCCACCAGCTTCATGACCTCGATCTCGCGCCGGCGGGCGAACATCGCCATGCGGATGGCGTTGAGGATCAGCAGCAGCGCCGCCACCAGGAGGCCGGAGCCGACCACGAACATCGCCCGCTGGGCGAACTCGGACACGCCGGTGACGGTCTTGACGCTGTCGCTCACGTCCTTGGCCTGGAGCACGCCCGGTTCGCCGGCCAGCCGGGTGCCGATGCTCTCCATGAGGTCGACGTCACTCGACGCCGGCTTCACCCGGTAGGAGTCGGGCACCCGGGTCCCGTTCTCGATCTTGGTGCGCATGGCCTCGTTCCGGTCGAACAACCGCAGGGCTTCCTGGCGGCTCTCGTCCGGGTCGACGTAGTCGTACTCCTTGACGTCGGGGCTCTCGTCGAGGAACGACTCGATGGCCTTGCGCTGGTCGGCCGTGATGTCCTGCTTCAGGAAGGCGATCAGCTCGATGCCGTCCTGCCAGCGGGCGGACACGTTGTCGACCCCCTGGCGCACCAGCAGCGTGGAGCCGAAGAGGGACAGCGACACGGCCACGGTCACGATGGCGGCGATGGTGAGGGTGATGTTGCGGCGCAGGTTGACGAACGTCTCCCGCAGCACGTAGCGGGCGTTCACTGGTAGACCCCTCGGACCTGGTCGCGGATGATCTCGCCGCTGTCCAGCTCGATGACCCGACGTTGCATGGTGTCGACGATCGAGCGGTCGTGCGTGGCCATCACCACGGTGGTGCCGGTGCGGTTGATGCGGTCGAGGAGGCGCATGATGCCCACCGACGTGGCGGGGTCGAGGTTGCCGGTGGGCTCGTCGGCCAGCAGGATCAGCGGCCGGTTGACGAAGGCCCGGGCGATGGACACCCGCTGCTGCTCCCCCCCGGAGAGCTCCTCGGGCAGGTTCTGGGCCTTGCCGTCCAGGCCCACCAGCTCGAGGATGGCCGGCACCTGGGCGGTGATGACGGCCCGGGGCCGGCCGATCACCTCGAGGGCGAAGGCCACGTTCTCGTAGACCGTCTTGGTGGTCAGGAGCTTGTAGTCCTGGAAGATGCAGCCGATGTTGCGGCGGAGCCACGGCACGCGCCGGGAGTTGAGGCGGGCGATGTCCTTGCCGGCCACGAAGAGCCGCCCCTCGTCGGCGGTCTCCTCCCGGTTGATCAACCGCAGCATGGTCGACTTCCCCGAGCCGGAGGGCCCCACCAGGAAGACGAACTCGCCCTTCTCGATGGTGGCGGTGGCGCCACGCAGCGCCTTGACGCCGCCCTTGTACACCTTGCTGACCTGTTCGAACGTGATCATGTCCCTCGACCGCTCCTCGGGAGGCGGCCCACGGTGAGTGCGGTCCCAGCCATTGCGGCGAGATTACAGATACCGCGCGACACGACGAACATCGCCCCTGCACCGTACCCTGTGCCCTCGACCGCCTCGGGGATGGTCACGCCGGTCCCGGCGCCCGGTCAGGCGCCGTCGGCGCCGGCTCGGCGCCACTGGAGGTACGCCTCCATGAGCTGGTCGAGGTCCCCGTCCAGCACGGCCGGCACGTTGCCGGTCTCGAACCCCGAGCGCAGGTCCTTGACCATCTGGTACGGCTGCAGCACGTAGCTGCGGATCTGGCTGCCGAACCCCACCCGCTGCTGGTCGCCGCGGATCTCGTCCAGCTCCGCCTCGCGCTGCGCCCGCTCGCGGTCGGCGAGCTTGGCCCGGAGCATGGCCATGGCCCGGTCGCGGTTCTGGAACTGGCTCCGCTCCACCTGGCACGACACCACGATCCCGGTGGGGACGTGGGTCAACCGCACCGCCGAGGACGTCTTGTTGACGTGCTGGCCACCGGCGCCCGAGGACCGGAACACGTCCATCTTGATGTCCCTCTCGTCGATGTCGACCTTGCCGTCGCCGTCCAGCATGGGCACCACCTGGACGGCGGCGAAGGCGGTCTGGCGCTTGCCCTGGGCGTTGAACGGGCTCATGCGCACCAGCCGGTGCACACCCCGCTCGGCCTGCAGGTAGCCGTAGGCGTAGCGGCCCTTCACCACCAGCTCGGCCGAGGACAGCCCGGCCTCGGACCCCTCCGTCACCTCGTCGACCTCGACGTCGAAGCCCCGGCGCTCCGCCCAGCGGACGTACATGCGCAGCAGCATCTCCGCCCAGTCCTGGGCGTCGACGCCACCCTCGCCGGCCTGGATCGAGACCAGGGCGTCGTGCTCGTCGTGCTCGCCCGAGAACATCGAGCGCAGCTCCACGGCCCGCAGCTCGGCGTCGATCTCCCCCAGCGACCGCTCCACCTCGGCCACCGACTCCTCGTCGCCCTCCTCGCGACCGAGCTGGTGCAGGGTCTCGGCGTCCTCGAGCCGAGCCAGCAGGCCCTCGTAGCGCCGGAGGTCGTCGGTCACCGCCGCCAGCTCGGCGGTGACGCGCCGGGCCCGGTCGACGTCGTCCCACAGGTCGGGGCGGGCGGCCTCCGCCTCGAGCTGGGGACGGCGGGCCCGCAACTCGTCGACCTTCAGGTAGGTCTCGGCCTCGGCCAGGCGGGCACGCAGGACGGCCAGGTCGTCGGTCAGGTCACGCATGGTGTCGAAGACCGGTCAGGCCCGGCCGTGGCACTGCTTGTACTTCTTGCCCGACCCGCACGGGCAGGGGGCGTTGCGGGGCGTCTTGTCCCACTCGGACCGCACCACCGGGGCGTTGGTGGTGGCGGTACCGGCCGCGGCGCGGTCGCCGTCACGGGCGGCGACCGCGGTGGCCGTGGCCGGCCGCGCCCCGCCGCTGTCCCCGCCCGGCTCGGCCGGGGACGAGTACCGCAGGTCCCCGACGGGAGGACCGGCGTCCTCCTCGAGGCCCATGCGGGCCGAGGCACCCTCCACCGCCGGCGTGCCGCCGTCCGGGGCCGTGGCGGCGGCCTCGGGGTCCGCGGTGGCGGCACCCTCGGGCACCGCCGCCGGGGCCGGCTGGGTCACCTTCACGTCGACCTGCATGACGTAGCGGATGAAGTCCTGCCAGATGCCGTGCATCATCTGGCCGAACATGTCGAAGCCCTCCCGCTGCCACTCGACCAGCGGATCCTTCTGGCCCATGGCCCGCAGGTTGATGCCCTCCCGGAGGTAGTCCATCTCGTAGAGGTGCGCACGCCAGCGCTGGTCGATGACCCGCAGCATCACCTGGCGCTCGACCTGCCGCATGATCTCGGGGGTCAGCGACTCCTCCCGCCGGGCGTAGTAGCCGAGCGCCTCGTCCATCAGGAGCTCGTAGACCTCGTTGGTGGAGGACGCCCGGGCGAGGTCCTCGGCGGTGAGCTCGGACGGCCAGTAGGTGCGAACCTCGGCCACCACCCCGTCGAGGTTCCACTCCTCGACGTACTCGCTGACGCAGTGGGTCTCCACCAGGGAGCTGACCGTGTCGGGCAGGGCTTCGTCGACGATGCGCCCACGCAGGTCGACACGGTCGAGCACCTGGTCGCGCAGGGCGTAGATCACCTTGCGCTGCTCGTTCATGACCTCGTCGTACTTCAGGACGTTCTTGCGGATCTCGGCGTTGCGCTGCTCGACGGTGGTCTGGGCCCGCTCGATGGCCCGGGACACCATCTTGGCCTCGAGGGGCACGTCGTCCGGCAGGGTCCTCCCCATCACCCAGTTGACCGCCCCCGTGGCGAACAGGCGCATCAGGTCGTCGTCCAGGGACAGGTAGAAACGGCTCTCCCCGGGGTCGCCCTGGCGGCCGGACCGCCCCCGGAGCTGGTTGTCGATGCGGCGGGAGTCGTGGCGCTCCGTGCCCAGCACGTACAGGCCACCGAGCCGGCGGACCTCGTCGCCCTCGGACCGGGTCTCGACCTCGTGCTTGGCCGCGAGCTCGGCGATGCGGCCGGCGGCCTCGTCGTCGTCGGGGTCGAGCCCCTCGGCGCGGGCGTCGCGCTTGGCCATGCCCTCGGCGTTGCCCCCGAGGATGATGTCGACGCCGCGGCCGGCCATGTTGGTGGCGACGGTGACGGCGTGGAGGCGCCCAGCCTGGGCGATGATCTCCGCCTCGCGGAAGTGCTGGCCCACCTTGGCGTTGAGCACCTCGTGGGGGATCCCCCGCTTGTCGAGCAACCGGGACAGCTTCTCGGACTTCTCGACCGAGATGGTGCCCACCAGCACCGGCTGCCCGGCCTCGTAGCGCTCGGCCAGGTCGTCGACGACCGCCGCGAACTTGGCGTCCTCGGTCTTGTAGATGAGGTCAGGCTGGTCGCGCCGGGCCACCGGCCGGTGGGTGGGGATGGGCACGACCTGGAGCTGGTAGGTGTTGGCCAGCTCGGCGGCGTCGCTCTGGGCCGTGCCCGTCATGCCGGCCAGCTTCTCGTACATGCGGAAGTAGTTCTGGAGCGTGACCGTGGCGAGCGTCTGGTTCTCCTCCTTGATCCTGACGCCCTCCTTGGCCTCGATCGCCTGGTGGAGGCCCTCGGACCAGCGGCGGCCCTCGAGGATGCGGCCGGTGAACTCGTCGACGATCTTCACCTCGCCGTCGGCGACGACGTAGTCCTTGTCCCGCTTGAACAGCTCCTTGGCCTTGAGGGCCGCCTGGAGCTGGTGGACCAGGTTCTGGGCCACGCCGTCGTAGAGGTTCTCGATGCCCAGCTGACGCTCGACCTTCTCGATGCCCTCGTCGGTGGGCGCGACGGTGCGCTTCTCCTCGTCGACCTCGTAGTCGTCGTCCCGGACGAGGCTTCGCGTGATCGAGGCGAACTTGTAGTAGAGCTGAGCCGCCTCGGCCACCTTGCCGGAGATGATGAGCGGCGTGCGGGCCTCGTCGATGAGGATCGAGTCGACCTCGTCGACGATGGCGTACGTGTGGCCCCGCTGCACCTGGCGCGACCGGCTGGGGGCCATGTTGTCCCGCAGGTAGTCGAAGCCGAACTCGTTGTTGGTGCCGTAGGTGATGTCGGCGGCGTACTGCCGGCGCTTGGAGGCGGGGTCGCTGTCGCCGGGCACCACGAGCCCGGTGGTGAGGCCCATCCACGTGTGGATGCGACCCATCCACTCGCGGTCCCGGGTGGCCAGGTAGTCGTTCACCGTGACCAGGTGCATGCCCTTGCCCGTGAGCCCGTTGAGGTAGGCGGGCAGCGTGGAGACGAGGGTCTTGCCCTCGCCGGTCTTCATCTCGGCCACCCACCCGAAGTGGAGGGCGGCACCTCCCATGAGCTGCACGTCGAAGTGACGTTGACCCAGGACCCGCACGCTCGCCTCGCGGACGACGGCGAACGCCTCGATCAGCAGGTCGTCGAGCGGCTCGCCGTTGTCGAGCCGCTGGCGGAACTCGCCCGTCTTGGCGCGGAGCGCATCGTCGGGCAAGGCCCGCACCTCGGGCTCCAGCTCGCCGATGTCGGGGACGAGGGACTGGAGGGCGCGCACCTTCTTGCCCTCGCCGATCCGGAGGAAGCGATCGAGCAGTGCCATGTGACCGTCAAGCCTACCGGCGGGCGAGGGGCCGGACCCGCGCCACGCCGGCCCGGGCGGCACGCCGTCAGCGCGCGCCCACCGCCTCGGCGACGACGCTGTCGGCGATCTGCCGGGACGTGGGCCGGCACCCGGTCGCCAGCCGAGCCGAGGCTCCCTCGACCAGCGCCGACCTCACGGCCGGCTGAGCCTGCACGACCCGGACGGCGGCCTCCACGGTGCGGGGCGAGGTGGTCCCCAGCGGCGGTGCCGGCCGTCCGGGCGCGGGACGGCGGTTCTGGGGACGCCGGCGGTGCCGACGTCGACGGAGGGAGTCGAACCCCCGGGCGCTGTGCGTGCGCACGACCCTCATCACGACGTCCACATCGGCCGGTCGTCGACGGAACTTGAGGAGGAATCTCGACATCCGGTGGTGGCGTCGCTACGGACAGGCGGTTGCAGGAGGGGACGTTCGGCGCGGGCGGCGGTGAGCCCGCTGACCGGCCCCCGGCCCGCGACGACGAGGGCCCGGGCCGCGGCCGCCAGCGTCGAGCCGGTGGTGACCACGTCGTCGACAACGACCACCGGGTGGGCGGCGTCCGGCCCCCGGTGTCGGGCGCGCAGCGCCGGCCCGACCCGCCGATCGGCCCGGGACCGACCCGTCTGCGGTGGGCCCTCCTCCCGGGCCAGCAGCGGGCGGCACGGCACCCGCCAGCGGCGTGCCACCCCTCGGGCCAACAGCTCGGCCTGGTCGTAGCCGCGCCGCCGCCGCCGCCCGGGCGTGGTGGGAGCCCACGTGACCACGGCGCCGGGGGGTGGGCCGGTGAGGGCGGCCATGCCGTCGGCCAACCAGCCCAGCGCCGACCGGTCGCCCCGGTACTTCAGGTCGGCCACGAGCAGGCGGGCCACCCCCTCGTAGGACAGCAACGACCAGCAGGCGGTCAGGCCGTCCGGCACGGCACCAGGTCGGGCGGCCACCAGGTGACGGGCGCACACGGCGCACGGCGAGGCCCCCGACCGCCCACAACCAGGGCACCGAGCCGGCAGCAGGAGCGTCGACAGCATGGCCCGGACGATACGGGGGACCTGTGACACCCATGGTGGAGGGGTCGGCGGCCGGGACCGGCGCGGCCCCCCGGGGACCGGGCGCCGGCCCGGCCGGCCCGCCGCCTCAGTACCGGTAGTGGTCGGCCTTGTAGGGACCTTCCACCGGCACGCCGATGTACGCCGCCTGCTCGGGCGTCAGGGTGGTGAGCTTGACGCCCAGCGAGCCGAGGTGGAGCCGGGCCACCTTCTCGTCGAGCTGCTTGGGGAGGACGTACACCCCCAGCGGGTAGTTGCCCGTCTTCGTGAACAGCTCGATCTGGGCCAGCACCTGGTTGGTGAAGCTCATCGACATCACGAAGCTGGGGTGGCCGGTGGCGCACCCCAGGTTCAGCAGGCGGCCCTCGGCCAGCACGATGATCGAGTGGCCGTCGGGGAAGACGTACTCGTGGACCTGCGGCTTGACCTCCACCTTGCGCACGTCGCTCAGGCGCTCGAGGCCGGCCATGTCGATCTCGTTGTCGAAGTGGCCGATGTTCCCGACGACGGCGTTGTGCTTCATCCGCGCCATGTGCTCGGCCGAGATGATGTCCCTGTTGCCCGTCGTGGTGATGAAGATGTCCGCCGTGGCCACCACCGACTCGAGGGTGGTGACCTGGAAGCCCTCCATGGCCGCCTGCAGGGCGTTGATCGGGTCGATCTCCGTGACGATCACGCGGGCTCCCTGGCCCCGCAGCGACTGGGCGCAACCCTTGCCCACGTCCCCGTAGCCGCACACGACCGCCACCTTCCCGCCGATCATCACGTCGGTGGCGCGGTTGACGCCGTCGATCAAGCTGTGGCGGCAGCCGTAGAGGTTGTCGAACTTCGACTTGGTGACCGAGTCGTTGACGTTGATGGCCGGGAAGCGCAGGGTGCCGTTCTCGAACATCTGGTACAGGCGGTGGACGCCCGTCGTTGTCTCCTCGGTGACGCCCTTGACGCTGGCCGCGGTGGCGGTCCACCGGCCCGGGCTCTCGGCGATGGTGGCGCGCAACGTGTCGAGGATGACGCGCCACTCGTGGGGATCGTCGTCGGTCGCCTCGGGGACCGCCCCGGCCTCCTCGAACTGGGCGCCCCGGTGCACGAGCAGCGTGGCGTCGCCGCCGTCGTCGAGGATCATGTTGGGCCCACCGCCGTCCGGCCACCGCAGGGCCCGGTCGGTGCACCACCAGTACTCCTCCAGCGTCTCGCCCTTCCAGGCGAACACGGGCACGCCCGCCGGGGCGTCCACCGTGCCGTCCGGGCCGACCACGGCGGCGGCGGCCGCCTGGTCCGGGGTGGAGAAGATGTTGCCCGAGACCCAGCGCACGTCGGCACCCAGCACCGTCAGGGTCTCGATGAGCACGGCCGTCTGGATGGTCATGTGCAACGAGCCCATGATGCGGGCCCCGGCGAGGGGCCGGGCGTCGGCGAACTCGGCTCGCAGGGCCATGAGGCCGGGCATCTCCACCTCGGCGAGGCGGATCTCCTTGCGACCCCACTCCGCCAGGGACAGGTCGGCGACCTTGTAGTCGCCCTCGTGCAGGATGGTCATGGGTGCTCCCGGGTGACGTCGGTGAAGGCACCGCGCATCGGGCCCCGGGCCCGCGCCGCGCGGCGTGTCCGTCGTCGGGCCGGGTGCATCCAGCACCACCCATGTCGGCCCGAGGTCCGTCAACCCTAGCCACGGCGACGCCCGGCCGGTAGCGGCGGCGATCGTGCACCGGCCGGGAAACCCGCTGGGCGGCGTCGCACCCCCTCCGTACTGTCGGGCATCCATGCCTGGTCCCCTCCCCCGGCCCGACGCCAGGGCGACGCGACTGCTGGTCGGGGCGCTGCGGCCGGAGGCGCCCGCCCTGGCCGGCGTCCTCGCCGTGCTCGGCGTGGCGATGGCGCTCCGGCTGGTGCTGCCGCCCCTCCTGGGCCGGTTCGCGGACGAGGCCCTGGGGGGAGCGTCGACGAGCGCCCTGACCGGGCTGGCCGTCGCCTACGTGGCCGCCGCCCTCGTCGCCGCCGGCCTCGACCTGGCGGTGGTCTGGCGCTCGACCGCGGTGTCATGGCGCGCCGGCAACCGCCTCCGCCAGCAGCTCCTCGCCCACGCCCTCCGCCTGGAGCAGGCCTGGCACGGCCGCCACAGCCCCGGCGAGCTCATCGAGCGCATCGACGGCGACGTGTCCGCCATGGCGACGTTCTTCGCCGGGATGGCGGTGCGGATCGCCGGCAACGCGGCGCTGGTGGGCGGGATGCTGGTGATCGCCTTCGTGATCGACCCGTGGACGGGGCTGGTGCTCGCCATGACCGCGGTGGCCGGCACCACGGTGATGGTGCGGCTGCGGGCCGCGGGCGTCGCCGCCCGGGAGCACGAGCGCGAGGTCAACGCCCAGCTCTACGGCGACCTGGAGGAGCGCCTGGGCGGCCTGGAGGACCTGCGGGCCAACGGCGCCGGCCGCTACGCCGTCCACCGGCTGCACGTCCACAGCGCCCGCTCCTGGCGTGCCGCGCGGCGGGCGTCGTGGCGCGGCGACGGCGCCTACGCCGCCTCGGGCGCCGTGCTCGCCCTGGGCACGGCCGCCACCCTCGCCACCGGGATCGTGCTGCACCAGCGGGGCGTGGTGACCGTCGGCACCGTCCTGGCGCTCTACCGCTACGCCGACATGCTGCAGCGCCCCCTCGCGGAGATCGCCGAGCAGCTCAAGGAGCTGCAGAAGGCCCTGGCCGGCGCCCAGCGGGCAGCCGGCCTGCTGGCCACCGCGCCGGCCATCGCCGACGGCCCCGAGGACGGCGCCTCGCTGCCGGCCGGACCGCTGGCCGTCGACCTCGACCACGTGACCTTCGCCTACCAACCCGGCGGGGCGCCGGTCCTGCGCGACGTCGACCTCCACCTGGCACCCGGCACCCACCTCGGCCTCGTGGGCCGCACGGGAAGCGGCAAGTCCACCGTCGGCCGGCTGCTGGCCCGGTTCCGCGACGTCCCTCCCAGCGGTGGCACCGTGCGGGTCGGGGGGACCGACGTGCGGAGCCTCGCCCTGGGCGCCCTCCGGGCCCGCGTGGCGGTGGTGACCCAGGACGTCGAGCTGTTCCGGGCCACCGTCCGCGACAACCTGACCCTGTTCGGCCAGCGGGCCGCCGGCGACGACGAGCTGCGCCGCGCCCTCGACCAGGTGGGCCTCGGCCCGTGGCTGGCCTCCCTCCCCGGCGGCCTCGGCACGCGCCTCGACGGCACCCACGGCCTCTCGGCGGGCGAGGGCCAGCTCCTGGCCCTCGCCCGGGCGTTCCTGACCCGACCGGCCGTCGTCGTGCTCGACGAGGCGTCGAGCCGGCTCGACCCCGCGACCGAGCGGCGGCTCACCGTCGCCACGGAGCGGCTCCTGGCCGGGCGCACGGCCGTCGTGATCGCCCACCGCCTCGCCACCCTCGACTCCGTGGACGAGATCGCCGTGCTCGAGGACGGCCGGCTGGTGGAGCACGGACCCCGTGCCGCGCTGGCCGCCGACCCGTCGAGCCGCTACGCCCGCCTGCGCCGCAGCGACCAGCGCCCACCCGCTGCGCCGCCACACCGCGGCGAGCCCCCCCGCCGGGGGGTCACGGCCGAGGTCACCGCGCCGGTCGCGCCGGCCGAGGTCACCGCGCCGGTCGCGCCGGAGCCCAGCGGGGTGGGAGAGTGACACCCTCCCCCGGCGACGGTCGCGCCGCACCGGGTCGGCGCCCCTGGCCCGTGGCCCGCGTCACCCGGCGCCTGGTCGGCAACGAGCCGGTCGCCTACGCCACGACGTGGGTGGGCTGGGTCGCCTTCTACGCTTCGCCCCTCGTCACCGGGCTGGCGGTCAGGGCGGTGCTCGACCGGGTCGCCTCGGGAGAGCCGGGGGTGTGGGCGCTGCTGGCCGCCGTCGTGGGAGTCGAGGTGGCCCGGTGGTCCTGGCTCGTGATGGTGGCCGTCCAGTGGCACGGCTGCTTCGTGGGCTGGCAGACCGTGCCCCGCGTCAACGTCCTCCGCTCGCTGGTCGAGGATCCCGGCCCCGCGGCCGGTCGCCTTCCCGACACCGCCGGGGAGGCGGTCAGCCGGTTCCGCGACGACGTCGACGACCTCGCCATGGTCCCCGACGTCTGGCTCGACCTCTCGGGCGCGGCCGTGTCGACCGCCGTGGGCCTGGCCGTGCTGGTGGGCGTCGAGCCCCTCGTCGCCCTGGCGGTGGCCGTCCCGACGGTCGTCGCCGCCACGGGCACGTCCTGGCTCGGTCCCCGGCTGCGGGAGTGGCGGCGGGCCGCCCGCCGGGCCACCGCCCGGGTCACCGGGTTCATCGGTGACCTGTTCGGGGGTGTCCTCGCCGTCCAGGCCGCCGACGCCGCGCCGGCCGCCGGCCGCCGCTTCGCCGCCCTCAACGCGGGCCGGGCCCGGACCGGGCAGCGCGACCAGGTCGGCGCCGAGGTGGTCAGGTCGCTCGGGCGCGGCACGGGCGAGGTGGCGACGGGGCTGGCCCTGGTCGTGGTGGCGACCACGGTCCGCCGTGGCGACCTGTCGGTCGGCGACCTCGGCCTGGTCGTCACCTACGCGGCCGTGATCGCCCAGCTGCCCACCTGGATCGGCCGCTACCTGGTGATCACGCGGCAGGCCGACGTCTCGGTCGACCGGCTGGCGGACCTGCTGCCCGTACCCGACCGGGGCCGGGTGGTGGCCCCCACCCCCACGTGGCTGCGCCACGGGCCCCCACCGCTGGCGACCGGGGCGGACGGCGACGGCCGCCCCGACGGCGACGCCCGGCGGGGGGACGGCGCCGGGCCGACCGGGGACCTCGAAACGCCGCCCGGCCCCTTCGGTGACCTGGACGAGCTCCGGCTCCACGGCGTCACGGTCCGCCACCCCCGGTCGGGCCGGGGGATCGAGGGGGTCGACCTCGTCGTCGGGCGGGGCGAGCTCGTGGTCGTCACCGGACCGGTGGGGGCGGGGAAGACGACCCTGCTACGGGCCCTGCTGGGCCTGGTGGCGGTCGACGCCGGCGCCGTCCTGTGGAACGGCGTGGCGCTGGCCGACCCGTCACGGGTCATGGTCCCCCCACGTGCCGCCTACCTCCCACAGGTCCCGCGCCTGTTCGGCGAGCCGCTGGCCGACACGGTCCTCCTCGGCGAGCCGCCCGGCGGCCTGGCCCACGCCCTGTGGCTGAGCTGCCTGGACGACGACCTGGCGAGGATGCCCCAGGGCACCGGCACGCTGCTCGGCGCCCGGGGCCTCCGGCTGTCGGGTGGCCAGGCCCAGCGGGTGGCCGCGGCCCGGGCGCTGGTGCGACGGCCCCAGCTCCTGGTGGTGGACGACCTGTCGAGCGCCCTCGACGTCGACACCGAGGCCCGCCTGTGGGACAGGGTGTCCGCCGGCGGCTTCAACACCGCGCTGCTGGTGAGCCACCGGCGGCGGGTCCTGGACCGGGCCGACCGCGTGGTGCGCCTCGACCGGGGCCGGGTGGTGGAGCCGGCCTGACGGGCGGCGTCAGGGACCGGCCAGCCGGTGCTTGAGGTCCTCCAGCACCGGGACCGGCCCCGGGTCGACCGAGGCCTGGACCGCCATGTGGAGCGAGACGTGGTCGCCGATGAGGGTCAGGTCGAACAGCTGCGCCAGCGCTCCCTCGCCCACCGCTCGCACCTCGACCACCTCGTGCACGACCTCGGACATCACCTCGCGGACGTAGTCGAAGCGGCGCTGCTCCTGGGGGTGCTCCTCGTCGTGGCGCAGCTCGACCAGCGTGAACACCTGGCGGGTCACGTCGCCGTGCTGGCCCCAGCCGGCGATCTCGTTGTGGCACATCTCGGGGTGGGTGGCCGTGAAGGCCGGCGCCTTGGCGTTCTCGTTGACCTGTGCCTTCCAGCGGGCCGCCGCCACGGCGCCCACCGGGCCCGCCCCCACCACCAGCGGGATGGTGCCGCCGATCGTCCGAGCGATCTCCTCGGCGGCGTCCCCGGCGGCCAGGGCGGCACGGCGCACCTCGAGCTGGTCGAGGGCGGCGTCGACCCAGCCGGTGGCCCCCGGGAAGAGGCCCACCTTCTCGAGGGCCACGATCAGCGGCACGGAGAGGGCACCCAGCCCCGCCCGGGGCATGGGGATGTCCGAGGGGACCGGGATGTGGGGGGCCTGCCAGCCGGGGGCCATGGCGCCCAGCTCGCCGCCGGCCGAGACGACCACCATGCGGGCACCGGCGGCCGCCGCCGCCTGGGCCGCCTCCAGGGTCTCCTCGGTGTTCCCCGAGAACGACACGGCGAAGCACAGGGTGCCGGGACCCACGAAGGAGGGCGGGGCGTAGCCCTTGGACACCACGATGGGCACGGGCACGAAGGCACCGCCCACGGCGGCCACCACGTCGCCGGCGATGCCGCTCCCCCCCATGCCCAGGACGACGACGTCGTCCACCTCCTCCGCCGGCGGCAGGCCCTCGATCGTGGCCGCCACCCGGGCCGCCTCGGCCACCTGCTCGGGGAAGCGGGCGGCCGCCCCGAACATGTCGAGGGAGTCGAGGACGTCGCCCTTCACCGCGCCCACGTCAGGCCTCGAAGGTGGGGCGGATGCCGAGGGCCCCGGCCTTGGCCACGAGCCGCTCGTGCTCGGCCTCGTCGACCGCCTCGGCCTCGTCGACCAGCATGATGGGGATGTCCTCGCGGACCGCGTACCGGCGCCTCAGGCGCGGGTTGTAGAGGGCGTCCTCGTCCTCGAAGTAGAGGAGGGGCCCCTTGTCCTCGGGGCAGGCGAGGATGTCGAGCAGCTGGGTGTCGAGTGCCATGGTCAACCCTTGTCGGTGATGAGGGCCCGGACCTCGGCGACGTGCGCGTCGCACGCCTCGCGGGTGCGGGCCTCGAGGTTCAGCCGCAACAGCGGCTCGGTGTTGGACGGTCGCAGGTTGAACCACCAGTCGCCGAGGTCGACCGTGAGGCCGTCGAGGCGATCCTGGCGGGCACCGGCGTAGGCCGCCGCCACCCGCTCGATGACGGCTCCGGCGTCGTCCACCCTGGTGTTGATCTCCCCCGACGCCGCGTAGCGGTCGAACGGCTTGCGCAGGGAGGACAGGGGCAACCGGGCCTTGGAGAGCTGCTCGAGGACGACGAGGGCAGCGATGCAGCCGGAGTCGGCCCGGAAGTTGTCGCGGAAGTAGTAGTGCGCCGAGTGCTCGCCACCGAAGGCGGCGCCGGTCTCGGCCATGACGGCCTTGATGAACGAGTGACCCACGCGGGTCCGGACGGGGACGCCGCCGTTCTCGACGACGACCTCGGGCACGGCCCTCGAGCAGATGAGGTTGTGGAGGATCGTGGCACCCGGCTCCCGCTCGAGGATCCCCTTGGCCACGATGGCGGTGGTGGTCGACCCGGACAGGGGCGCCCCCTCGTCGTCGACGAGGAACACGCGGTCGGCGTCGCCGTCGAACGCCAGACCGACGTCGGCCCCGCTGGCCCGCACCCGGGCCTGGAGGTCCCGCAGGTTCTCGGGCTGGATGGGGTCGGCGGGGTGGTGGGGGAACGTGCCGTCGAGCTCGCCGTACATGACCTCCAGCTCGAAGGGGAGGCCGGCGAACACCGCCGGCACCACCAGGCCCCCCATGCCGTTGGCGGTGTCGGCCACCACGCGCAGGGACCGCAGGGCGGTGGTGTCGACGAAGCCGTGCACGTGGGCGGCGAATGCGCCCAACAGGTCGACCGGCTCCTGGCGCCCCGGTGGCCGGGGCGGCGTGCCCACGCCCTCCCGGGCCAGGCGGCGCACCTCCTCGAGGCCGGTGCCCTGGCCCACCGGGCGGGCGCCGGCCAGGCACAGCTTGATGCCGTTGTACCGGGCGGGGTTGTGGGAGGCGGTGAACATGGCGCCCGGGGCGTCGAGGCGGCCCGAGGCGAAGTACAGCATGTCGGTGGAGGCGAGCCCGAGGTCCACGACGTCGAGGCCCTGCCGCTGCACGCCCTCGGCGAAGGCGGCCGCCATCTCCACCCCGCTCGGGCGCATGTCGCGGGCCACGACCACCCGCGTCGCCCCCTCCGCGTCGGCCACGAAGCGGGCGAAGGCGGCACCGATGCGCCCGGCCAGCCCGGCGTCGAGCTCGTCGGGCACGACCCCCCGGACGTCGTAGGCCTTGAAGATGGCGGAGAGGCTCTCGAGGTCGGCCATGGGTCGCTCACGCTAGTGCGTCAGCCACACCCCCCGACCACCACCGGACCCGTCCGTCGCCACTCGGCGTGGCTCAGCCGACGCCTTCCGCAACGTCCTGGTCGAGCACGGCGGGGAGGTCCCCATCCGCCTCGTACAGCCCCTGGGCCGACCAGTGGCGGATGCGGACCAGGTCGACCACCACGCGCGCCGCGTCCCGGGCGGCCCGCACGGTGGAGCGCGCCGAGTTGGTCACCTCCACCGGCACCTCGACCAGCGACAGCTGGTGGCGCTCGACGAGGTGGAGCACCTCGATGTCGAAGGCGAAGGCGTCCACGCGGGTCCGGGAGAACAGGAAGCGGGCGACGTCCGACCGGAAGGCCTTAAGCCCGCTCTGGGTGTCGCGGTAGCTGCCCAGCAGGACGGCCACCCCCAGCCGGTTGATGGCCCGGCTCCCCCACACCCTCAGCCGGGAGGGGCGTGCCAGCAGGCGTGACTGGGGATGGCGCCGGTCGCCGATGACCACGTCCCACCCGTCCTCGACCGCCGCCAGGACCCGTAGGACCTGGTCGGGGCCGTAGGCCAGGTCGGCGTCGGTGATCGCCACCGTGCGGCCCCGGGCCGCCAGCACGCCCAGCCGCACCGCCGCGCCCTTGCCGCGGTTGCGGGGCTGGCAGACGACCTGCGACGCCCCGGCCTCCAGGGCGGCGTCGGCGGTGCCGTCGTCGGACCCGTCGTCCACCACCACCACCTCGACGCCACCCTCGAGCCCGTCCAGCACCGCCCGGAGGCGCTGCACCGTGTCGGCGATGCGGTCGACCTCGCGGTAGGCGGGCACCACCACGCTGAGCCGCACCGCCCCCGGGGGCGCAGGGCGCGGCCACCGCACCTGCCGGGCCTCGGTCAGCTCGCCCAGCAGCACCCACCGGTACCCGAGCAGCCGCACCGCCCCCGCGGCCACGAGGGCGACCAGCTTCGCCTCGACGAGCGCGGTGGTCGACGCGAACCCGGTGCCGAGGTACAGGGCCCGCAGCACGACCACGTCGACCACGGCCGCCACCCCCGCCACGACGGCGAAGGCGGCGGGGAGCTCGACCCAGCGGACGTAGGGGTCGCTCCGGAAGGTCACCACCCGGTGCAGCCCGTAGGACGCCAGGCTGGCCACCGCGATGGCCCCCAGGTCGGCCAGCACGAGGACCCAGCCCAGGTGCTGCCGGAGCAGCACCAGCAGCCCGACGTCGACCGCGGTCGGAACCAGGGCCACGAGCGCCAGGCGGCGCAGGCGGGCGCTCAGCCGACCTCCTCCGACACGGGGGGCCGGCGCGGGGCGACGGGGCCGTCCGCGGTGCCGGAGCCCGGGGCGAGGCGCGGTGGCGGCCGCCGCCGCAGGAGGACCAGGCCCACCAGCCCCACCGCGCTGAGGCCGGCCGCCAGGTGCTCGACCCAGGTGCGGCCGTAGGACAGCTCGACGTGGCGGCCGCTCGGCACCACCACCATGAGGTTGGGTGCCACCCGGTAGGGCCCCTCGGCACCGGTGGCGCGCCAGTTGGGGAAGTACGACACCTTGACCAGGACCGGCACCCCCGGGCGGTCGACG
>DASUJB010000135.1:0-14619 GCA_036279475.1 Acidimicrobiales bacterium | reverse complement strand
CCGATGAGCCGCACGCGCTCCTCGACAGGGCCGAGGTCGACGACGACGGTGTCGCCGTCGACCACCCGCACCACCGTGGCGCGGCCGCCGGCTCCGTCGCCGGCCGATCCGTTCTCCGGGGCGAGAGCCCTCAGGGTGGCGACGGCGACGGGGACCGCGGCCACGAGGACCACGGCGTAGGTGGGGAGGGGGGGACGACGGGAGCGGGCACGGGTGGTGGCGGCCATGGCGACGACCTCGGGGCGGACCGGTGGAGGCGGACAGGCCGCGAGCCGCCGTGGGCGGGGGAGCGCCCCGGCTGCAGCGGTGCCGGAGCCGAGGACGAGCTCAGAGCCGTTCGAGGATGGTGCCGGTGCCGAGGCCCCCACCGCAGCACATGCTGACCAGGGCGGTGGAGGCGTCGCCGCGCTCGAGCTCGTGGACGGCCTTGGTCAGGAGGAAGGCGCCGGTGCCACCCAGGGGGTGACCCAGGGCGATGGCCCCGCCGTTGGGATTGGTCCTGTCGAGGTCGGCTCCGACCTCGCGCTGCCAAGCCAGCACCACCGAGGCGAAGGCCTCGTTGATCTCGAACAGGTCGATGTCGCCGATCGCCATGCCCGTGCGGTCGAGCAGGCGTCGCGTGGCGTCGATGGGCCCGGTCAGCATGAGGACGGGATCGACGCCGACCAGGCAGGTGTCGACCACCTTCGCTCGGGGTGCGAGGCCCAGCTCCGCGGCCTTGTCGGAGGTGGTCAGGAGCACGGCGGCGGCACCGTCGCTGATCTGGGAGGAGTTCCCGGCCGTGTGCACGCCGTCGGGCCGGGCGACGGGCTTGAGCGCGGCCAGCGCCTCGACGCTGGTCTCTCGCAGGCCGCCGTCGCGCGCGACGCGGTGGGTGGACCCCGTCGGGGCCCCGTCGTCGTCGAGGTCCGGGGCATCGATCGCCACGATCTGGCCGTCGAAGCGACCTTCGCTCCAGGCCGTGGCCGCCCGTCGCTGTGACGCCAGGCCGAGCTCGTCGGCATGGCGGCGGGTGATGCCCCACTTCTCGGCGATGCGCTCCGCTCCCTCGAACTGCGACGTGAACTCGTAGCGTCCGAAGTACGTCTTGGGGATGGGCACGCCGAGGCCCAGCTTCTTCGACGAGTTGGCGCCGATGGGCACGCGCGACATCAGCTCGACGCCACAGCCGACGGCGACGTCCACGGCACCGGAGGCCACGAGGGCGGCAGCCAGGCTGGTGGCTTGCTGGGAAGACCCGCACTGGGCGTCGACCGTGGTGACCGCCGTCGTCAGGGGGAGGCCAGCGCTGAGCCACGCCGTCCTGCCGATGTTGAAGGACTGCTCACCAACCTGGCTGACGCAGCCGGTCACGACCTGACCGACGTCGGCGGGATCGACGTCGGCGCGAGCGAGGAGCTCGGCGAGGACCCTGCCGAGCAGGTCGGCGGGATGGATGCCGGCCAGGTCCCCGTTGCGACGACCGATGGGCGAGCGGAGGGCATCGACGATGACGACGTCGGTCATCGTCCGAAGCTACCGGCCCGGGGACAGGGGCGGTGGGGGCTCACGCCGCCCGCCGGGTGGGAGGCCGGACGGCCCGGGCGCGGGCAGGAGCCCGCGTGTCCCGGGCGGCCTCGGCGGGCCCCTGGCGCCGGCCGGCCCGGAGCGCGGCCCGGGCCCGGGCGACGCCCTGGCGCCCCACTTCGCGGGTGCGGTCGTCCAACTTCCAGGAGCGGGGTGTGTCGATGAGGGTGAGCTGCGAGGTCACGGTCATGAGCTTCAGTATCCGGAGGGGGTGTGACATCGGGTCACTGCCCTCCGGGGCGCCCCGGAAACCGGTTCTTGCGCCGGGGAGGGGAGAGGCCGCCGGCGCGGGCAGGGCCGTCCGATGGCCTCGAGCGGCGAGGATCCCTACGGTGGTCACCATGCGGCAGGGCGCGAGCGGTGACGGTGGGGACGGCCGGCCGTGATCACGCTGGACGAGTTGGCCGACCTGGCGGCCCTCGCCTACCTGCTCGTGCTGGTGCTGGCGGCACTGGACGTGGTCTTCCCGGTGCTGCCCAGCGAGAGCGTGGTGGTCCTGGGCGGCGTCCTCGCCTGGCAGGGGCGGCTCCACCCCCTGCCACTGATCGTGGCCGCTGCCGTGGGCGCCACGGGGGGCGACCACCTCTCCTACGCCATCGGCCGATGGACCCAGCGCGGTCGTCCGGTCGGCTCCCGGGTAGGACCGGCCGGCAAGGCCGAGCGCTTGCGGATCTGGGCGGCGAGCCAGCTCGACCGCCGTGGTCCGATGCTGCTCCTCGTGGCGCGCTTCATCCCGGGGGGTCGCACGGCGAGCACGTTCATGGCCGGCCGCACGGCCTACCCGCTGGCCCGGTTCACGCCTCCCGTCGTGGTCGCCGGGCTGCTGTGGGCGTCGTTGGCCACGTTGATGGGCTACGTCGGCGGTCACGCCTTCCACGGCCAGACCTTGCTGGCCGCGGGCCTCGGCATCCTGCTGGCGGTGGGCTTCGGCGGGCTGGTCGAGCTGCTCATGTCCTGGCGGGAGCGGCGGCAGGGGCGGGGCAAGGGTGGCGGCGAGTCCGACGACGCCGACGGCATGGCTGCCTGAGGAGGGGCGGCGTCGGCCAGGCCCGCGGCGGCGCGGAGGTGGCCAGCCAGCTCGGCCAGGGACGTGCGGGCGTTGCGGCCGCTGGTCGACGGCATGAGGTGGACGGCGACACCCCCCAGCCCCGTGGGCTGCGGCCCGGGCACGGCACGGCGGTCGACGGCGGCCCGCCACCCTGCCAGCCCCACGACGCACAGGGCTCCGGGTCGCAGCCAGCGAACCAGCCGCTCGAGGCGTCCCAGGCCGGTGCGGTACTCGTCGGCGGACAGCTCGGCCGCGCCCGCGGTCGCCCGCTTGACGAGGTCGGTCAGCCCCACGCCGTGGTCGGCGAGGGCGCTGCCGGGCGACCGGTCGGTGGCGACCAGGCCGGCAGCCTGCGCCGCCGGCCAGAACCGGTTGCCGGGGCGGGCGAAGGGGACCCCGGCGTCGGCCGCGTACGAGCTGGGGTTCAGGCCGCACACCAGCAGTCGCATGCCCGGGCCCACCGTGTCGGGCAACGTGCGGGCCCTGCGGGCACGGGCGACGAGCGCGCCGTCGACGGCCCGTCCGGGCCCGGCCACGTGGTCCACCGCGAAGCCGCCCCCCACCAGCAGGTCCGACAGGGCATCGACCGGCCGCGACCACGGGGAGCAGCTTCCGAGCCCCGTGCCGGCGCACCGGTGCTCGCCCCCGATCTCCACCGTGAGCTCCAGCACGTCGCCGACGGTCAGCGCCCGATGGAGGTCGGCCAGCGCCGCCGGCAGGTGGGTGTGGCCGGCGGCAGAGGGCGACGCGGTCGACCGCACCGTCCTGCCCTCCATCGCCGTACGGTACCCCGACCTCTTGGCGCGCCCGGAGGGGGTGACCCGAGGGCGGTCAGGGAGGGGCGTGGTCGGGACCGGCGAGCGGGGCGCCACCCAGGGCGAGCTGCTGCCCCCGGGTCGCCCGTCGGGTGACGGGTTCCCAGGTGGCGCCGCCGCGCGGGCCCTTCGTCGCCACCTCGAGCCGCTCGACCCGCAGGGCACGGCTGGCTCCCCGCCCGTCGCGCACGCCCACGCTGCCGTCGCGCTCGCGGCCCACGACCCGCCCTTCGCGCCATCGGGTCCCGGCCCCCTCGTGCCACCGCACCCGGTCCCCGGTGGCCAAGCCGAGGTCGGCCAGGGTCGTGGGGGATGGGAGCAGCTCGGCCGTCGGCCCGGCGCCGTGAGCCCCAGGGGCGACGACCACTACGGCACCGTGGGCGTCGACCCGGCGGGGGACCCGTCGGCCAACGTCCGGTTGAGGCGACGCATGCCCGCCAGCCAGCGGTCGTGGTCGGCCGCCCGCCGGCGCTCGAAGGTGGCCACCTCCGGATGGGGGAGGATGAGGAACCGCTCCTGGCGCAGGCCCTCGACGACGGCCTCGGCCACGGCGGCGGGGGGGAGGATGCCTTGCACGGCGGCGGCACCCATGCCTGGTCCCCCTGCCGGGGGGACGGCGGGGCCCTCCGTCCCCTCCGGGAACCCGAGCATGGCCGTGGCCACCGCCATGGGGCACGCACAGGAGACACCGATGCCCTGGTCGCCGTAGGTCATCGACAACCACTCGGCCAGCGCCACCGCCGCGTGCTTGGTGACGGAGTAGGGGGCGTCGCCCGGCTGCGTCAAGAGGCCGGCGGCCGAGGCCGTCGACAGCAGGTGGCCGCCGCCGCGCTCGAGCATCAGCGGCACGACGGCGCGGGCCGCGTACAGGTGGGCCAGCACGTTCACCCGCCACGCCCGCTCCCAGGCGTCGTCGCTCGCCTCGATGCCCCCGCCTCCGAGCACGCCGGCGTTGGAGGCGAACAGGTCGATGGGGCCGACCTCCGCCTCGGTGCGCGCCACCACGGCCTGGATGTCGGCCTCCACCGTGACGTCGGCGGTCATCGGCGTCGCCTGTGCTCCCACGGCGCGGGCCGTGGCCACGGCCCCGTCGGCGTCGCGGTCGACCACCACCACGGCACCCGCTCGCTCCCCTGCGAACCGGTGGCACAGGGCGCGACCGATCCCGCTGGCTCCACCTGTCACGACGCAGATCCGTCCGGTGAGATCCATGGCCCCGCATGGTAGGCAGGAGCGCCGTCGGGGTGGTCGAGGCGGGCGGGACCTGGGGCCCGGCGACATCGCCGGCGCCCGACCGAACGTCCGGGGCCCGGCCTCCCGTCGACCGGCGCCGACGGCGACCCGCAGCGCGGCCACCACCGGGTCCCGGCCTCCCGTCAACCGGCGCCGACGGCGGCCCGCAGGGTGGCCGTCACCGAAGCCCGGCGATCGGCCCCCCACGGGAGTGGCATGAGCACCGGCACGTCGACGCCGGCGGCCGCGTAGGCCTGCATCGTGGCGTGGACCGTGCGGGCGTCACCCATCACGTCGATGGCGTCGACCATCCGATCGCTGACCGCGGCCACGGCCCCCGACCGGTCCCCGGCGGCGAACCGGGCACGGATCTCGGCGACCTCGTCGGCGAAGCCGGCCCGCTCGAAGCTCCGGGCGTAGCTGTCGACCACGGCGTAGGAGAAGAGGTCGCGCCGTGCCCTGTCGATGCCCTCGTCGCGCTCGCACACGCCGGCGTGGACGTACGCGTACACCTCGGCGGCCCCACCCGCCCGGACCTGCTCGACCGACCACGGCACGTGCGAGGCGGGCAGGTAGTTGAGCAGCACCCCGTCGGCCAGCTCACCGCCCAGGGACAGCATGCGGGGGTTGAGGGCGCCCAGGACGACCTTGGGGCGGCGCTCGGCCAGGCGCACGCCCAACCGGAAGCCCTCCACCCGGTAGAAGTCGCCGGCGAAGTCGACCTTCTCGCCGCTCAGGCACGCCCTGAGCAGGGTCAGGTACTCCCGTACCTGGTGGAGGGGCTGCTGGCCGTAGGGCACACCGTGCCACCGGCTGGTGACGACGGGCGAGGAGATGCCGACCCCGAGGAGGACCTCGCGGTCGGGGTGCAGGGCCTGGAGGGTGGCGCCGGCCATGGCCACCAGCATGGGCGTGCGCAGCTGGAGGGCGAGGACGCCGGTGCCCAGGTCGAGGTCGGGCACCGCCGTGCCCACCGCGCCCAGGAGCGAGAAGGCCTCGGGCCCGGTGGTCTCCGCCGTCCAGAAGCTGGTGTAGCCCAGCGCCGCGGCCTCGGCCGCGGTGGTGAGCGCCAGGTCTGGTCCCAGCGACATGAGCGAGGCGAAGGTCACGCCGGGCCGGTCCATCCCCATGGCGGCACTGTCTACCGGATCCCGCCCCGGCGGGCACCACCCGGTCGCCTCGTCCCGACAGGGCGGAGCGTGCCCGCCGGCCAGCCGCCGCCGCCCTCGGCACCGGTGGGCTCGACGGCGCGGCCGGGGGTCCGAGGCGCGTCCTCCGGGGACCGTACGGACGGCTCGCGGCCGGGCTGCCGCTCCCCCGACGTGGGGGAGCGCCCCGCGGGCGGGGTGAGGGCCGGGCCGAGCAGTGGCTGCTGGGTGGCCCCGCCAGCGGGTGCCGGGCCGTAGCATCGCCCCCATGGAGCTGACGGCAGCCGAAGGACGGGTGCTCGGGTGCCTGATCGAGCAGGAGGCGCTGGCGCCGGCGGCGGTGCCGGTGACGCTCAACAACCTCCGCCTCTCCTGCAACCAGGCCACCGGCCGGGATCCGGTGGTCGCCTACGACGACCGCACGGTCGAGGACACGCTGCTCGCCCTCAAGTCCCGGGGCCTGGCCCGCTTCGTGCCGCCGTCGGCCGACGCCCCCACGACCCGCTACCGGCACCGGGCCGACGAGCGCTGGCGCATGGACCAGGCGGCCTTGGCCGTGCTGGCCGTGCTGCTCGTCCGGCGGGTGCTCACCCGGTCCGAGGTGCGGGTCCACGCCGAGCGGCTCCACCCCGAGATCACCCCCAGCGAGGTCGACGCCGTCCTCGACGCGCTGGCGGCGCGCACGCCCCGCCCCTTCGCGGCTCGGGTGCCGGGTCGCCCAGGCGACGAGGTCCGGTGGGTGGAGGTGTTGACGGGGCCGCCCCCCGCCGCTGCTGGCCCGACCGTCGAGGTGAGCACCGCCGTTGCGACCGGCCCCGCTTCCGACCGGCTCACGGGAACGGGTCCGTCGCCCTACGCCGTCCTGGCGGCACGGGTGGCCGACCTCGAGCGTCGCCTGGCCGAGGCACTCGACCGGGCGGCGCGACCGGCCCGGGACCGGCCGCCACCGCCACCACCGCCGCCGCCCGTGGAGCTGGCGGCGCCGGCTCGCCACCTGGTCGCCACCACCGCCGACCGGCGAGGTGACGCCCGCCGGGGCTCACGGGGGCCGGTGGCGACGACCGAGGCCGTGCCCGGCCTCGTCGAGCTGGCCGACCGCCTCCGTGACGTCGAGCACCGCCTGGCCCGCATCGAGGCCGAGCTCGGCGCCCTGCGCTGAGTCGGCGGGCGTCCCGCCGACGTGCGGCCGCCGAGCACCGGTAGTGTGGGGCACGTGACCGAGACCCGTGCCATCGACGAGGTGATCAGCGAGGCCCTGGCCGTCATCGACAAGGGCCTCGGCGAGCTTGGTCACCGCGAGCTCGTGTCCTCCAACGAGGTGGCAGACCTGCTGCTCGACGTGCGCACGCTCCTGGCCACGCCGGCTCAGGACGAGCGCGACGACGTGACCGTCCCGGGCTGAGGTCGCCGGGACGGTGCGTCCCGGCGGGCGAATCCCCCGGGGGGAGCGCCGTCGCCGCACCTCCGGGCCGGGCCCGGCGCTCGGGGCCAGGCGTCAGCGCTTGAGCGAGGTGTGCTTGAGCTCGTTGAGCGCAGGGAACCCGGTCACGAGGTCGAGCACGCGGTCGACGGTGCGCTTCGCCAGCTCGCCGTCGCCCTGGGGGCGCTCCATCAGCCGCACGAACACCGCGGCGTCCCCGTGGACGAAGGTGGGCACCCCCCAAACGTCGTGCTCCTCCACGGCCGTGGTGTGCTCCTGGCGGACGGTGGCGAGGGGTCGACCGCTGGCGACCTCGTCGAGCACGGCGTCGGCGTCGATCCCCTGGCCGCTGAGGGTCGCCCGCACCTCCCCCTCGTCCTCGAGGTGCCGGCCGCGGTCGTGGCGGAGGGCGAACAGCGCCTCGTGGACGTCGAGGAAGCGGTCCGGGAAGCGGTCGCGCACCACCACGGCCGCCTGGAGGGCCAGGAGGCCGCTGTCGGACTCGGGACGCTCCCACACGTCGGGCTCGCCCTCGGCGACGTGGACCTGCCCCAGCGAGAAGGGCACGAACCGGACGCTCCAGTCGGCGCCGGCCCGCAGCCCGGCCACGACGTGCTCGTGAGCGTTGCGGGCGAACGGGCAGCGGTAGTCCCACGTGACGGCGAAGTCGGTCATCGCCGGTCTCAACCGCGGCGAGGGCCGGGAGATTCCCGGGGCGGGAGCGGCCAGATCCGACGAGCCAACCGGGCGAGGACGAGGCCCAGGAGGGCTCCCCCCACGACGTCGGACGGGTGGTGGATCTTCACGTACACCCGGCTGGAGGCCACGACGGCGCCCACGGCGTAATAGAGCGGCCACAGTGGGTCGTCCTGGCTCAGCACGCCGGCGGCGGTCATGGCGGCCGAGGCGTGGCCCGAGGGGAAGCTCGACGTGCGAGGCTGGCGCAGGCGGCGTGGGCGCTCCTGCTCCCACGCCGGGCGGTGGCGACGGAACGCCCGCTTGACCGGCCCGTTCACCACGGCGGACTCGGCGGCGAGGACGGCGGCCACACGCACGGCGTGCACGACCCGCCGGTCGGGGCCCAGGGCCCGCACGCAGGAGGCGAGGTGCCAGATGAGGCTGAAGTCGCCCAGCTCCGACGCGGTGTACATCAGTCGGTCGAGGTGAGGGTGACCACGCAGCCGGTCCACGCGCGAGTCGATGGCCGTGTCGAAGCGGGCGACAGCCCGCGTCAGGGTGGGCAGGCGGCCGGGGGCCACGGGGGGAGGGCGGTCGGTCATGGTCGGATGCCGTGGTGGAACCGGGAGCGGGACGGCTCACCCGTCGGTGGCGACGCCCACCAGCGCGGCTGCCGCCGACCCGGCGGACGGACCCACCACGGGGTCGGCCACCGGGGGGACCGGGCGCTCCGGGGCGTGGCGGCTCGCCTCACCCGGGTCCCCGCCGAAGCTCGGGCAGAAGGCGCGGAACGCGCACCAGTCGCACAGGCGCGACGGCTGGGGCCGGAAGTCCTCGCGCTCGCAGGCGCGCTCGACCGCCCGCCACACGGCGCCGAGGGTGCGGCGGGTGCCCCGGGTCGACCGGTCGGTGGGGGAGGTGGTGATGGCCAGGGGCTGCGACAGGTACAGGAGCTGGACGGTGCGAGGGCGGCGTCCCAGGACCTCTTCGCACAGCAGCGAGTAGATGTGCACCCCGACCAGGCGCTTGCGCTCGTACTGGGTCGACGGGGGCGATCCCGTCTTGTAGTCGGTCACGACCAGCTCGCCGTCGTCGTCCAGCTCGAGGCGGTCGATGACGCCCCGCAGGCGGACGCCGTCGACGTCGGCCTCGACCTTGAGCTCGACGCCGATGGACCGGACGGCGGTGGGGTCCTCGATGCGGAAGTAGTTGCGCACCAGCTGGTCGGCCTCGAGCCGGAGGGCGGCCGCTGCCTCCCCGTCGAGCCCCAGGGCGACGTACTCGGGGTCGTCCGCCAGCGAGGCGGCGGCCTCCTCGAGGCATGCCGCTGCGGCCGACGGCGTACGTCCGGCCGGATCGAGCAGGTGGAGGCGCTCGAGGGCGGCGTGCACGAGGGTGCCACGCACCGCGGCCACCGTCGGCGGCTCCGGCAGGTGGTCGATGGCCGAGAACCGGAAGGCGAGGGCGCAGTCGGTGAAGGAGGACACCTTGGACGGGCTGAGCGTGCGCGGCACCTCGAAGGCCATGGACGAAGGGTACGCGCCGGGTGGGACGGTGACGGCGGATGCGGGGCGTCCGCCGAGGCCCCGCTCAGGCCAGGTCCAGTGCCGCCCGCACGGCCGCGGCCATGGCCGGCGGATCCTCCATGGGACCGAAGTGGGTCAGGTGGGGGTAGCGCTCGAGGCGGCCGTGCGGCAGCCGGTCGGCGATCACGGGGGCGAAGGCGGCCGGGCCGGCGAGGTCACCCCCGGCGGCCACGACGACCGGGCATCGCACCTCGCCCAGCCGGGTGAAGGTGGGGTGCACCATGCCGTTCTCGAACACGACGGCCTCGGTCTCGGGGGCGCAGGCCAGCACCACCCCGTCGCCGTCGGGAGCCTCACGCAGCCCGTGGTCGACGTAGGCGCGCAGGGCGGCGGGGGCCAGCACCTGCAGCGGCGGCTTGGAGGCGAAGTTGGCGTACGCCGCCTCGCGGTCGGGGAACCGCCGCCGCCGCCGGCGGGCGCCCTCGCTCAACGGGTTCGGGCCCCGGGCGCCCTCGGGTGGGGGCAGGACGATGGGCTCGAAGAGCCACAGGCCCGAGAACGTGCCCGGCTGGCGCTCCTCGGCCAGCAGCACGGCGGCGCCGCCCATCGAGTGCCCCGCGGCCCTGACCGGGATCGTGCCCAGGGCCCCGACCGCGGCGAGGACGTCGTCCGCCATCCCCGACCAGCAGAGCCGCGAGGGAGCCGGCGTCGTGCTCTCGCCGTGGCCACGGAAGTCCAGCGCCCAGCAATGGGCGACCCCGGCCAGCGCCGCCGCCATCGGTGCCCAGGTCATGGCCAGGAAGCCGGTGGGATGGCACAGGAGGAGGGGTGGCCCCTCGCCGCCGAGGTCGTGCAGGGCCACGGTCACGCCGTCGGTCGACGGCAGCGTGCGGACGAGCGGGCCACGATCCATCGGTCCATGCTGGCAGCACCACTCGTGGGCGCCCAACCGGCACGGCCCGATCCGGGGCGCCGGTAGGGTCGGCGTCCGATGCCCGGAGCCGCCGACGCCGATGCCGTGCGCGCCGCCAACCGCGCCTACTACGAGGCGTTCGAGGCCCGAGACCTCGACGCCATGTCGGACGTCTGGCAGCACGGCGACGACGTGACCTGCACCCACCCCGGGTGGAAGACGCTCCACGGTTGGGGTGCCGTGGCCGGCTCGTGGTTCGCCCTCTTCGGCGGTCCCCAGCGCCTGCAGTTCATCCTGACCGACGAGCGGGTGAGGCTCGCGGGGGACGTGGCGTGGGTGACCGTGGACGAGAACCTGATCGAGGACCGGCTGGGTGCGACGGTGGCGGCGGTCAACATCTTCCGGCGCGTCGACGGGCGGTGGCGGATGGTGCTGCACCACGGATCACCGGTGGCACCGGCCGGCGGCGAGTAGTGGCGAGTGGCGCCGCGGGCGGGGGCGGGCGTGGCCGGCGGCGGCGCCCGGTCAGCCTCCGTGGGCCAGGTATCGCACCCGCTCGGCGATGTGGACGGCGTGGTCGCCGAGGCGCTCGTAGAAGCGGGCCACCAGCGTCATCTGCAACGCGTCGGCCAGGGCCAGGTCGGCCTGGGACAGGTCCTCCACCAGCGCGTCGTGCAGCTCGTCCAGCCGGTCGTCGGCCCGATCCAGCTCGGCCGCCACCGAGCCGTCGCGCTCGGCCCAGGCGTCGGCGGCGCGCCGCCACAGGTCCACGCAGATCGAGCCCATCTGCTCGAGCGAGCCACGCACCGACGGCGTGAGGCGCAGGGCCAGGCCGGCAGCGGCTCGCTGGGCGATGTGCTCGGCCAGGTCGCCGCTGCGCTCGAGCTCCGGCACCACCCGCAGCACCGACACGAGGTAGCGCATGTCGCCGGCCATCGGCGTCTGCGTGAGCAGCTCCCGTTCGGTCACCTGCTCGAGGTCGATCTCCAGGTGGTCGACGGCGTCGTCGCGCTGGGCCAGCTCGCGGGCCACGTCGACGTCCCCGGCCAGCAGGGCGTCGGTGGCGGCTGCCACGCTCTCGGTCACCAGCGCGAACAGCCGGATGACCTTGGCGTCGATGACGTCGAGCTGCTGGTGGAAGCGTCGGCGCAGCTCCTGTGGCGGGCTCACGGGCGAAAAGGTACCCGGCCGGGGGCCGCGCCCGTAGGACCTGGCCGCTCGTGCCCCGTCCGGTGCCCGGGGCGGCGAGGGGGGCCGCCGTGGCGGCCGAGGTGGCGGCACGGCGGCGCTCAGCTCCCCGTGGCGCCCCGGGCGTAGGTGGTCAGGCGCCTGTAGTCCACCTTGCCGTTGGGCGCCCGACCGATGGTGTCCACGATGAACACGTGCTTGGGCGCCTTGTAGGCGGCCAGCTTGGAGCGGACGTGGGCGACGAGGGCGTCGGGATCGACCGACTCGCCCGGCTCGGGCTCCACGACGGCGGCGACGACCTCCCCGAAGCGCTCGTCGGGCACCGCCACGGCCACGGCGTCCCGCACGCCCGGGAAGGTCTTCATCTGCTCCTCGACCTCCTCGGGGAAGACCTTCTCGCCCCCGGTGTTGATCACCACCGAGCCCCGGCCCAGCAGGGTCAGGCTGCCGTCGGCCTCGACGGTGGCGTAGTCGCCCGGGCAGGCGTACCGCTCGCCGTCGACCTCGATGAAGGTGGCAGCCGTCTTCTCCGGGTCCTTGTAGTAGCCGAGCGGCTGGTGACCGCCCACGGCCACCCGGCCGACCTCGCCCGAGCCGGGCTCGACCCGACGGCCGTCGTCGGTGACGACGATCGTGTCCGCTCCCGTGCTGAAGGTGGCGGTCGAGCTGGCCTCGGTCCCCGAGGAGATCGACTGGCCCATGCCCAGCGCCTCCGAGGAGGAGAAGGCGTCGACCAGGATCATCCCCGGGTGGTGCTTGAGGAGCCCCTGCTTGACCGGTTCGCTGAACATGACCCCCGAGGACGCCACCAGCACCAGGCTGGAGAGGTCCCACCGGCCGGGGTTCTCGTCGAGGGCCTTCAGCATGGGCTTGGCGAACACGTCGCCCACGATGGCGATCTGGTTGACGTGCTCCCGCTCGATGGTGTCGAACATCTCCACGACGTCGAACCGCCGGGCCGTCAGCGTCACCGAGCTGCCGCCCAGCGACATCACGATGAGCTGCGTGTACAGGCCGGTCCCGTGCATGAGGGGGCAGGCGGCCAGGCCGACGGGGCCCGGGCCCGTGACCATCTGGCGGATGACGTCCTCCGACGCCTCGGCGTCCCGCAGGGCCGGGTTCATCTGGCCCACCAGGTTGCGGAACAGGTCGTCCTGGCGCCACATGGCGCCCTTCGGCATGCCGGTGGTGCCCCCGGTGTAGACCATCAGGAGCTGGTCGCCGTCCCGACCCCACGGGGGTACCAGCCGGTCGGGGTGGGCACGGGCGGCATCCTCGTAGGGGAGGGCCCAGGAGGGGCACGTCCCCTCGCCGTCGTCCACCCACAGCCACGTGGTGATCCGGGGCACCCGGTCTCGGATCCGCTCGATCGTGGCGGCGAACGAGCCGTGGAAGACGACGGCCACGCAGTCGGCGTTGTCCCAGAGGTAGACGAGCTCGTCGTCCTGGTACCGGTAGTTGGTGTTGATGGGCACCAGGCCCGCCTTGAAGGCGGCGAACATCGACTCGAGGTACTCGGGGCCGTTGTAGAGGTACTGCGCCACCTTGTCCTGCTCGGCCGCGCCCCGGTCGAGGAGCGTGGCCGCCACGCCGTTGGCCCGCCGGTCGAAGTCGCTCCACGTGCGTCGGACGTCCCCGTGCACCTGCGCCTGGGCGTCGGGGATCTGCTCGGCGACGGTCTCCCACACGGTGGCGAAGTTCCAACCCGGCATCCGATGGTCCCTTCGTTGGACTGCGGTGTCACGGCCGGCGGCTCGCGGTCGCACTGGCACGCACGGGCAGGGTAGCGAAGCCGGGAAAAGAGCCCGCAATGCGCGCTGGCGGGTCAGCGGCCCCGTTGCAGCAGCTCCAGCAGGTAGCTGCCGTACCCGCTGCGAGCGAGGCCCTCGGCCCGGGCCCGCAGCTCGTCGTCGCCGAGCCAGCCCCGCCGCCAGGCCACCTCCTCCGGGCAGCCGATCTTCAGCCCCTGCCGGGCCTCGAGCGTGTGGACGTAGTTGCCGGCGTCGAGCAGGGAGTCGAAGGTGCCGGTGTCGAGCCACGCCGTGCCCCGGGGCAGCACCTCGACCGCCAGGCGGCCCTGCTCGAGGTAGGCACGGTTGAGGTCGGTGATCTCGTACTCGCCCCGGGCCGAGGGCCGCAGGCCGCGGGCCAGGTCGACGACGTCGTTGTCGTAGAAGTAGAGGCCGGGCACCGCGTAGTGGCTGCTGGGGTTGGAGGGCTTCTCCACCAGGGCGACCGCCCGCCCCTCCTCGTCGAGCTCGACCACGCCGTAGGCCGTGGGGTCCCGCACCCAGTAGGCGAACACCGCCCCGCCCTTGACGTCGGCGAACCTGTCGAGCTGCTGGCCCAGCCGGGGGCCGTAGAAGATGTTGTCGCCCAGCACCAGCGCGGCAGCGTCGTCGGCGATGAAGTCGTCACCGATCACGAAGGCCTGGGCCAGCCCGTCCGGCGAGGGTTGGGTGGCCCAGCTGATCGAGATGCCGAACTGCGATCCGTCGCCCAGCAGGCGGTGGAACTGGTCGGCGTCGTGCGGGGCGGTGATGACCAGCACGTCCCGTATGCCGGCCAGCATCAGGGTCGACAGCGGGTAGTAGATCATCGGCTTGTCGTAGACGGGCACGAGCTGCTTGCTGATGCCGTGGGTGATGGGGTGCAGCCGCGTGCCGGACCCGCCGGCGAGGATGATGCCGCGCATGGCGACCAGTGTTACCCGCGCCCGGGCGGGCGTGGCTGCCCGGCTCCAGCCACCCCGGGCCCGGAGCGGTGGCCCGCCCCGGCGACGCCGCACCCGAGCGTCCCGCCGGCGGTTCAGGTCCGGGTGTCGGTCGCGTCCGCTCGGGAGGCGGCAGCGGCGCCGGGACGGGTCGTGGCCTGGGTGGCCAGGGCCGTCACCGGGGCCGGCACCGGGGCCACGGTGGAGCGGGCCCGTGCGGGGGCGGCGGGCGGGGGGGCGGCGTCCCGGGCACGGTCGCCGCCGGTGGAGGTGGCGCGCCGCAGCCGGCGGGCGGTCCAGGCCACCACCACGGCCGTGGCCACGGCACCGACGGCGAGGGCGGCCCGCGGGCCGACCTGCTGGCCGACGGC
>DASUJB010000134.1:0-29041 GCA_036279475.1 Acidimicrobiales bacterium | reverse complement strand
GGGGGACCCCCCCGGCGGCGCGCGCGCTCCTGCACCTGCTCGGGCGTGCAGTCGCACCAGTAGGCACGGCCCCCCGCCGCCAGCTCGTCGGCGGCCTTGGCGTAGAGGTGCAGGCGCTCGCTCTGGTAGGTGGGCTGCCCGTCCCACTCGAGGCCCAGCCAGCGGATCTGGTCGAGGATGTCCTCGGTCAGCTCGGGCCGGTTGCGCTCGGCGTCGGTGTCCTCGATGCGCAGCAGCATCTCGCCGCCGGTCCGGCGGGCCACCAGCCAGTTGAACAGCACCGTGCGGGCGCCACCCACGTGGAGGTAGCCGGTGGGCGACGGCGCGAAGCGGAGGCGGGGGGCGGCGGCCATCGGCCACCAGGGTAGTGCCGGACCGGAAGCGCAACCCCCGGTCCGGGGGCCGCTGGCCTACACGGAGAGGAGCTTGCGCCAGTCGGCCCGACGGGCGTCGGCCACCTGCTGCGGCGACATCCTCAGCACGTCATCGGGGACGAGGTCGACGATGCGGCGCTGCTCGGCGTAGTGGCGGGGGTTGGCCACCGCGGCGAAGAGCGGTTGCCGGTAGGCGATGAGGTCGGGCGGGGCGTCGCCCAGGAACCCCCACAGGGTGAGCGCCACCGTGAGGTCGTCCTGGACGGGTGCCCGACCGAAGATCGAAGCCCGCTTGAGCGCCACCGCCACGGCCCCGGCGAGGGCGTCGTCCTCGTCCTCGTCGGGAGCCAGCGCCAGCCGGCCCCGGAAGCGGCGGGCCAGGACGTAGACGTAGCCCTGGTCGGGACCGGGGGCGCCGACGCGGGGTCCCCGGTCGAAGCCGTCCGCGGTCTCCTCGTCGCCCGGCCGCTCGGGCCGCCACTGCTCGGGCCGCCAGGGCGGCGACTCGTAGCTCCGCACGTGCTTGATCGCCGGCAGGGGGACGTACTCGGGGACGGCCACGGCGGGGAGGATATTCGGGGCGGCGCGCCGGGCGGGAAACGGCCGGGCGTCCCGGCGGCACCGCCCGTCCCGGCCGTGGGGGGAGCCGGGTGCACGGCGGCCCCGGCGTGGCCAGCCCCGGGGGTCACCAGGGCCCCGCCGTGGCGGGGGCCCCGGCGGCCGGGGGGCGCAGGGCTTCCGGATGCCGCGACCGGCTCAGGCCGGGTCCCCGGCGTGGAGGAGGCCGTAGACCAGCGAGTCGACGAGCGCCTGCCACGAGGCCTCGATGACGTTGTTGTGGACGCCCACCGTGGACCAGGCCCGGTCGCCGTCCGTCGAGTCGACGAGCACGCGGACCACCGCCCGGGTGGCCTCCGAGCCCTCCAGGACCCGGACCCGGTAGTCGGTCAGGTGGATGTCGCCCATCTCCGGGTACCGCCCCGTCAGCACCGATCGGAGGGCGGCGTCGAGGGCGTTGACGGGCCCGTTGCCCTCGCCCACCGCCACCAGGCGGTCCTCGCCCACCCACAGCTTGACGGTGGCCTCGGTGTCGACCGACGGCTCGGCGTCGCTGGCGGGCACGCCGGCTCGCAGCGGGTTCCGGTGGTAGGTCGTGACCCGGTAGCCCTCCAACCGGAAGTACGGCTGCTCCCACCCGGTCGCACCCCGCATGAGCAGCTCGAGCGAGGCATCGGCCGCCTCGAACTGGTAGCCCTCGGCCTCGAGCTGCTTGAGCTGGTCGGACAGCTCCCCGGCGGCCCGGTCGTCGAGGTCGACGCCCAGCTCGCGGGCCTTGAGGACCATGCCGGACCGGCCCCCCAGGTCGGACACCAGGACCCGGGTGTGGTTCCCCACCACCGCCGGGTCGACGTGCTCGTAGCTGACCCCGCCCACCTTCCCCAGCGCCGAGGTGTGCAGCCCGCCCTTGTGGGCGAAGGCCGACGCCCCGACGTAGGGGTCGGCCGGGTGGGGGGGCACGTTCACCAGCTCGGCCACGTGGCGGCTCACGGCGGTGAGCCGCTCGATGCGCCCCTCGGGGAGGCAGCGCACGCCCATCTTGAGCTCGAGGTCGGGGATCACGGTCATGAGGTTGGCGTTGCCCGTGCGCTCGCCGTAGCCGTTGACGGTGCCCTGGACGTGGGTGGCCCCCGCCACGACGGCGGCCACCGAGTTGGCCACCGCGCAGCCGCTGTCGTTCTGGGTGTGGATGCCGAGCTGGTGGTCGCGGCCGAGGTAGTCCCCCACCTCGGCCACGATGCGCTCCACCTCGTGGGGCAGCGACCCGCCGTTGGTGTCGCACAGCACCAGCACCTCGGCACCGGCCATGGCCGCCGCCTCCAGCACGCGCAGGGAGAACTCCCGGTCCGACCGGTAGCCGTCGAAGAAGTGCTCGGCGTCGAAGAACACCCGCTGGCCCTGACGGCGCAGGAACGCCACCGACTCCGACACCATGGCCACGCCCTCGTCCAGGGTGGTGCCCAGCGCCCCGGTCACGTGGAAGGCCGAGCCCTTGCCCACGATGCACGAGGTCGAGGTGCCCGACTCGACCAGCGCCCGCAGGGTGGGATCGACGTCGACCCGCCCGAGGGGCCGTCGGGTCGACCCGAAGGCCACCAGGGTCGCCGTCTCCAGGCGCAGCTCGCGCGGGGCCCGGCGGAAGAACTCGGCGTCGCGGGGGTTGGCCTGGGGGTAGCCGCCCTCGATCCAGCGGACCCCCAGCCAGTCGAGCTGCTCGGCGACCCGCAGCTTGTCGTCGACGGTCAGGGAGATGCCCTCGAACTGGGCGCCGTCCCGCAGCGTCGTGTCGAAGACGTCGACGGCCCCGGGAAGCTCCCGGTGGGGGGTGGTCCCGCCCGCGCCTGCCCCGGCGCCCCGGTCAGCCGACATGCTCGACCCACTCCTTGTAGCGGTCGACCTCGCCTCGCACGACGCGGTGGTACTCGTCGCCGATGGCGAGGGTCATGGGCCCGGGGCAGGGGACCTCCCGGTCGTCGACCGAGCGCACCGAGGACACCTCGGCCGCGGTGCCGCACACGAACATCTCCTCGGCGACGTAGAGGTCGCTGCGCGACAGGTCGCCCAGGCCGACGTCGAAGCCGAGATCGCGGGCGATGGCCATGACGGTGCTCTGCGTGACGCCCTCGAGGGCGCCCGCCGACAGCGGCGGGCTCAGCAGCCGGCCGTGCCGGGCGACGAAGATGTTCTCGCCGGTGCACTCGGCCACCATGCCGGCCCGGTTGAGGAGGATCGCCTCGTCGTAGCCGGCCCGGAGGGCCTCCACCTTGGCCAACGAGCTGTTCACGTAGTTGCCGGTGGTCTTGGCGGCTGGCGGCATGGTGTTGTGGTCGTGGCGGGCCCACGACGAGATCTTCATGCGCACGCCGGTGCTGAGGGCGTCCTCACCCAGGTAGGCGCCCCACGGCCAGCAGGCGATGGCCACGTCCACCTCGCACGGCAGGGTGTTGAGCCCCATCTCCCCGTAGCCGTAGTAGGCGATCGGCCGGATGTAGCACTCGGGCAGGCCCGTCGACCGCACGGTGTCCTTGACCGCCTGCACCATCTCGTCGAGCGAGTATGGCAGCGGCATCATCAGGATCTTCGCCGAGTCGTCGAACCGGCGCATGTGGTCGGTCAGTCGGAACACGGCGGGACCGTCGGGGGTGTCGTAGGCGCGGATGCCCTCGAACACGCCCATCCCGTAGTGCAGCGAGTGGGTGAGGACGTGGACCTTCGCCTCGCCCCAAGGGATCAGCTCGCCGTTGAACCAGATCTGCGGTGTGGGCGTGATGGGCATGTCTCGGGATCCCCTCGTGAGGTGGGCGGGTGGTGGGCGGGTGGTGGGCGGCGGTGGTGGTTGCTGGTCGGGCGGGGCCGGCGGGGCGCTCAGACCCGTGCGGCGAGGGCGTCACCGACCTCGACGGTCGAGCCGGCGGGCGACGGCGGATCGGCGCACGCCTTGCGGATGCGGGCGGCGGCGTCGGCCTCGCCGAGGAAGTCGAGCATCATGGCGGCCGACAGCACGGCAGCCGTGGGGTTGGCGACGCCCCGGCCGGCGATGTCGGGCGCCGAGCCGTGCACAGGCTCGAACATCGACGGGCCGGTGCGGGCCGGGTTGAGGTTCCCGGAGCTGGCGTAGCCGATGCCCCCGGAGACGGCGCCCGCCAGGTCGGTGAGGATGTCGCCGAACAGGTTGTCGGTGACGACGACGTCGTAGCGACGGGGATCGGCGACCAGGTGGATGCAGGCCGCGTCGACGTGGTCGTAGGCCGTGCCCACGCCCGGGTGGTCGCCGCCCACCTCGTCGAAGGTGCGCTGCCACAGGTCGCCGGCGAAGGTGAGGACGTTGGTCTTGTGCACGAGCGTGAGGTGCTTGCGGCTACGGCTCTCGGCCAGCTCGTAGGCGTAGCGGACGCAGCGCTCGACGCCCATGCGGGTGTTGACCGACCCCTGGGTGGCGACCTCGTGGGGCGTACCCCGGCGCAGCACGCCGCCCTCCCCCACGTAGGGCCCCTCGGTGTTCTCCCGGATCACCACCATGTCGATGCCCGCGGCGGGATCGAGGAACGGGCGCTGGTTGATGTAGAGGTCGAGGTCGAAGCGCATCTTCAGGAGCAGGCCGCGCTCGATGACGCCGGGCGGGACCGCGGGGGTGCCGACGGCTCCCAGCAGCAGGGCGTCGAGCCCCCGCCACTCGTCGAGGACGCTGTCGGGAAGGACGGTGCCGTCCCGGAGGTAGCGGGCGCCGCCGAGGTCGTAGTCGACCACCTCGAGGGCGACGCCCGTGGCGGCGACGACCTTCAGGGCCTCGGCCACGACCTCCGGGCCGATGCCGTCACCGCCGATGACTCCGATCTTGTGGCTCACTGGTGCTCCGTTGCCGCTGGACGTCCGTCGTGCTGGGCAGGGCCGAGCCGGCGGTCGCGGCACCGGCCCGAGAAATGACAAACCGCCCACCAGGGTGGACGGTCGTGAGCGGGCGCCGGGGGTGCCGACGTCCGCTAGAGGATGATGGCTACCGAGGTGGGCAGGCGGTGCATCGTGGGCCAGTGTCCACCGCCGCACTCGGCGCCGTCAACCCGGCCCCGTCGTCACGGCCGACCGAGGCGGTAGCCTGTGGTGCCCATGGCACAGACCCACCACCTCTCGCAGGCTGCGTTCGATCGCCTCAAGGCGGAGCACGACGACCTGACGACGCGTGGCCGGGTCGACATCGCCCGCAAGATCGAGACGGCCCGCGAGCTCGGCGACCTCTCCGAGAACGGCGACTACCACGCCGCCAAGGAGGAGCAGGGCAAGATGGAGGGCCGCATCGCCCAGCTCGCCAACATGCTGGAGAACGCCGAGATCGTCGAGGCCGAGGGCGGCGACGTGGTGTCCCACGGCTCCATCGTGAGCATCCGCTACGAGGGCGACGACGAGGTCGAGCGGTACCTGGTCGGCTCCATCGAGGAGCGGCACGACGACCTCGACGTCATCAGCCCCTCGTCCCCGCTCGGCGAGGCGCTCATCGGCTCGTCGCCGGGGGACGCCGTGTCCTTCACCGCCCCCACCGGCGCCCAGCTCCAGGTCCAGGTCGTCGCGGTCGACTGATCCCGGCCGGGGCCGGCGCCGGGGGTCCCGGCGGGGCGCGCGGGATCGCCCGATGGAGTACGTCGCACCGCCCGATGGAGTACGTCGCACCGCCCGACGGGGCGCCCGGGCGACGACGCGGTCGAGCTACGCCCCGCCGGGGGACGCGGCGTCGTCGTGCTGGGCGATGTAGCGGTCGGCGTCCTTGTCGACGCCCTCGACGTCGGACTCGCCGCCGTGCCGGGCGTGGAAGCGGATCCACTCCAGGCCGAGGGCGTAGCGCTCCTCGAGCGGCACGGTGAGGCGGAAGTTCGACAACGCCTCCCGCTCCTCCTCGGCGATGTGCTTGCTGTTCTCCCGGCGTGCCCGCCCGACCGCCTCCCACCACCCGTCGGAGCCGACGGCGTGCCGGGCGGCGTCACGCACGCCCTGGCGGATCTTGTTGTGGTCCTCGATGGCGTCCTCGGTCTCGTCCTCGGCCCGGGGCCGGGAGCCGTCGACCAGCAGCTTGGGGTAGAAGACCTGCTCCTCGGCCTCGGCGTGCAGGTCGAGGAGGTCGGCCAGCGGCTCCCAGGCGGCCCGGAGGGCCCGGAGGTCGCCGCTGGCCTGGGCGTCGTCGAGGTCGGCGAAGCGGCGTCGCAAGGTCTCGTGATCGTCGAGGATGAGGCGCGTCACGTCGGGCACGGCAAGGCGCGTACCCCCTACGGGCCTGGCCGAGACGGCGTCCCGCCCCGCCCGCGGCGTCCCGCGTGCCGGACCGCAGGCGCCCCACCGTCCGATCCCGGTCCCCGGCGAGGTGGCACGCGCCGGGATCCGGGGTGCCGGACGGCGACGCACTGGTACGGTGACCGGGAGCTGTCGGTCCTGGTCCAGGCCCACGAGGGGGAGCGATGCGAGTCCCGTTGACGATCGCCGACCACCTGGAGCGAGCCGCGCTCGCCTACCCCGACCGCGTGGGCGTGGTCGACGAACCGCTCCAGCCGGCGGCCTCGTGGGGCACCCTGACCTACGGCCGGGTGGCCGAGCTGGCCCGGGCCCAGGCCGCCGCCCTCGACGGCCTCGGCGTCGGGCGGGGCGAGCGGGTGGCCGTCGTCTCCCACAACTCGGCCCGGCTGCTCGTGTCCTTCTTCGGCGTGAGCGCCTGGGGCCGCGTCCTGGTGCCCGTCAACTTCCGGCTGGCCGCCGACGAGGTGCGCTACATCGTCGAGCACTCGGGGGCGAGCGTGCTGCTCGTCGACCCCGAGGTGGACGAGGCCCTGGCCGGGGTGACGGCCAAGCACCGGTTCGTGCTGGGCGCCGAGACCGACCCCGAGCTGTGGCCGGCCGACGCCCCCGACCCCGAGCCGTGGGCGCAGCCCGACGAGGACGCCACCGCCACCATCAACTACACGAGCGGCACGACGGCCCGGCCCAAGGGCGTCCAGCTCACCCACCGCAACCTGTGGATCAACGCCACCACCTTCGCCCTGCACACGGGCGTCTCGGACCGCGACGTCTACCTCCACACCCTGCCGATGTTCCACTGCAACGGCTGGGGGATGCCCTACGGGCTGGCCGGGATGGGGGCCTCGCAGGTGGTGCTGCGCAAGGTCGACGGCGCCGAGATCCTGCACCGGGTGGAGGACCACGGCGTGACGCTGCTGTGCGGTGCACCCGCCGTGGTGGCCGCCGTGCTCGACGCCGCCGCCACGTGGGACGGCCCGATCCCCGGCCACGGGCGCACCCGCGTGGTGGTGGCCGGCGCGCCCCCGCCCACCCGCCTCATCGAGCGGGTGGAGACCGAGCTGGGCTGGGAGTTCATCCAGATCTACGGGCTGACCGAGACCTCGCCGCTCCTCACCGTCAACCGCCGCCGGGCCGAGTGGGACGACCTGACGCCGGCGGACCGGGCGGCGAGGCTCGTGCGGGCCGGCACGCCGGCCCTGGGTGCCCGCCTGCGGATCGACCGGACGGGCGAGGTGCTGGCCCGGTCGAACGTGGTGCTCGACGGCTACTGGGACCAGCCCGAGGCCACCGCGGCCGCCCTCGAGGACGGGTGGTTCCACACCGGCGACGGCGGCACCCTCGACGACGGCTACCTGACCATCTCCGACCGGAAGAAGGACGTCATCATCTCGGGCGGCGAGAACGTGTCCTCGATCGAGGTGGAGGACGTCCTCCAGTCGCATCCCGCCGTGGCCGAGGCCGCGGTGATCGGCGTGCCCGACGAGAGGTGGGGCGAGACCGTCAAGGCGCTGGTCGTGCTGGCCGAGGGGGTGAGTGCCGACGAGGGCGAGCTGATCGAGCACTGCCGCGCCCGGCTGACGCACTACAAGTGCCCCACCACGGTGGAGGTCCGCCCGTCCCTGCCCCGCACCGCCACGGGCAAGCTCCAGAAGTTCAAGCTCCGCAGCGCCTACTGGGAGGGCCGGGAGCGCCAGGTCAACTGAGCCCGGTCGCCCACCGGGAAGGGGCCGAGGCCCAGCCCACCCCGCGACCCGGCCGCCCCCCGAACCCGGCCGCCCCCGCGACCCGGCCCCCGCGTGGGCGACGACGCCGGCGGGCGCCGGTCAGGCCATCGAGGCCGAGACCTGCCGCGCCGCGGCCACCACGGCAGAGCCGTAGCGGCGGCCGGGAGCCCGGCTGGTGCGCTCGACGGGACCGCTGACGCTGACCGCCGCCACCACCCGCCCACCGGGGTCGGTCACCGGGGCGCTGACCGACGCCACGCCGGGTTGGCGCTCCTCCACGCTCTCGACCCATCCCCCGGTGGCCACCGGCAGGGCGCCGGGCCGCAGGACGTGGCCCGCCGATCCCCGGTCGAGCGGTAGGCGGGCGCCGACGGGCACGATCGTGCGCAGCTCGTGGGGCGCCTCCAACGACTGCACGCAGACCCGCGTGTCGCCCTCCCGCACGAAGAGCTGCACCGACTCGCCGGTGTCCTGCTGCAACCGGGCCAGCGCCGGGCGGGCGCCCAACCACCCGGGCAGCCCGGCGGCGGCCGCCTGCCCCAGGCCGATCAGCCGCAGACCGAGCGAGAACCGGCCCTCGTCGTCCCGCCGAACGAGGCCGTGGGCCTCGAGCGCCACCGCCAGGCGGTGGGCCGTCGCCCGTGACAGCCCGGTGGTCGCCACCAGGCCGGCGAGGCCGCGAGGCCCGTCCTCCAGGGCGCCGAGCACGGCCACCGCCTTGTCGAGGACTCCCACACCGCTTAAACTGTCCACCATTCGGGAAGTATATCCCACAATGTGAGACGAGGAGCGAGCACCGCGGCGAGGGCACCGTAGGGGTAGGGCACCGGCCATGGCCTCCCGACGGCATCCCGCCCCGCCCGACACCGTCGGGACCTCGCCCCTCGCCGGCCGACCGGTCACCCGGGCGGCACCGCAGGACAGAGCCGAGCGATCGAACGAGGGACGTCGATGTCCGCACCCCGCACGCTGAGCCAGAAGGTCTGGGACCGCCACGTCGTCCGCAGCGGCGACGGTTTACCCGACCTCCTCTACGTCGACCTGCACCTGGTGCACGAGGTCACGTCGCCCCAGGCGTTCGACGGCCTCCGCCTCGCCGGGCGCAAGGTGCGCCGCCCCGACCTGACGGTGGCGACGATGGACCACAACGTCCCCACCGCCGGCCTCGACCAGCCGCTCGGCGACCCGGTCTCGGCCGAGCAGATGAAGGTCCTGGCGACCAACTGCGACGAGTTCGGCATCACCTGCTACCCGATGGGCGACCCCGGCCAGGGCATCGTCCACATCATCGGGCCCGAGCGGGGCCTGACCCAGCCGGGCATGACCATCGTCTGCGGCGACAGCCACACCTCGACCCACGGGGCGTTCGGCGCCCTGGCCTTCGGCATCGGCACCAGCGAGGTGGAGCACGTCCTGGCCACCCAGACCCTGCCCCAGCAGCGGCCCGGCACGATGGCCGTCACCGTCGAGGGCGACCTGCCGGCCGGAGCCACCGCCAAGGACGTGATCCTCGCCGTCATCGGCCGCATCGGCACCGGCGGCGGGATCGGCTCGATCGTCGAGTACCGGGGCTCGGCCATCCGGTCGCTCTCGATGGAGGGCCGCATGACCGTCTGCAACATGTCGATCGAGGCCGGGGCCAAGGCCGGCATGATCGCCCCCGACGACACGACCTTCGCCTACCTCGAGGGCCGTCCCCACGCTCCCACGGGCGCCGCCTGGGAGCGGGCGCTCGACGACTGGCGCCGCCTGCCCACCGACGCCGCCGCCGCATTCGACAAGGCGGTCGACATCGACGCCGCCGACGTGGTGCCCCACGTCTCGTGGGGCACCAACCCCGCCCAGGTCGCGCCCATCACCGCCGTCGTCCCCTCCCCCGACGACCTCGCCGACCCCTCCGAGCGCGACGCCGCCGCCCGGGCGCTCGCCTACATGGACCTCGCCCCCGGCACCCCCCTGCGCCAGGTGGCAGTCGACACCGTGTTCATCGGGTCGTGCACCAACGGCCGGATCGAGGACCTGCGGGCCGTGGCCGCGGTGGCCCGGGGCCGCCACGTGGCCGCCGGCGTCCGCACCCTGGTCGTGCCCGGCAGCCACGCGGTCAAGGCCCAGGCCGAGGCCGAGGGCATCGACGCCGTCCTGACCGCGGCAGGGTTCGACTGGCGGGAGCCGGGCTGCTCGATGTGCCTGGCCATGAACCCGGACAAGCTGGCCCCCGGGGAGCGCTGCGCCTCCACCAGCAACCGCAACTTCGAGGGCCGGCAGGGACGAGGCGGCCGCACCCACCTCGTGTCGCCGGCGGTCGCCGCCGCCACCGCCATCGCCGGCACCCTCGCTGCCCCCGCCGACCTCGCCTGACCGCCCGGCGCCCTCGCCCTCGCACGGGTCACGGGCGCCGGCCGCGTCCCCACCCCATCCACCAGGAGCACCCGATGAAGCCCGTCCGCGTCGTCCAGGGCACCGCCGTGCCGCTCGACCGCTCCGACGTCGACACCGACCAGATCATCCCCGCCGAGTGGCTGAAGCGGGTGGAGCGCACCGGCTTCGGCCAGGGGCTGTTCGCCACTTGGCGCGACGACCGCGACTTCGTGCTCAACCGCGAGGAGTACGCGGGCGCCACCATCCTGGTGGCGGGGTCCAACTTCGGCACCGGCTCGTCGCGGGAGCACGCCGTGTGGGCCATCACCGACCACGGGTTCGAGGCCGTGGTCAGCCCCCGGTTCGGCGACATCTTCCGCAACAACGCCACCAAGAACGGGCTGGTCCCCGTGGTCGTGCCCCCCGATGTGGGCGAGGCCCTCCTGCGGGCCGTCGAGGAGGATCCCACCCTCGAGGTCACCGTGGACGTCGAGCGGTGCACGCTCAGCGCGCCAGCGGCAGGGATCGAGACCACGTTCCCCCTCGACGACGCCACCCGCCAACGCTTCCTCGAGGGACTCGACGACATCGGGATCACCCTCCAGTCCGCCGACGCCATCACCTCGTTCGAGGTGGACCGGCCCGAGTGGATGCCGACCACCACGACGGCGTGACGGGACGACCGCCGGGAGCCCTAGCCGCCGGGAGCCCTAGCCGTCGGCCACCAGGGCGCCGGTCCACCCGGGGAAGCTGCCCGGCAGCGCCGGGGGGCGAGCCAGCCCGAACGCCTGCCCCAGCACCACGGTGGTGCCCCCGGGATCGCTCGTGACCTCGACCACGTCGACGAGCGCCTCCATGAGGGCGAGGCCCCGCCGACCGGTCGCCAGGGGGCTCGGCATCGCCGGGCGGAGCGGGGGCTCGAAGCCGGTGCCGGCGTCGGACACCGCCACCCGGGCACCTCCCCGGTCGACGACGATGCTGACGGTGAAGTCGTCGCCCGCGGCGTGGAGGATCACGTTGTTGCAGGCCTCCCCCGTGGCGAGCACCATTCGCTCCACGACGTCCGACGGCGTCCCGGACGAAGCGAGCGCGCTCTCGGCGAACGCCCGTGCGGCCGGGACCGCAGCACGCTCGCGACGGAACCTCGTGCTCGTTCGCACGGTCATCGTCGCCCGCCGTACCCTGCGTCGACGCCCCACAAACCCACACGGGCACCTCACCCCGGAGGACCGGCGCCCATGACGTCTCCCCGTGCCATCCGCCTCACCGTGCCCGCCGAGCGGCGCTCGGTGCGGCTGGCACGCATCCTCGCCGCGGGCGTGGCCGTCGACGCCGGCCTCAGCATCGACGACACCGAGGACCTGCGCATCGCCGTCAGCGAGCTGATGGCCCTGCTGGTCGACGGCCTCGACGAACCCGGCCTCGCCGTCGACGTCGAGTTCTCGCCCGCCCCCGGCGAGGTGGTGATCGAGGGCGTCCGGCACGCCGTCGCCGGTCGCCCCGACGTCGCGGTGGACGACCTGGCGCTCGGCATCCTCCGGGTCGTGGTCGACGACCACAGCTTCGCCTCCGACGAGTTCGGTCGGCGCTTCCGCCTGGTGAAGCGCACCCGGACGTCGTGATGACGCCGGGCCAGGGCGACGAGACCTCATCGCAGACCGAGCTGTTCGAGGTCTACCGGAAGACGGGGGATCGTGCCGTCCGGAACCGGCTGGTCGAGGCCCACCGGGGCCTGGCCGCCTCGATCGCCAACGACTACCGGGGGCGGGGCGTCGAGCTCGACGACCTTGTGCAGGTGGCCATGCTGGGCATGTTGAAGGCGGTCGAGCGGTTCGACCCCTCCCGGGGCATCCCCTTCTCCTCCTTCGCCAGCCGCACGGTCAACGGCGAGATCAAGCGGCACTTCCGCGACCGCACCTGGGCGGTCCGACCGCCACGCGGGGCCCAGGAGCGCCACCTCGACCTGCGCCGGGCCCGTTCCGCCCTGGCGGCGCGCCTCGGTCGGGCCCCCACGGTGGCCGAGCTGGCCGACGACATGGGGATCTCTACCGACGACGTGCTCGACGCCCTGGAGGCGGGCGCTGCCTACCGGGCGACGAGCCTGGACGCCCGCCGGCCGGGTGACGACGAGGCACCCTCGCTGGCCGACCGGCTGACGACCGGCGAAGCGCCCAGCCGGCCCGTGGAGATGCGCGTCCTCGTCGACCAGCTCCTGGACACGCTGCCCGAGCGGGAAGCCGCCATCCTCCGCCTCCGGTTCTACGAGGACCTGACGCAGAGCGAGATCGCCGAGCGCCTCGGCATCAGCCAGATGCACGTGTCGCGCCTCATGCGCCGGTGCCTCGAGAGCCTCCGCACGCTCCTCGAGGACCGCTGACCGAAGCTCGGGCCCCCGGCGGCGGGCGGGGCCGATCAGTCGCCGTCGACGGTGAGCAGGTCCCCCAGCCGCGTGATCTCGAACAACCGCCGCAGCTGGGGAGGCGTCGAGCGGATGACCAGGGCGCCCCCTGCCGACTCGGCCCGACGGTGGACGGCCACCAGGACGCCGAGGCCGCTCGAGTCGACGAAGCCGACGTCGGACAGGTCGAGCGACAGGGCGCGGTGGCCACCGTCGATCAGCGCGACCAGCTCGCCCTTCACGTCGTCCGCGGTCACGATGTCGAGGTCGCCCGACAGGCGGACCAGGGCGGCACCGTCCGTGCGTTCGACGACCTCGAGCTGGGTGGGAGGGCTCGGCACACCGCCAACCTAACGCGGGACGGAGGTGGGGCCGGCTCGCGACGAGGCGGTCCCGCCCGAGGACGTCGCCGCCGCCCAGGCCCGGCTCGGCGGGCACCGAGCGTGGCCGACCTCGCCGGCAAGGGGATGTCGGCCACGCCGACGCCGACGGACCGTCAGCCCAGCCAGTCCGACAGGCGGGGGAGCACCGGAGCCCGGAGCCAGGCGTCGAACAGCGGCGTCAGCTCACAGCCCGACACCTCCTCGGCCAGCGCCTCGAACTGCGCCGTGGACGCCGAGCCGCCACCGTGGCGAGCCACCCACGTGCGCAGGACGTCGAGGAAGGTCCTTCGCCCCACGGTCCGGTCGAGGACGTGCAGCGCCAGGGCCCCCCGTTCGTAGACGGCCGGCGCGAAGAGGTCGGCCGGTCCCGGGTCGCCGGGCGGGAGGTCGAGGCGAGGCGAGCGCGCCGACGCCACGAGGTCGGCCGGCCCTCCCTCGCCGACGCGCTCGGACCAGAGGAGCTCGGCGTAGGTCGCGAACCCCTCGTTGAGCCAGATGTCCTGCCACGAGGCGGGGGTCACCGCGTTCCCGAACCACTGGTGGGCCAGCTCGTGGGCCAGCGTCGACTCGCTGCGGGCGGCGTCGGCGTCGACGAGGGACAGCGTCTGGGTCTCCAGGGCGAAGCCCAGCAGCTGGTCGACCACCACGACGCCGTAGCCCACGAAAGGGTAGGGACCGAACAGGTCCTCGTAGACCTCGAGCATGCGGCCGGTCAGGGCGACCGGGCCGTCGCCGATGCCCCCCACGTCGGCGTCGACGGCGTGGCGCACGGGCAGCCCTCCGGGTCCCCTCGACTCGACGAGGTCGAGGTCGGCGATCACGACCTGCACCAGGTAGGTCGCCATGGGATCGGGGGCGTCGTACACGAACGTCGTGGTGCCCTCGCCGGGGACGCGCTCCCGGAGCAGGCCGTTGGCGGCGACGTCGAGCCCCCGGGGCACGGTCACCCGGAACGTGAAGGTGGCCTTGTCGCGGGGATGGTCGTTCGAGGGGAAGAGCGTGGCGGCACCGTGCGGCTCGAACGCCGCGTACACCTCCTCACCGTCGGCCACCCACCCGGGGTCGAGGAGGTCGACCCCGCCCACCTGGCCGGGGGCTGCGGCATAGGTCACCACGGTGGTGAACCGGTGGCCGGCCGCCAGCGGTGCCGGCGGGACGACCACGAGGTCACGGCGGCCCCGGGGCGTGGCGGTCGCCCGGGCGCCGTCGACCTCGACGGTGGCGACGTCCAGGCCCACCGCGTCGAGGGCGAATGCCTCCAGGTCCGCCGTGGCGGTGGCGGTGAGGCGGGTCACCCCCTGCATGCGCTGCCGAGCGGGGTGCCACCGGAGCTCCAGGTCGTAGTGGGCGACGTCGTAGCCGCGGTTCCCGGCGTCGGGGAAGTACGGATCCCCCAGCCCCGTGAGGGCGCCGGCCGGCGCCCCCGGTGTGCCCGACCCCTCGCCCGGCCCATCGTGCCGGTCCCGCCGGTCGGGGTCCCCACGACCGGCACCCTGCCGCCCCGCCGGCGATCGGCCGGGTTCGGCGGGGTGGCCGTCCCCCCGGGCGGTCCCGGCCAGGTCGGCGCGCTCGGCCACGTCCCCGGACACCAGGCCCCCGAGGGCGAGCACCACGGATCCGACCGCCAGCGCCACCCGGGGCCGTGACCACCGTCGCCGCCCGGGACCGGAGGTGCCCGCCGTGCCCATCGGGGCCGAGGATGCCACGATCGTCCCCTCCCGCGGCCGCGCCCCCCCCGGGGCCGCTCCCCGTCCGCCGGAGGAGCCCGGGGCCCGCCCGGACCGGCCGCCCTCCCGCCGACGCCGGCTGGCGTCGGCGGGAGGGACCGTCACGGGCGTCCGGTTCACGGGCGGGCACCCGCTCGCGTCGGCTGGGCTGTTGGGACGTCAGGCTACCGTTCCTGTGACGGATGTAACAGGGCGGTCCGACGGTCCCCGGCGCTACGACGGCGTGTCCCCGCCCGCCGGGAGCTCGGACGCGGGCTCGGCCGTGGCTCCGGCGGCCAGGTGGCGGTTGACGGCGGACAGGACGGCCCGTAGGGACGCCGTCGTGATGCTCTCGTGCCGGCCGACGCCCCACCGCACGGCACCGTCCGGCCCCCGGGTCTCGACGTAGGCCACGGCCACGGCGTCGGAGCCGGCCGAGACGGCGTGCTCGCTGTAGTCGACCACGTCGACCTCGATGCCGAGCCCGGAGCGGAGCCCGGCCACGAAGGCGGCGATGGGCCCGTTGCCCGTGCCGACCACGGTGCGATGGTCGCCGCCCACGAGGAGCTGCGCCGTCACGTGGGAGCCGTCCTCGGCGGCGGTGGACTCGTGGGACACGAGCTGGAGCGCCGGGTCCTCGGGGAGGTACTCGGCGGTGAAGGCGTCCCACATCGCCACCGGGCTGATCTCCGTGCCGGTGTCCTCGGTGATGCCCTGGATGGTGCGGCTGAACTCGATCTGCAGGCGGCGGGGCAGGTCGAGACCGTGCTCCTCGGACATGATGTAGGCGACGCCGCCCTTGCCAGACTGGCTGTTGACCCGGATCACCGCCTCGTAGCTGCGGCCCACGTGCTTGGGGTCGATGGGCAGGTACGGCACCTCCCAGGTGTCGTACGGGTCGCCCAGGGCGGCCAGGCCCTTCTTGATGGCGTCCTGGGGGCTGCCGGAGAAGGCGGTGTACACCAGGTCGCCGACGTAGGGGTGGCGGGGGTGCACGGGCAGCCGGTTGCAGTACTCGGCCACCCGGCGCAGGGCATCGATGTCCGACACGTCCAGCTCGGGGTCGACCCCCTGGCTGAACAGGTTGAGGGCCAGGGTGACCACGTCGACGTTGCCCGTGCGCTCGCCGTTGCCGAACAGCGTGCCCTCGACCCGGTCGGCCCCGGCCATCATCCCCATCTCCGCGGCAGCGACGGCCGTGCCCCGGTCGTTGTGGGGGTGGAGCGACAGGACCACCCGGTCGCGGTGCGGCACGTTGCGGTGGAAGTGCTCGATCACGTCGCCGTAGACGTTGGGGGTGTACATCTCGACGGTGGCCGGCAGGTTGTAGATCACCTCCTCGTCGGGCGCCAGCTCCAGGGCGTCGCCCACGGCGGCGCAGATCTCGACGGCGTAGTCCACCTCGGTGCCGGTGAAGCTCTCGGGCGAGTACTCGTAGCGCACGGCGGTCCCGGGCACCGTGTCCTCGAGCTTGCGGGCCAGGCGGGCGGCATCGGTGGCGATCTGGGTGATGCCGTCGTAGCCCAGGCCGAACACCACCCGCCGCTGCAGGATCGACGTCGAGTTGTAGAAGTGGACGATGGCGTGGTGGGCGCCGCGGATGGCCTCGTAGGTGCGCTCGATGAGGGCGGGCCGGCACTGGGTGAGCACCTGGAGGGTCACGTCGTCCGGCACGAGGTCGTCGACCACGAGCTGGCGCACGAAGTCGAAGTCGGTCTGGCTGGCGCTGGGGAAGCCGACCTCGATCTCCTTGAAGCCCATCTTCACCAGCGCCTCGAACATGCGGCGCTTGCGGGCAGGGTCCATCGGGTCGATGAGCGCCTGGTTGCCGTCACGGAGGTCGACCGAGCACCACCGTGGGGCCCGCTCGATGCGACGGTCGGGCCAGCCGCGGTCGTCGCGGGCCAGCGGGAGCGGGAGGAACGGCCGGTACCGCTCGAAGGGCATCTTCCTCGGTGTCACGGGGTCCGGAGGCATCGATCGCTCGCTCTCTCGCTGTCGGTTCCGTCGTCGGCCCGGGTCGGCTCCAACCGGAGGCCGGCCCCGAAAACCCAAAAGCCTCCTGGCCGGAACGGCACAGGAGGCTGACGAGCACCTATGTGCGGTGCTCGTCTCACATAAGGAGGAGGCCGGCGGTGTGCAGGTGCACCCGGCCATGGTGCCCAACCCGCCCGGGCCCGGTCAAGGCGACGCCGGGCCGTGCGCGCCGAACCGCTGTCGGCGGGGGTCGACAACTAGCCTCGTGGCGTGAGCCGCCGACTGTTCCGCCGCCTCGCGACGCTCCTCGTGGCCGCCGGTGTCCTCCGAGCCGTGCTCCGGGCGCGGCGGGGGCTCTCCTCCGGCGACGTGACCACCACCGATCCGGCCGCCCGGCCGGCTCCCATCCCGGCAGGGCCCGGCACCGCGGAGACGACCGGACCCGCTCCCCCCCGGCGGGCCGCTGCTGCAGCCCGGGAAACGGCGGCGGCCACGGTGCCGCCCCCGCCCGGCGAGGCCCCCACCGAGCGGGTCACCGGCACCGTGGCACCCGGGCCGCGCGCCACCGAGCGGCCGCCGTCCGCTCCGATGACCTCCGGGAGGGAGGCGGCAGCAGGCGACGGCACGGCAGCAACCGGCACGGCAGCAACCGGCACGGCAGCAACCGGGGAGGCGCCCGCCGAGAAGGCCACCGCCGCCGACGAGGCGACGGCCAGGAAGGCCGCCGCCAGGAAGGCCCCCGCCAAGAAGACCACCGCCGCCAAGAAGACCACCGCCGCCAAGAAGGCCCCCGCCGCCAGGAAGGCGACGGCAGAGAAGGCCACCGCCAGGAAGTCCCCCGCCGCCAAGGAGGCGACGGCAGAGGAGGCGGCCACCGGGAAGGCCACCACCGCCAAGAAGGCCCCGGCGCCGACGAAGGCGTCCACGAGGAAGGCGAAGGCGCCCGCCAGGAAGGCCACGCCCACACCCACCGGCAAGGCACCCGCCACCACCAAGGCCGCGCCCACCAAGGCCGCGCCTGGGAAGGCCACGAAGGCCGCGCCTGGGAAGGCCACGAAGGCCGCCAAGGCTGCGCCCGGGAAGGCCCGGAAGGCCCCCGCCACGAAGGCTGCGCCCGGGAAGGCCGCGATGACGCCCGCCGGGACGGCAGCAGCAGGTCCCGTCGCCGAGCCCGGCGAGGCGGGCGGTCCCCAGCCCGGGGCGGCAGCCGGTCCCCAGCCCGGCCAGCCGGCCGGCGACCGCCCCGCTGGGGGGCGAGGGAGCGAGCGGCAGGCCGAGGGCGGGTCCACCGACGGCAGGCCCGGCGGGGTCGAGGCGGGGGCCCCCTCGAGGGGAGCCGACGAGCCCGCGCCCCGGGACGGCACGCCGCCGCCCGGCGAGGGCGCACCGGGCTGAGCACGGCGGCGGCCCGCCCGGGTGCCCACCAGCGCCGCCCCCCGGACGGGCCTCGCGGGGCGGTTAGCCGACGGCGCGCACCGAGGTGATGCCGTCGCCCCGCCGGATGACGTCCTGGACCTCGGTGGGCACGGGGCGGTCGGTGGCGATGACCTGGAGCGCCGCCTGCCCGTCAGGACCGCGCCCCAGGTGCATGTCGTCGATGTTGACGCCGGCGTCGGAGAGCACGCCCGACACGAAGGCGATCATCCCCGGCCGGTCGTCGTTGCGCACCACGAGCATGTGGTCGGCCGGGGGGAGGTCGATCGTGTGGCCGTCGAGCATCACCACCCGCGGCTGACCCCGCAGCCCCACCAGCGTGCCGCCGATGGCGTGGTCGCCCCCGCGGATGGAGATCAGGTTGACGTAGTCGTGGGCGGTCGCCGTGGACGTGTCGCGCACCTCGACGCCCCGGTCGGCGGCGATCCGTGGGGCGTTGACGTACGAGACCGGCTCGTCGGTCACGCCGCCGAACACCCCCTTCAGCACCGAGAGGGTGAGGATGCGGGTGTCGGACTCGGAGATCTGGCCGGCGTACTCGATCTCCAGCGTGCGGGGCAGGCCCTCGGCCAGCGCCGTGTACACCTGGCCGAGGCGCTCGGCGAGGGGCAGGAAGTGGCGGACCGCCTCGCTGGCCTCGGCGGCGCTGACGTTCACCGCGAAGGGCACGAACTCACCGGCGAGGGCCAGCGCCACCTGCTCGGCGATGGTGTCGCCCGCCTTGTCCTGCGCCTCGCGGGTGCTGGCACCGAGGTGGGGGGTCACGACCACCTGGGGCAGGGCGAAGAGGGGCGAGTCGGTGGTCGGCTCGGCCGTGAACACGTCGATGGCGGCGCCGCCCACGTGGCCGACCCGGATGGCCTCCGCCAGCGCCTGCTCGTCGACGATGCCCCCGCGGGCCACGTTCACGATGCGGATACCCGGCTTGGCGATGGCCAGCAGGTCCTTGTCGATCAGGCCCATGGTCTCCGGCGTCTTGGTCACGTGGAGCGTGACGAAGTCGGCCACCGCCACCAGCCGCTCGAGGCTCACCAGCTCGACGCCGATGTCCCGCGCCCGCTCGGGCGACACGAAGGGATCGTGGGCCACGAGCTTCATCCCGAAGGAGTACGCCCGCTGGGCCACCAGCTTGCCGATCCGCCCGAGCCCGACGACGCCCAGGGTCTTGCCGGCCAGCTCCACGCCCTCCCAGCGCGACCGCTCCCAGCGACCCTGGACGAGGGCGGCGTGGGCCTGGGGGATGTTGCGGGCCTGGGCCAGCAGCATGGCCATCGTGTGCTCGGCCGTCGACAGGATGTTGGACTGCGGGGCGTTCACCACCATGACGCCCCGGGCGGTGGCCGCGTCGACGTCGACGTTGTCGAGGCCGATCCCCGCCCGCCCCACCACCACCAGCTCGCGGCCCGCGGCCAGCACGTCGGCGTCGACCGTCGTGGCCGACCGGACGATCAGGGCGGCAGCGCCGGGCACGACCTCCAGGAGCTCGCCCGGCGAGAGGCCCGCTCGGACGTCGACCACGTGGCCGGCATCCCGGAGCCGCTGCAGCCCGGTGTCGGCGATCTTCTCGGTCACGAGGATGCGCGCCATCACCGCCAGTGTGGCCGGGCGCCCGAGCACCCGCCAGATCGCTCCGCCCCCCCGGGGCAACCCCCCGGGGGCCTCGGCGGCACGGCGCCGGGTCGGGCGCCGGCGGTCACAGGTTCTCCACCTCGACGGGCTCGACCGCCTCGCCCTCGGGCAGCGGGAAGCCGAGCACCTGGGCGTAGAAGGAGAGCTCGGCCTCGAGCGCCCGGCGGATGGAGCCCGCCCGGCGGAAGCCGTGCTGCTCGCCGTCGAAGGTCACGTAGGCGACCGGGACCTTCCTGGCCCGGAGGGCCTCGACGATCATCTCGGCCTGGGCGGGTGGGACCACCTCGTCCTCCAGGCCCTGCAGCACGATGAGCGGCCGGTCGAGCCCGTCGAGGTGGTGGATCGGCGACCGCTCGAGGTAGAGGTCCCGCCGGGCCGGATGGGGCCCGACGAGCCCGTCGAGGTACCGGCTCTCGAACTTGTGGGTCTCGACGGCGAGGGCCTCGAGGTCGGCGACCCCGTAGTGGCTGGCACCGGCGGCGAACACGTCGCGGAAGGCCAGCGCGGCCAGGGTCGTGTACCCGCCGGCCGAGCCACCCCGGATGCACAGGCGATCCGGGTCGACGCGCCCCTGCCGGCCCAGCCAGCGGGCCGCAGCCTCGCAGTCGTCGACGTCGACCACGCCCCACTGGCCTCGGAGCTGGTTGCGGTACTCGCGGCCGAACCCGGTGGAGCCGCGGTAGTTGACGTCGACCACGGCGAAGCCGCGGCTGGTCCAGTACTGGGTACCGAGCTGCAGCATGGGACGGGCCGCCGAGGTGGGCCCACCGTGGATGACGACCAGCAGGGGTGGTGCCTCACCGGGTGGGGCGGTGACCTCGGGGTTGGCCGGGGGGTAGAGCAGCGCGTGGGCGGTGCCACCGCCCGAGGTCGGGAACCAGATCGGCTCGGGCACCGAGAACCACCCGGGGGCGATGCCGAGGTCCCGGGGCGGGCGCAGCACCGCCGGTTCGCCGGTCCCGCCACCGGCGTCGACGGTGACCGACACCACCGCAGGCTCGGCGACAGGGGTGGCGCCGACGAAGACCACCCTGTCGCCCTCGGCCTGCACCGAGCCGACCGCCGTGTACGGCAGGTCGAGCCGGGCCACCCGGCCGTCGGCGAGGAGCACCGACAGGCTGTCGAGCCCGTCGCGGCTCGCCGCGAACACGGTGCGACCGCCCGACAGGAAGGCGTAGCGCGACTGGCCGAAGACCCACTGCGGCACGCCGATCTCGGCGTCGGTGCGCACCATGGGCTCCACCGTCCCCCCGCCCCCGCCTCCGCGGGGCGGGGGCACCCAGCGGTCGAGGTTCCACCAGCCCGAGCGGTCGGACACGAACCACAGCGAGCCGTCGGCGGCCCACCGGGGTTGGACGACCGACTCGCCGTCGCCGGTGCCGCCCGGCGCCTGGTGTGGTCGTCCTGCCACCACCCGGGCACCGGCCAGGCGGGGACCGGCGTCGCCGGCGGCGACGTCGGCGACGCACAGCTCGCTGCCGTCCCAGGGCATGTCGGGGTGAGACCACTGCAGCCAGCTCACCCGGCGGCCGTCGGGCGACCACCGCGGATCGGACACGAAGTCGGGCCCGGAGACGAGCGTGCGGGGGGCGGTGTCGCCCGTGGCGTCGAGCACGACGATCTCGTCGAGGACGTCGGCGGGGCCACCACCGGGCGGGTGGTGCTCGCGCACCACCAGCACCCACCGCCCCGCGGGGTGCAGGTCCCCGTCGGCCCACCGGTCGCCGCGACCGACCTGGGGCCCGGGGACGACGGGGACCGGCGCCGCGCCCTCGTCGAGCCGGTGGAGGCGCTGGTCGTCCCAGTTGGCGAACCACACGGTGCCGCCGGCCGCCCACCAGGCGCCGCCGCCGTACTCGTGGGCGGCGGTGCGGGCGCTGAAGCCCACGGGGAGCAGGTCGACCGGGGGGCCGTCCCCGACGCGCCGGACGAGCTGGACGCGCCCTCCCTCCTCGGGCCGGCCCTCGGACCACGTCACCGTGTCGCCCTCGACGGCGACCTCGCCGAGGCTGGCGGCGGCCCGCACCACCAGCTCGGCGGTGACGGGGGTGGACCAGGAACCGTACGCAGCCACGCCGCCAGGCTAGGAGCGCGCCCGCGGGGCGGCCCCGGCGAGGAGCTCGGCGATGCGCCGGCACCCCTCGAGGAGGTCCTCGTCGCCGAGCGCGAACGACAGGCGGGCGTAGCCCGGGGCGTCGAAGGCCTCGCCGGGCACGATGGCCACCTTGGCCTCGTCGAGGAGGAGGCTGCACAGCTCGACGGTCGTGGTGGGCGTCACGCCCCGGATGGTCCGCCCGAGGTACGCCGACAGGTTCGGAAAGGCGTAGAACGCCCCCTGGGGCTCGAGGACCCGCACGTCGGGGATCTCCGACAGGAGGCCCACCATGGCGCGGCCCCGCCGCTCGAACGCGGCCCGCATGCCGGCCACCGCCGACAGGTCGCCGGCCACCGCGGCCAGCGCCGCCGCCTGCGACACGTTGGCGACGTTGGAGGTGGTGTGGGACTGCAGGTTGGCGGCGGCCGCCACGACGTCGGCCGGGCCGATCATCCAGCCCACCCGCCACCCGGTCATGGCGTAGGTCTTGGCCACGCCGTTGAGGACGATGCACCGGTCGGCCAGCTCGGGCACCAGGGTGGCGATCGAGCTGAACACGTGGTCGCCGTAGGTGAGGTGCTCGTAGATCTCGTCGGTGACGACCCAGATGCCCCGCTCGGCCGCCCACCGCCCGATGGCCTCGACCTCGGCCGGGGGGTAGACGGCACCGGTGGGGTTCGACGGCGAGACGAACACCAGCGCCTTGGTGCGGTCGGTCAGCGCCGCCTCCAGCTGGTCGACCGTCACCCTGAACCCGGAGGCCTCGTCGGTGGGCAGCACCACGGGCACGCCGCCGGACAGCCGGATCGGCTCCGGGTAGGTGGTCCAGTACGGGGCTGGGAGGAGCACCTCGTCACCCGGGTCGAGCAGCGTGGTGAACGTGTTGCCCACGGCGTGCTTGCCCCCGTTGGTCACCAGCACCTGGGCGGCCGTGACGGCCAGGCCGGAGTCGCGCTTGGTCTTCACGGCCACGGCCTCGCGCAGCTCGGGCAACCCGGCCGCCGGCGTGTACTTGTAGAAGCGGGGCGTGCGGCAGGCGGCGACGGCCGCCTCGACCACGTGGGGGGGCGTGGGGAAGTCGGGCTCGCCCGCGCCGAAGCCGATGACCGGCTCACCGGCAGCCTTGAGCGCCTTGGCCTTGGCATCGACGGCCAGGGTGGCCGACTCGCTGATGGCGGCGACGCGGGCGGAGATGCGGCTCGTGGGGGGCAACGGGCTGGCTCCTTCGGTCGACGGCCGCGATAGTGGCACGCGTGAGCGTGCCCATCGAAGAGATTCGGATCCCCGACGACCTGCTCCCCGCCGACGGCAGGTTCGGGTCGGGGCCGTCGAAGGTGCGGCCCGAGGCGCTCAACGCCCTGGCCGACACCGGCCGCCAGTACATGGGCACCAGCCACCGGCAGGCGACGGTGAGGTTCATGGTCGCCGGCCTCCGCAACGGCGTGGCCGAGCTGCTCTCGCTGCCCGACGGCTACGAGGTGGCGCTCGGCAACGGCGGCACCACCGCCTTCTGGGACGCCGCCACGTTCGGGCTCGTCGAGCAGCGCAGCCAGCACCTGTCCTTCGGCGAGTTCTCGTCGAAGTTCGCGGCCTGCGCCGCCGCCGCTCCCCACCTGGAGCGCCCGGACGTGATCGAGGCTCCGCCCGGCGATGCCCCCCAGGCCAAGGCCACACCCGACGTCGACGCCTACTGCCTCACCCACAACGAGACGTCGACGGGGGTGGCGGTCGATCCCCGGCGGCCCCAGGGCGCCGACGGCCTGGTGCTGGTGGACGCCACCTCGGCCGCCGGTGGCCTGCGGCTGGACACCCGCCAGGTCGACGCCTACTACTTCGCCCCCCAGAAGGCGCTGGCCTCGGACGGGGGGCTGTGGCTGGCCGCCCTGTCGCCCGCGGCCGTCGAGCGCATCGAGCGCCTCGCCGCCTCCGACCGCTGGTGCCCGGCCTTCCTCGACCTCGGCATCGCGCTCGACAACAGCCGCAGGGACCAGACCTACAACACGCCGGCGCTGGCCACCATCTTCCTGGCGGTGCAGCAGGTCGAGTGGATCCTGCACAACGGGGGCCTGCCGTTCGCGGCGGCGCGCTGCGACCGGTCGGCCGACATCGTCTACGGCTGGGCCGAGGCCAGCGACTACGCCACCCCGTTCGTCACCGACCCGGCGCTGCGCAGCCACGTCGTGGCCACCGTCGACCTCGACAGCTCGGTCGACGCCACCGCGGTGGGCACCGTGCTGCGGAACAACTTCGTGGTCGACACGGAGAGCTACCGCAAGCTGGGTCGCAACCAGCTCCGCATCGCCATGTTCCCGGCCATCGAGCCCGACGACGTCGAGGCCCTCACCCGCTGCATCGACCACGTGGTGGACCGCCTCCGAGCCTGAGCCGGGCTCGGCGGCGCCCGCACCCCGGCGCCCGCACCCCGGCCTCCCGCCACACCGGTGCCGGGCCGCGGCGAGCGGCGTACCGTGCCGGGATGGACGCGCCGAGGACGGTCGAGATGGTGGCCCGCGAGCTCGTGCCGCTCCCCTCCCAGCCGCCGGGCGTGCCCTGGCCCACCGAGGGGTGGCCCGGCGGCGAGCCCCCGCCCCGTGCCGTGCCCGCCCTGGCGGCGCTGCTCGACGAGGTCATGTCGGACCGGGACCGCTACGGCACGACCTACGCCGTGGCCGTCGTCCACCGCGGGTCCCTCGTGGCCGAGCGCTACGGCGGGTCCCTCGAGCACTGGGACCGCCCCCACCAGCCGGTCGGGCCGGGCACCCGGCTGCGATCGTGGTCGATGGCCAAGTCGATGCTGCACGCCGTGGTGGGGATGCTGGTGGCGGAGGGCCGGCTGGACCCGACGGCCCCCGCGCCGGTGCCCGAGTGGTCGGGCGACGGCGACCCCCGCGGTGCGGTGACCCTCGAGCACCTGCTCGCCATGCGCGACGGGTTGGCGTTCAGCGAGGTGTACGACGACGCCGGGTCCTCGGACGTCATCGAGATGCTCTTCGGGGCAGGCCGGGGTGACGTGGCCCACTTCGCGGCCGACCGGCCGCTCGCCCACCCGCCCGGTGCCGCCTTCAACTACTCGTCGGGCACGTCGAACATCGTGTCGGGCATCGTCGCCCGCACGGTGGGTCCCGGCGCCCCCTACGAGCGGTTCCTCCGCGAGCGCCTGTTCGGCCCCCTGGGCATGACCTCGGCGCAGCCCGGCTTCGACGACGCCGGCACGTTCGTCGCCTCGTCGGACGTCGCCGCCACCGCCCACGACTACCTGCGGTTCGGGCTGCTCTACCTCCGGGGAGGGGTGTGGGAGGGCGAGCAGCTGGTCCCCACCCCCTGGGTCGACCACGGCCGCCGCATCCGCAGCCGCGACCCCGACCAGGACCGCTGGTACGGCGCCCACTGGTGGAGCGTGGGCGACGACCTCGGCACGTTCTGGGCCAGCGGGTTCGAGGGCCAGTCGCTGGTGCTGTGCCCGGCCCTCGACCTCGCCGCCGTCCGCCTGGGCCGCTCGCCGGAGGACCACCACGACGCCGACCTCGCCGACTGGCGGGCCCGGCTCGTGGACGCGTTCCGGGCCGCGCCGTCACGGTGACGGGCCGGGCCGAGGTAGCCGGTCGGCCCGGCCCCGGCCCGGACCCGACGCTCAGCCGCCCGAGGCGTCCTGGACGCGCTGCTTGCCGGCCGAGATCCAGGGCATCATGGCCCGCAGCTCGGCGCCCACCCTCTCGATGGGATGGGCGGCACCCTCCTCCCGCAGCTTGGCGAAGGTGGCCCGGCCGGACTCCGACTCGGCGATCCACTCCTCGGCGAACCGCCCGTCGCGGATCTCGTCGAGGATGGTGCGCATCTCGGCCCGCACCGCCTCGTTGACGACCCGGGGGCCGCGGGTGAGGTCGCCGTACTCGGCGGTGTCGCTGATCGAGTAGCGCATGCCGGCGATGCCCTGCTCGTACATGAGGTCGACGATGAGCTTCAGCTCGTGCAGGCACTCGAAGTAGGCCGACTCGGGCTGGTAGCCCGCGTCGGTGAGGGTCTCGAAGCCGGCCTGCACCAGGGCGGTGAGCCCGCCGCACAGCACGACCTGCTCGCCGAACAGGTCCGTCTCGGTCTCCTCCTCGAAGGTGGTGCCGAGCACCCCGGCGCGTGCACCGCCGATGGCGTCGGCGTAGGCCAGTGCCAGGCCGTGGGCGTTGCCGGTGGCGTCCTGGGCCACGGCCACCAGGCAGGGGACGCCACCGCCCTCGGTGTAGGTGCGGCGCACGAGGTGGCCCGGGCCCTTGGGGGCGACGAGGGCCACGTCGACGCCCTCGGGCGCCACGACCTGGCCGAAGCGCACGGAGAAGCCGTGGGCGACGAACAGGGCGTCCCCGGGCTGGAGGTGGGGGGCGACGTGCTCGGTGAAGATCGCCTTGTGCTCGGTGTCGGGCCCCAGGAGCATGACGAGGTCGGCCTCGGCGGCGGCGTCGGCGATGGAGCGGACCGGCAGGCCGGCCGCCTCGGCCTTGGCCACCGACGACGACCCGGGGCGCAGGCCCACGCGGACGTCGACGCCCGAGTCCCTGAGGTTGAGGGCGTGGGCGTGGCCCTGCGACCCGTAGCCGATCACGGCCACCTTGCGGCCGGCGATGAGCGACCGGTCCGCGTCCTTCTCGTAGTAGACGTTCGCCATGGCGGTGGGTTCCTCTCGGATGGTTGGCGCTCCTGGCGTCGCCCACCGCGCCAGCGCGGCGTGGGCGGCGCCAGAGGGGATGGTTCAGGCCGTGCGGCGCACGGAGCGCAGCGACGGCGCCGCGTGCTCGAGCCGGGGCAGCGCCACCCGGCCGGTGCGCTGCAGCTCGACGATGCCGAACGGTCGCAGCAGGTCCTCGATGTCGTCGAGCCGGTCGGGCGTGCCGTCGAGGCTGACGGTCATCTCGTCGTGGCCGACGTCGACGACCCGACCCTCGAACAGGTTGACCAGCTCGATCACGTGGGTGCGGGCGGTGACGTCGGCACGCAGGGTCACGAGCATGAGCTCCCGCTCGACCGAGTCGCGGGGGTCGAGCTCGCTGATCTTGACCACGTTGACCAGCTTGTAGAGCTGCTTGGTGATCTGCTCCAGCGGCGAGGAGGCCACGTCGACGACGATGGTGATACGGCTGAACCGGTCGTCCTCGGTGGGGGCGACGGCCAGCGAGAAGATGTTGAACCCGCGCCGGGCGAACAGGCTGGCCACCCGGGCCAGCACGCCGGCCCGGTTCTCGACCAGCACGACGAGCGTGTGGTGCCGGGCATCGGTGCCGGGGACGGGCGACATCAGCGGCCTCCCTCCCCTTGGGACGGGTCGGTGACGATCTGGTCGTTGGTGAGGCCAGCGGGGACCATGGGGTACACCTTCTCCCGGGCGTCGGTGCGGAAGTCGATGACGACCGGGCGGTCGTCGATCTCGTTGGCCTTCTGGATGGCGGCGTCGACCTCCTCGGGCGCCTCGACCCGCATGCCCACGCACCCCATGGCCTCGGCCCACAGCTTGTAGTCGGGCAGGTCGGGCGAGAGGTACACCTCGCTGTACCGCTCGTCGTAGAACATCTCCTGCCACTGGCGGACCATGCCGAGGTAGGCGTTGTTGAGGATCGCCACCTTGACCGGGATCCGCTCGCTGGCCGCGGTGACCAGCTCCTGCGCCGTCATCTGGAAGCAGCCGTCGCCGTCGACCGCCCACACCGTGCGGTCGGGGCGGCCCACCTTGGCGCCGATGGCGGCAGGCACCGCGAAGCCCATCGTGCCCAGGCCGCCGGAGCTCACCCACGTGTAGGGATGCCGGAACCTCCAGTACTGGGAGGTCCACATCTGGTGCTGGCCGACGCCCGACACGACGATCGTGTCGTCGGGGGTCGAGTCGCGCAGCCGCTCGATCACGAACTGGGGCTTGAGGGCCTCGCCGGGCTCGGACTGCTGGTAGGTGAGGGGGTACCTCTCCTGCCAGCCCGAGATGGCCTGCTTCCACGCCGAGCGGTCCGGGGGCGTGGTGCCAGCCGCCAGCAGGTCGCGCACCGCCCCGACGAGCTCCTCGATGACGAGGCGGCAGTCCCCGACGATGGGCACGTCGGGACGTCGGACCTTGCCCAGCTCGGCAGGGTCGATGTCGACGTGGACCACCTTGGCGTCGGGGGCGAACCCGTCGACCTTGCCGGTGACCCGGTCGTCGAAGCGGCTGCCGAGGGCGAGGAGCAGGTCGCTCTGCTGCATGGAGGTGACGGCCGTGTAGTTGCCGTGCATGCCCGGCATCCCGAGGCACAGCGGGTGGTCGTCGGGGAAGGCTCCTCGGGCCATGAGCGTGGTGACCACGGGGATGTCGCACAGCTCGGCGAGCTCGCGCAGCGCCTCGGCGGCCCGGGCCTTGAGGATGCCGCCCCCGGCGTAGATGACCGGCCGGTGGGCCCGGGTGATCAGCTCGGCGGCCTGCCGGATCATCCTGGGGTGGCCCTTGGTCGTGGGCCGGTAGCCGGGCAGGCTGGCCGCCACCTCGTCGTCGGACGGCCAGTACCACTCCATCTGCGAGCGGGGGTTGGCCGGGTCGACGATGTCCTTGGGGACGTCGAGCAGCACCGGGCCCGGCCGACCGGTGGTGGCCAGGTGGAACGCCTGGCGCACCCGGAGGGGGATCTCCTGCGCCTCGGTGACGAGCTCGTTGTGCTTGGTGACCGACCGGGTGATGCCGATCGTGTCGCACTCCTGGAAGGCGTCCGTGCCGATGGCCGAGAACGCCACCTGGCCGGTGATGCACACCAGGGGGACCGAGTCCATGTAGGCGTCGCACAGGGGGGTGACCACGTTGGTGGCCGCCGGCCCGGAGGTGACCATGCACACCCCCGGGCGACCGGTGGCGTGGGCGAACCCCTCGGCCATGTGGCCGGCGCCCTGCTCGTGGCGCACGAGGATGTGGCGCACCGGGCTGTCGATGATGGGGTCGTACACGGGGAGTATGGCCCCACCGGGCAGGCCGAAGATGGTCTCCACGCCCTCCATCTCGAGGGCTCTGATGAGGGCCTGGGCCCCGGTGATCTTCATGATCGCTCCGTTTCGTGCAGTACGTGTGCAGGTGGCTGGTGGCGCCGTGCGGGCGCGGGTGGCGAGGGCGGAATGGGCGGCGGGCGGCCC
>DASUJB010000133.1:0-10365 GCA_036279475.1 Acidimicrobiales bacterium | reverse complement strand
GGGGTCGGTCTCGTTGCTCTCGAGCTCGGTGATGAAGTCGAGCTGGCGGCCGAGGAGGTTCTGGTTGCGGCGGCCGAGGTTGACGAAGCTGTCGGCGATGTTGCGGCGCAGGACCGCCTGCTCGACCGCCAGGTCGAGGGCCGAGTCCTGGACGGTGTTGAGGGCATCGGCCACGTCGGCCACCTCGTCGCGCGTGTGGACGACGACGGGCTCGACGCTCGGCACGGTGACGTCCTCGCCCAGGGGGGTCTCCAGGATGTCGGTCACGGCGTCGGGCAGGCGCCGATCGGCCATGTCCTTCGCCTGGCGGGTGAGCGCCCGCAGCGGGCGGGTGATCGACCGCGACACCAACCACGTCACGGCACCCGCCGACACGAGGGCCAGCGCCGCCAGCACGAGGTAGCGCTGCCGCTTGGCCGTGGCCTCGTCGTTCAGCTGCCCGGCACGGGACTCGACGATGTCGTAGACGGACGCTCGGAAGCCGTTGTAGCCCTCGTCCTCCTCACGGGACAGCGATGCCATCGTCTCGGGGACGCGCACCGTGCCCTTCTCGACGGCCTCCCGGGCGAGGTCGACGAAGCCGGACGCCGTGAAGTCGCGGTCGGCCTTCTCGGCGGCGGGTCGGTAGGGACCGGTACCGAGCTCGCGCACCTGCTCCGCGGCCCGGTCGAGCTCGCTCAGGAGCCCGGCGGCTCCGGCGATCTCCTCGGGCGTGTCGAGCTTGCCCCCGGGCGACACGCCGGCCAGCAGCAGGATCCGGGTGGTCCGGGCCAGGTTCTCGATCTGGTGCGTCCCCAGGTTGGCGAGCTCGACGCCCCGGCGCAGGGTGGCGTCGTCGATGGCCAGGGCGGACTGGCTGGTGGCGACGAAGAGGCGGTCGATCAGCTCGGTGTAGTCGCTGAAGAACGGGTTGGAGACGGGGGCGCTGTCCAGGCTGCGGGGGCCGTCGTAGGTGGTGACGACCTGCCGTAGCTGTCCCAGCCGACCCTGGACCTCGTCGAGGCCGGGCTCGAACGTCTTCCGCACGTCGGGGCCCTTGCCGGCGAGGTCGTCGCGGAAGGAGGCGATGGCGCGGTCCGTGGCCGCCGCCGCCTCCTCGAAGGAGGCCACCGGCAGCTTGAGCGTGTCCTCGAAGCCCAGCAGCCACACGCTGCCGACGTTCCGCTCGTTCTGCAGCGACGTGATGACGCCGCCGGGACCGACCGCGGCGGTGGCCAGCTCGGTCTGGGAGCGGGTCTCGTCCTGCTCCTGGGAGCTCTGGCGGACCTCGAGCACGCTGACGAGGAGGAGGGCGCAGATCGGCACGGCCAGGGCGGCAGCCAGCTTCGTGCTGATGGCGATGCGACGGGGCACAGCGGTCCTTCTGGGGGATCAGGTGACCGGATCGGGCCGGAGGTGGTCGATGTCGGGTCGGGGGTGCTCGGGCTCGGTCTCCGCCGGCAGGCGGGTGACGGCGCCGAGGTCATCGGGCAGGCTGATGGCCCAACTCAGGGTGTCAGGATCGTCGGTGAGCAGCACGACCGGCCGGTCGGCCGCCACGTCGACCAGGTGGTCGAGCAGCAGCTGCCGGTCGCCGTGCCGGTCGGCGAAGGGGTCGTCCAGCACGGCCGGCCGGTCCCCCACGCCCACCAGGGTGGTGACGGCATGCAGGACGTCCTCGGGCTCCACCGCCTCCGTGGGGGGCACGGCCAGGTGGTCGTCGAGCCGGGCCTGGGTCTCCTCGATGTCCCGCCGGATGCGGTCGAGCTCGTCGGTGGCCGCCGCCAGCGCCGCTTCGGCCCGGTGGACCTCCGCGGCCAGGGTCTCCCGGAGCCGGGGGAGCTCGGCGAGGGGGTCGTCGCTGGCCCGGGGGCGCAGTGCCGGCGGCAGGGCCTCGGAGATGCGGCGCAGCCGGCGCACGGCCTCGGCCAGGGCCGCGGTGGCGCGCTCGACGGTGCCCTCGGCGGTCACGACGGCCGCCTCGGCCACGGCGAGGGATGAGGTGTACTCCTGCTCCGACCGCTCCAGGGCCTCGGTGACGACCGCGATCTGGGTCCGCAGCTGCTCGGCGGCGGCGATGCGCTGGTTGCGCCGCTCGTCCTGGGCCGCCCGCTCCGACAGCTCGTCCTCGAACAGCCGCACGCGGTGCAGCATGGCCCCGACGTCGGCGTGGGTGCTGCTGACGATGGCGCGGGCCCGCTCGACCTCGTCCCGGGCCCGGGCGTTGTCCTCGTCGAGGGCGGTCAGCTCCCGGTCCAGCCGCTCGATGCCACGCCGGCACTCGTCGCGGGTCGCGATCTCGTGGTCCAGGGCGACCAGCCACGACACCGCCGCCTCCCGCACCCCCACGCCCGCCGTCGGGACGTCGTAGCGGGCCAGGACCTCGGCCAGCTCCCGCGTGCGGTCGGGGGGCACGACGGGATGGGCGTAGAGGAGCTCGGCCACGTTGACCCCCGGCTCGCAGCAGAGCAGGTCGGCGGCCTCGGCGTAGATGCGGTCGCGCCGGGCCCGCAGCGTGGTGACGATGGGCGGCGGCTCGCTGGCCGCCTCCAGGGAGGCGAGCGTGTCCTCGGCCACCCGGCGGGCGCGCGCCGCGTCGAGCAGGTCGGCCCGGAGGTCGTCGCCGGGTTGGGCGCTGACGAGGATGACCTCGAGGTAGGTCTCGAAGCCGTGGTGGCGGAGCACGGCATGCTCGGCCTCCCGGGCCTCGTGCAGGCGGGCGAGGTCGTCCTCGTGCCCGTCCGACTGGTCGACGTCCTCCTCGGCCGCCAGGACGGCCTCGTGGGCGGCCTCGATCTCGTCGCGGGCGGAGGGGTCGAGCTGCCCACGGTCGCCGGCCGCCTCCAGCTCGGCGATGGTCTGGTCGAGCTGCTCGAGCCGGCGCCGGGCGGCGACCAGCTCGTCGGGGTCCGGCGGCTCGGGCAGCGCCGACTCGATGTTCTCGAGCTCGCCGTCCACCTCGATCCACTCCCGCGCCAGCTCCCGGGCCACCGGGTCGGCCTGCCCCACGCGGGTCTCGTCGTCGAAGGCGTCGAGCGCCTCGCGCAGCGACCAGCTGTCGGGGAGCGGCGCCTCGACCCGGGCGACCAGCTCGGCGCGCTCCCTCAGGACGTCGTGGCGGGCGGCGGTGCGGGCGGCGATGCCCTGCTCGATGTCGCGCAGGAGGTCCTTGGCCGCCCCGTGGGCCACCTCGGCCTCCACGAGGGCGGCCCTGGTGACCTCCAGCTCGCGGCGCAGGGTGGTCTCGTCGAGCTCGGACGTCTCCAGGTCTCGGAGCTGGCGGGCGGCGTCGTCGATCATCTGGGCGGCGGCCTCCCGCTGCTCCTCGACGAGGACCAACCGCCCCCGGGCCCCCTCGACCTCGGCGCGACGGGCATCGAGCGCCCGGCGCGCCTCCTCGGCGGCGTTGGTGAGCTCGCCGGCGCGCTCCAGCAGGGCGTCGCAGTCGTGGAAGTGGGCGCTCATGCGCCGGGCCCGGGCCGCCGCCTCGTCCCGCCTGTTGGCCACGACGGCCTGCTGCTCGCGGGCCCGGCGGAGGCGGGAGGCCAGCTCGTCGCGGGTGCGCTCGTGGTCCTCGACGCGCCGGGTGGCGGCCTCACGGCTGGTCACCTCCAGCTCGTGGGGGCCGAGGGCGATGCCGGCGGCCGTGCCGACCTCCTCGGGGGCGAGGAGGCGCTCCAGCCGGGCCACGACGGCCGGGCGCTCGGCGGGCGCGACCGGGAGCACCGTCAGCCGACCGTGGAGCCCGGCAAGGCCGGCCGCCCTGGTTGTCTGCGTCATGCTCTCGGTGGATGCGCTCACCGGTGGGGACCTCCCCAGTCGACTGACCGCATCGCCGCCCGGATCCCCAGGAGGGGCGGTCGCGACAGTTGCGTTACGAGGAGTCTCGCGCGTGGCGTCACCGTCCCGCGCATCGATTGCTCACCGTGAGCGGGCGACCACCAGGAACGGTGGCGTTCCCTGGCGAGCATCCGGCGCCCGGTTCGCGGCACGGGCCCGGCCCGCTCACGTGTTCGTCTCGCGTCTGAAACAATCGGTTCACACCCCGTCCCTACATTGCCGTTCGTGGAGACGTTCGTGATCCGCATGTGGCTGCCCGATCGTCCCGGTGCCCTCGGCCAGGTGGCCAGCCGCATCGGCGCCGTCCGCGGCGACGTCGTCGGCATCGACATCCTCGAGCGCGACGGTGGCCAGGCGGTCGACGAGCTCGTGGTCGAGCTGCCCGACGGCGACCTGGTCGACCTCCTGGTCAGCGAGGTCCGCCAGGTGGACGGGGTGGCCGTCGAGGAGGTGCGGCCCGTGGGCGACGCCGCCCACGACCCCCGCCTCGACGCCCTGGAGGCGGCCGCCCAGCTGGTGGGGGCCAAGGACGTCGACGGGCTGCTGTCGGCGGTGGTGCGGCACGCTCGGCGCGTTGTCGGGGCCACCTGGGTCGCCGTGGTGGACATCGACGGGCGGGGGGACGGCGTGCTGGCCTGCGACCGGAACGCACCGAGCGCGGCCTGGCTCGAGGCCTTCCTGGCCGGGAGCCGGGCCGCCCGGCGCTCGTCCCACGGTGCTGCGGCCGCCTCCGAGGTGGTGTGGTCGCCGTTGCCCGGCGCCGGCCTGGCCCTGGTGCTGGGGCGCGACGACATGCCCTACCGCGCCAGGGAGCGGCGCCAGGTGGCCGCCCTGGCCCGGGTGGTCGACACCCGCCTCGGCGAGTTGCACCGGGCCCGCAGCCGTGCCTGCCACCCGAGCGGCTGACCGGCGGGGCACGGGTCACCGGACGCCGGGGGCGTGTCCCCTCCACGCCCGACGCGTCCGATGTGCCGGCGGCCGGTCCCCTGGGCGGGGCCGGCCGCTGGTCGGTGCCCGGCGCGGCGGCGGGCCGGCCGCTCACGGCGTCGGCTGGCCGGCGGCCCATCCCCGGGCACGGTCGACGGCGGCCCGCCAGCGCCGGTGGTGGGCGTCGGCCTCGGACCGGGGTGCGAGCGGCCGGCAGCGGAGGTCGGGACGCCACCGCGCCGCCACCTCATCCGGGGAGGACCAGACCCCGGCCGCCAGGCCGGCGAGGGCGGCCGCCCCCAGCGCCGTGGCCTCGTGCTGCCCGGACCGGGCCACCGGAACGCCGAGCTGGTCGGCCTGGACCTGGACGAGGAGGTCCATGGCCGACGCCCCACCGTCCACCCGTAGCTCGGCGACGGGCCGCCCGGCTGCCGACGTCATGGCGTCGGCCACGTCCCGCGTCTGGAAGGCCATGGCCTCCAGCCCCGCCCGGGCCAGGTGGGCGGCGGTCGTCCCCCGGGTGATGCCCACGACGGTGCCCCGGGCGTCGGGATCCCACCACGGGCTGCCCAGGCCGGTGAGGGCGGGGACGAAGGCCACCCCTCCGCTGTCGGGCACGGAGGCTGCCAGCGGGCCCATGGCGGCACTGTCGGGGATGATGCCGAGCCCGTCCCGGAGCCACTGCACCAGGGCACCGGTGACGAAGATCGCGCCCTCGAGGGCGTAGGTCGGACCGGTGCCGAGGCCGGTCCACGCCACGGTGCCCAGCAGCCCCTCGACGGGTGCCGGGCAGGTGCCGCCCACGTTCATCAGCACGAAGCTGCCCGTCCCGTAGGTCGCCTTGGTCATGCCCGGTCGCACGCACGCCTGGCCGAGCAGCGCCGCCTGCTGGTCGCCGAGGACGCCGGTCACGGGGACCCCGGGCAGCGGGGTGCCGGGGGCGGTGGTGCCGAAGCGCCCGGCCGAGGGCCGCACCTCGGGCAGGCACGAGGCGGGCACGCCGAACAGGTCGACCAGGTCCGCCGACCACGACAGGTCGTGGATGTCGAGCAGCAGCGTGCGGCTGGCGTTGGACGCCTCGGTGGCGTGGACCCCGCCGTCGATGCCACCGGTGAGGTTCCACAGCAGCCAAGTGTCGACCGTGCCGAAGGCGAGGGCGCTGTCGGCCGCCACCCCGCCCTCGGCGAGGAGCCACTCGAGCTTGGTGGCCGAGAAGTACGGGTCGAGGACGAGCCCCGTCGTCCGGCGGACGAGGTCGAGGTGGCCGGCCCCGACCAGCTCGCGGCAGCGGCGGGCAGTGCGGCGGTCCTGCCACACGAGGGCCCGGTGCCGGGGCCGTCCCGTGCGGCGGTCCCACACCACCGCGGTCTCGCGCTGGTTGGCGATGCCGATGGCGGCCACCGCCTCCCCGTCGAGGCGGGCCGCCAGCGCGGCCAGCGTCTCGGCGGCGGCCGCCCAGATGTCGTCGGGGTCGTGCTCCACCAGCCCTGGTGCCGGGAAGTGCTGGGGCAGCTCGCGGTACGCGGAGCCGACCACGGACCCGTCCTCGTGCACCGCGACGCTGCGGACGCCCGTCGTCCCCGCGTCGATGGCGATCACCACGGCCATGGCCTGCTCCTACGCCAGTGGGCGCCGGGGCGCAAGGCCGCGCCCACCGGTGCCGGCCCCGCGGCGGCCGGCGTCCGGGGTGCGGTCCGGGGTTGGCTAACGTCGGAGCATGAAGGTGGCGATGCTGACGGGCGGCGGCGACTGCCCCGGGTTGAACGCGGTCATGCGGGCCGTCGTGCGGAAGGGTTCCCGGGTCCACGGCGACGAGCTGGTGGGCCTGCGCGACGGCTGGCGTGGCGCCGTCGAGGGCGCCGTGGTGCCGCTGACCGTCGAGTCGTTCCGGGGCACGCTGCCGCGCGGGGGGACGATCCTCGGGTCGTCGCGCACCAACCCCTACCAGGTCGACGGGGGGCCCGAGGCGGTGAGGTCCACCCTGGCCGCCCACGGCATCGACGCCCTGGTGGCCATCGGGGGCGAGGACACCCTGGGGGTGGCCGGCCGGCTCGCCGACGAGGGGGTCGCCGTGGTCGGGGTGCCGAAGACCATCGACAACGACCTCTCCGCCACCGAGCTCACCTTCGGCTTCGACACCGCCGTGCAGGTGTGCGTCGACGCCATCGACCGCCTGCACACCACCGCCGAGTCGCACGATCGGGTGATGGTGGTGGAGGTGATGGGCCGCCACGCCGGCCACATCGCCACCTGGGCCGGCATCGCCGGTGGCGCCACGATGGTGCTGGTCCCCGAGCACCCCTTCGACATCGACGAGGTGTGCCGCACGATCCAGCACCGGCACGAGCACGGCCGGCGGTACGCCTCCATCGTCGTCGTGGCCGAGGGGGCGCAGCCCGTCGCCGGCACGCTGGCCGTGACCTCCGGTCAGGTCGACGCCTTCGGCCACCCCCGCCTCGGTGGCATCGGCGACAGGCTGGCCGTCGCCATCGAGGAGCGCACGGGCTACGAGGCCCGCGCCATCGTCCTCGGGCACGTGCAGCGGGGCGGGACGCCCACCGCCTTCGACCGGGTGCTGGCCACCCGCTTCGGCATCGCCGCCATCGACGCCGTGCACGACGGCGCCTTCGGGTCGATGGTCGCGCTCCGGGCCGGCGACATCGTGCGCGTTCCCCTCGCCGAGGCCACCGCCGAGCTCAAGCTGGTCGACCCGGCCATCTTCGACGTGGCACAGGTCTTCTTCGGCTGACGGGGAGGGTCTCCCCCGGCCGGCGGGGAGGGCGTGTCAGGGGTCGGCCGGTGGCGCCCCGCCCAGGTTCTCGTAGGCGGCGCACGACAGGGGGTCGCGGCCCGTCTCGCCCCGGCCGTCGGGCGGCTGGACCGCCTTGCCCTCGATGGTGAAGAGCACGCCCTCGACGCCGTCGAGGCCGTCGACCGTGCACACGATCTGCCCGTACGCCAGGCGGGCGCCGTCGCCCTGCACCCCCGAGATGCCGTTGTCGAGGTCCACGGTGAGGATGCCGCCCTCCAGCACCGGCGGGTCGGCCAGGGCGGTGTCGGCCGGGATCTTGGTCACCACGGCGGGGTCGGGGTCCTCGGGTACTCCCGCCAGGAGCGCCTCCAGCACCGCCGCCGGCGACGGTCGGCCCGACTCGCTGGCGGTCGGCACCTCGGCCGTCACGGTCGTCAGCACGTCGTGGTCGCCGTCGAAGCGGGTGAACCACAGGTCGACCGCTCGCGCCTGCTCGCTGCCGCCGGCGTCGGCGGGCCGGGACGTGGCGGGCAGCTGCTCCTGGGCGATGTGGCGGGGCCGGTCGTCGGCGGGGATGCCGCAGGCGCCGAGGACGGTGACCAGGGCCGCGAGCCCGGCGGTGAGGGCGATGCCGGGACGGGGATGGCGGTGGGCGGGTGTCACGTCTCCTCCGCGGGGAGCTCGACGACGAAGCGGGCACCGGCATCCCCGTCGGGCCGGTCCTCCACCCACACCGCGCCCCCGTGGAGCCGGACGTGCTCGGCCACCAGGGAGAGGCCCAGGCCCACGCCGTCGATGTCCCGGCGGCGTCCGGCCGAGCTGCCGCGGTTGAAGCGGTGGAAGATGGCCTCCCGGTCCTCGGGCGGCACCCCGGGGCCGTCGTCCTCCACTGCGACCAGCACGGCGTCACCGCGCCGGCGCAGCTCCACGCGCGTGGCGCCCTCGCCGTACTTGGCGGCGTTGTCGAGGAGGTTGGCGACGACCCGGGAGAGCCGGCGCTTGTCCGCCTTCACCACGACGCCGGCCAGGTCGGAGTCGATGTCCACCGGGACGTCGGCGTCGGTCGAGCTCTGCACCGCCTGGAGGATGAGCTCGTCCACCCGTACCTCCTCGAGGTCCAGGTACATGACACCGGCATCGAAGCGGGAGATCTCGAGGAGGTCGGCCACGAGCTGCTGGAACCTGTCCACGTCGGCGGCCATCAGGTCGAGGGCGGCGACGGCCCGCTCGGGCAGCTCCTCCCGCTGGTTCTGCATGACCTCCACCGACGCGGCCAGGGTCATGAGGGGAGAGCGCAGCTCGTGGCTCACGTTGGAGGCGAAGCGGGTGTCCCGCTGGATGCGCTCCTCCAGCCCGCTGGCCATCTCGTTGAAGGACGCGGCCAGGGGTGCGAGGTCGGGGTCGCTGCTGGCCTCGACCCTGGTCTCGAGGCGGCCGCTGGCGATGGCGTGGGCGGCGGCGCCGATGTCGCGCAGGGGCCGCAGGACCCGCCGCGACGCCCGCCAGCCGATGGCCGCGCCGGCCAGCGTCGACAGCAGGGCGGCGGCCAGCAGCGAGATGCTGATCGACTCGAGCGTCGCCTCCAGCTCCTCGAGCGACATCACCTCGAAGTAGGCGCCGTCGACGGCGTCGAGGGGGACGCCCACCGCCAGCTGGGTGGCGCCGTCGTGGTCGAAGCGCATGAGCGCCGGCTGGCCCTCGCGGACGGTGGCGCGCAGGGCGTCGGGCAGCACGTCGACGCCGAACTCGGGTGCCCGGGCGTACCAGCGGCCTGCCACCTCGAGCACCGGGTTCGACCCGGTGGGCGTCTGGATGGAGGCGAGGACGTCGGTGGGGTCCGCCACCCCCACCGCACGGTCGTCGTCCGCTGGGAGCTGGAGGGCGGCGGTGGCGGCGTTCTGGTAGGTGCGGGCGACGGCGGACGACTCGCGCTGGTCGAGCAGGTTCTGGCGGGTCAGGCCCATGGTCGCCGCCGCCAGCAGCACGGCCATGATGAGGGCGCCCACCCCGAAGGCGATGGTGATGCGGGCCCGCAGGCCGAGGCGGGGGACGAGGTGGGGGAGCGAGCGCAGCCGGCGCATCGGTGGGCGGTCAGGGTTGGAGCTTGTAGCCGAGCCCACGCACGGTCACGACGTGGCGGGGGTTGGCGGCGTCCGGCTCGACCTTGGTGCGCAGCCGCCGGACGTGGACGTCCACCAGCCGCCCGTCCCCGAAGTAGCCGTAGCCCCAGACCCGTTCCAGCAGGGTCTCACGGCTGAACACCCGGCCGGGGCTCGACGCCAGCTCCACCAGGAGGCGGAACTCGGTCCGGGTGAGGTGGACCTCCTGGCCCGCGCGGCGGACCACCCCCTCGTCGGGGACGATCTCCAGGTCCCCCAGGCGCAGGTGGGCGCTGCCGGCGTCGCTGCTGCGGACCCGCCGCAGCAGGGCGCGGATGCGGGCCGAGAGCTCCTTGGGGGCGAAGGGCTTGGTGAGGTAGTCGTCGGCTCCGGCCTCGAGGCCGGCCACCACGTCGTGGGTGTCGGCCCGGGCCGTGACCATGACGATGGGGACGTCGGACACGCGGCGGATGGCACGGCACACGTCGAAGCCGTCGATGCCGGGCAGCATGATGTCGATCAGGACGACGTCGCTGGGCTGGCGTTGGAAGGCGTTGAGCGCCTCCTCGCCGGTCCCGGCCTCCTCCACCGACCATCCCTCGTCCTCGAGGGCGAGCTTCACGGCCGTGCGGATGCGCTCGTCGTCTTCGACCGACAGGATGCGGGTTCCCACGCCCAGATCGTGCCTCATCCGGGGGCCGGAGGGGGGATCCGCCGGCCCCCGCGCCCGTCCGGCGCTCAGGCCGGGGAGGAACCGCCGGCCCGGGC
>DASUJB010000132.1:0-18061 GCA_036279475.1 Acidimicrobiales bacterium | reverse complement strand
CGGCCCTCACGGTCGACCGAGCTTGGCGATCTCCGCCACCTCCGACGGCTCGCACGCCGTGCCCAGGAAGGCGTCGATGACCTCCTCGGCCACCGCCGGCGACGTGAGGCGCAGACCCAGGGCCAGGACGTTGGCGTCGTTCCACCGGCGGGCGCCGGCCGCGGTGGCGGCGTCGGTGCACAGGGCGGCCCGCACGCCCGCCACCTTGTTGGCGGCCATGGCCACGCCGGTGCCGGTCCAGCAACACACCACGCCCCGGTCGGCGGCGCCGCCCGCCACCGCCTCCCCGGCGGCCCGCCCCACGTCGGGCCAGGGCGAGCCCTCGCCGACGACGAGGACCTCGTGGCCCTGGCCGGCCAGGGCCGCCTTGATGCCGTCGGTCAGGGGCGTCCGCTCGTCGGTGCCGAAGGCGATGCGCACGGCTGCAGCGTACGGTCGGCCGGGGTAGAACGCCCGGCATGGACCGGTACCGGATCACCGACGGCCACGGCTTCCGCCTCGCGGCCCACGATCCCCACGCCGACAGCGGGGTGGCGGGCAAGGAGGAGGGGCGGACCGAGGTGGCCCGCCTCACCGCCCGCCTCGCCGAGCTCCACGCCCTGTTCCACGCCGACGGGCGGCACAAGCTGCTGGTGATCCTCCAGGGCATGGACACCTCGGGCAAGAGCGGCACGATCCGCCGGGCCTTCCAGGGCCTGGACCCCACCGGCGTGCACGTGGCCACGTTCACCGCCCCCACCGGGGTCGAGCTGGCGCACGACTTCCTGTGGCGGGTCCACCCCCACGTCCCCGGCGACGGGCACATCGCCATCTTCGACCGCAGCCACTACGAGGACGTCCTCATCGCCCGGGTGCGGGGCCTGGTGCCCGAGGCGCGTTGGCGGCCCCGCTACGACCACATCCGCAACTTCGAGCGGATGCTGGTCGACGAGGGCACCGTCATCCGCAAGTTCTTCCTCCACATCTCCAAGGAGGAGCAGGCGGCACGCCTCCAGGCCCGCATCGACGATCCCACCAAGCACTGGAAGCTCCGGCCCGAGGACCTGACCGAGCGGGCGCTGTGGGACGACTACCAGGCGGCCTACGAGGAGGCGATCCGTCGCACCGCCACCCCCGAGGCCCCCTGGTACGTGGTCCCCGCCGACCGCAAGTGGCACCGCGACCTCGTCATCTGCCGCACGATCGTCCAGACCCTCGAGGACATGGACCTGCACTACCCCGAGCCGGCCGTCGACCTGTCCGGCGTGGTGGTGGCCTGACCATGGCGGCCGACGACGGCGAGGGGGCCACGACGGGGGCGACCGACCCCGGCGGGCGACGGCCGGGTGCCGGTCCCCGCCGGCGGGTGCACGTGGTCCCCCACACCCACTGGGACCGGGAGTGGTACGCCTCGTTCCAGACCTTCCGGCTCGGGCTCGTCGACCTGCTCGACGACCTCCTCCCCCGGGTGGAGGCCGATCCTGCGCTGCACTTCCTGCTGGACGGCCAGCTGGCCGTGGTCGACGACTACCTGGCCGCCCGACCCGGGGCCGAGGAGCGCCTGCGGCGGCTGGTGGGCAGCGGCCGCGTCGCCGTTGGGCCCTGGTACACGCTGCCCGACGAGTTCCTGGTGGGCGGCGAGACCCTGGTGCGGAACCTCCAGCTCGGCCTCCGCCGCGGCGACCGCCTGGGCGGGGCGATGCCCGTGGGCTACCTCCCCGACATGTTCGGCCACGTCGCCCAGATGCCCCAGATCCTGGCGGGGTTCGGCTTCGAGCACGCCGTGGTGTGGCGGGGCGTGCCCGCGGCCGTCGGCCGCAGTGGCTTCACCTGGCGGTCCCCCGACGGCAGCGCGGTGCGCGCCGAGTACCTCCCCCAGAGCTACGCCAACGGCGCCCTCCCGTCTCCCGACCCCGCCGCCCTCACCGGGGCCGTGGAGGCCTTCGTCGACCGCTGGGGCGACCTCCTCGACGGTCCCGTGCTGTGGATGAGCGGCGCCGACCACCAGGCCCCACCCCCCTGGCTCACCCGGGCCGTGGCCGAGGCCAACGACGCCCAGGACCGCCTCGACCTGCGGTTGTCGTCCCTGGCCGACCACCTCGCCACCGTCCCCCTCGGGGACCTGCCGGAGTGGCGGGGCGAGCTGCGCTCGGGCGCCCGGGCCAACCTGCTCATGGGCGTCACCTCCAACCGGGTCGACGTGCGGGTGGCCTCGGCCCGGGCCGAGCGGGCCCTCCTCCAGGGCGCCGAGCCGCTCTCGGCCCTCCACCTGCCGGCGGAGCGCTGGCCCGCCACCCTCCTCGACGAGGCATGGCACGACGTCATCCTCGACGCCGCCCACGACTCGGTGTGCGCCTGCTCGAGCGACGTGGTGTGCGCCGCCGTCCTCCACCGCTACGGGGAGGCCGCCGACATCGCCGAGGGGTTGGCGAGCCGGGCCGTCGCCCACCTCGCCGACCGAATCGACCACGACGGGCCGGTGGTGGTCAACCCCACGGCGGGGGCGCGGGACGGCCTCGTCGAGCTCACCCTGCCCGGCCGGGAGGCGCCGCCCGGCACCCAGCTCGTGGTGGCCACGCCGGCCGAGGTGGTCCTGCACCGGGGGCCGGCCACCGCCGTGCTGGCCGCCGCCGGGCAGGTGGAGTCGGTCCCGGGCCTGACCGCCTTCTCCCTCGAGCGGGCCGACGGCACCGTCCTGGCCGGCGGCCGGCGCCACGGCCCGGGACCGATGGTGGCCGACGACCTGGGCCCGGTGCCCGCCGCCTCCGACCACGAGGAGCTGGTCCTCCGGGCCCGCCAGGAGGCGAGGGTCACCGTGCTGGCCGCGGCCGGGGAGGTCCCGGGGTTCGGCTGGCGGGCCTGGTCGCCACCCACCGGGCCGGCCTCCGCCCCGGTCACCGTGGCCGACGGCGACGGGCACGGGCCGAGGCTGGCCAACGGGCTCGTCACCGTCGAGGTCGACGCCGCCGACGGCACGTTCGCGGTGGACGGCCGGGCCGGGCTCGGCCGCCTCGTGGACGGGGGCGACGTCGGGGACACCTACAACTGGTGCCCCCCCGCCGAGGACCTGGTGGTGGACCGCCCCCGCTCCGTGGAGGTGCGCGTGCTCGAGCGGGGGCCGCTGCGGGCCCGGGTGCTGGTGGTCACCCGCACCGTGTGGCCGGCTCGGCGGGAGGGGCTCCAGCGCCGCGTCGGCGCCGTGCCCCACGACGTGCGCTCCACCGTCGAGTTGCGCGCCGGCGAGCGGGCGGTGCGGGTCGAGGTCGTCGTCGACAACCGCAGCTGCGACCACCGCCTCCGGACCCACCTGCGGCTGCCCGTCCCCGCCACCACCGCCCGGGCCGAGTGCGCCTTCGGCACGGTGGACCGTGGCCCGGTGGCCGAGGGAGGGCCCGGCGAGCCCGCCCTCCCCACCTACCCGGCCCAGCGCTTCGTCCAGGCGGGCGGGCTCACCGTGGTGCACGACGGGGTCACCGAGCACGAGCTCGTCGACCTCCACGACGGCGCCGCCCACGAGCTGGCCCTGACGTTGCTGCGGGCCACGGGCATGCTGTCGCAGGGGCCCATGCCCACCCGCCTGCTCCCCGCCGGCCCGGTGGTGGCGGCCCCGGGCGCCCAGCTCCAGCAGCGGGTGACCCGCCGCTACGCGGTGGCGGTGGGCGACGTCGACCCCTACGCCCTGGCCGACGCCGTGCTCGTCCCCCTCCACGTCGGCACGGCCCGGGGCGGGCGCCGGGATCCCGGGCGGCGCTCCGCCCGTCCCGAGCTGCCGGCGGTGGGATCGGCGCTCGCCGTGGAGGGCGCGGTGGTGTCCTCGGTGGTGCGGCAGGGCGACGAGCTCCTCGTCCGGGTGGTCAACCCGACGAGCGACGAGGTGACCGTGCGCGTCCCGGGCCGGCACGGCCGGCTCGTCGACCTGCGGGGACGCCCGGGGCCACCGGTGGCGGGCGCCTTCCGCCTCCGGGGCCACGGCATCGCCACCGTGGCCCTCCAGGCCTGAGCGGCACGGCCGGGCCTCCCGGAGCGCCCCCTCGCCAGTGCCGCCTCAGCGACGAGGGTGGCGCGGAGCGGCCGGTGGCGGCCGCCGGTCCCCCCTCCGGGCCGAGGATCGGCGCAGCACCCACAGCGGGACCCGGCCGATGTGCTTGAGGTAGCGAGGGCGCATCGAGCGCAGCCAGAACTGCTCGTCGCCCTCCAGCCGTCCCTGCAGCGCCTCGTCCACCACGATCGAGCCGGGGTGGGCGATGGCGGTGATCCGGCTGGCCAGGTTGACCACCGGCCCGTACAGGTCGCCCTCCCGCTCGAGCACCGGTCCCTGGGCCATGCCCACCCGCACGTCCAGGAGGTCGCCGGCACCGCCGGTGCGCTCGGACAGCGCCAGCCCGGTCTCGGCGGCCGCCGGGGCCGACTCGACGGTGAACATGACCTCGTCGCCGATCATCTTCACCACCCGGCCGCCGTGGTCGGTGACCAGGTCGAAGGCGAGGTGCTCGAACCGGTCGACCACGGCGGCCAGCTGCTCGTCGCTCACCTGCTGGCTGAGGGCGGTGAACCCCACCAGGTCGGCGAAGCCCACCACGGCGGCCTGCCCGGTGCCGGCGGCGGCGACCGACATGCGGTGGGCGATGGCCGCCCGCAGGTGGCGGCGCCAGGTGGCACCCAGGATGCGGGGGACGATGGGGAGCAGGGCGCTGGCGGCCACGACGATCTGCTCGTCGGTCGGCTCGGTGCCCGCCAGCGCCCCGCTGCGCGGCGTGCCGGGGGCCCGGGCCGCGATCACGTCGGCCTGGGCGCTGGCCACCCGGGCCATCGACGAGCCGATGACCCGGCTCATCTGCAACAGGAGGTCCTCCGGGGCGACGGCGCCCTCGACGAACCGGCCCACCTCGCCGAGGATGTCCACGTCGCTGTCGGTGAAGACCGCCTCGTCGTCGCGGGGGACGGGGTAGCCGAGCGACCGCCAGAGCTGGCGCACCTGCTCGACGGTCAGGCCCGTGCGCTCCGACACCGTGCCCAGGTCGTGCCGGGCCACCTCCGGCAGGATGAGCCGGTCCACGGCCAGCAGGGGGAGCGTGCCCTCGCTCTCGGCCGCGTCCAGCTCGTCGGAGCTGCACCCCAGGTCGGCGAGCAGCGACCGGACCGTGCGGACGGCGTCCTCGCCGAGGGCGCCGGGGTCGAGGGTGCCGCCGTCGCTCACCCGAACGAGCCCCCCTCGGCGGCCGCCGGGCCCTCGGCCCGCCGGCCGGAAGCCTCGGGTGGCCGGGGCACCGGGCCCAGCAGTGCCTCGCCGGCGGCCTCGGTCGTCGACCACGAGGGGTCGAGGCCGGGGGCGGTCAGGAGCACGGTGCCCACCCCGGGATGGGGCCGGACCTCCCACAGGAGGGCCACGCGCTCGCCGTGCCAGCGCACGGCGTAGGACACGGTGCCGTGGGCGGTGGGGGCCGCGTGCACCTCCCAGCCCTGGCCGAGCCAGGCGTCGGGCACGAGCGTCGACAGGGCCAGCGTAGGCGTGGTCCCGTCCGCCGGGGTCGCCTCCACCACCAGGAGATCGCGCACGACGCCCATGAGGTGGGCGGCCACCCTCCCGTCCTGGCCGTCGCCGGCGCACCCGCCGGCCACCCGGGGGTGGACCGCCTCGGGCCAGGTGAAGGTGGCCGAGGCCTGCTCGACCACCCAGTCGAGCCGCTCGAGGGCCGTCCGGTCGCCGGCCCGGAGCTCCACCGCGGCCAGGCGCAAGGTGGCTGCCGGGTCGAGGCTGCCGTCATCGGCCGGGTGCAGCAACGCCCGCCCGTCCCCGGCGGTGCCCCGCCGGCGCCATGCCTCGGCGGCGGCCACGACCCGCCCGTCGTCGGCCGGGGCGACACCCAGCGCCACCGCCGCCAGCACGTCCGCCGCCAGGTCTCCCGGCTGGCGGACCGGCCCGGCCGGCGGACCGGTCCCACCGCCCCCGGCGGCGCCGACGTCGACCTCCCTGGCCGCGGCCAGGCGGGCGGCGTCCCGGGCCCCGTCGGCCTGGCCGGCCACGGCCAGGAGCTCGGCCGCGGCCTGCAGCCCGGCCAGGCCCCACAGCTCCTCGGCGTCGCCGTCGCCACCGGGCCCCCCGGGACCGGGGCCGCCGGGGGCGCCGTGGCGCCGGGGGAGCACGGCGCGCCGCCGGCCCCGGGAGCGCCCGTCGCCCCGGGCCCGCCCGGCACGGTCGCGGTGGGTGCGGTCGAGCCACTGGGCGGCGTCGGCGATCGCCTCCACGGCGGCGGTCACGGTGTCGGCGTCGCGGGCGAGCCGCCAGTGGTCGGCCATGGCCACCAGCGCCGCCCCCGTGGCGGTGCACGCGGCACCGCCGGAGCGCCGATCGCCGGGGTCGGGGAAGTGGCCGTCGGGTGCCTGGCGCCAGGGGTAGGACCGCAGGACCCCGGCGACCTCGTCGTGGTGCCCGTAGCGGCCCAGCGCCCCCAGCAGCACGGCGGCGGCCGCGAACCGGGAGGGCGGGTCCGTCATCGGTCCCGTGGCCACCTCGTCGCCGCCGTGCAGCACCAGCAGGGACCGACGGGCCGCCTCGACGGCCCGGCCCAGGCGGGGGTCGGGCACGGTGAGGCGCATCCCCCGCTCCCCCTGCGCCCTCCACCCGTCGGCCACGGCCGCCGCCGGGGGCAGGACGGCGGGGAAGGAGGCAGCGGCCGGCGCCCGCCGGGGGCGACGGCCACGTGCCGGGTCCCCGAGGGGCACGACCGCCCGGAGCGTCGCCCCGTGGGCCAGCGGGTAGACGAACGCCGCCTGGGCTAGGCCCCCAGGGTCGTGCACGGGACCGGGCCACCGCTCGCCCGCCTCGCCGGCCAGCACCGTCGTCGCCGAGTCGCCCTCGACCGAGGTCCCCGCGGCCACCCGGGCCGGGGGGCGGGGCAGCAGCAGGGCCACCCCGCCGTCGACGGCCACCACCGCGCCCTGCAGGTCGATGCGACCGACCGCGGCCACGCCCTCGGGCGTGTAGGGCCGCACGGCCAGGGCCAGCGCCACGGGCACGGGCGAGGCGTTCTCGATCTCGACGACGACCACGGGGCCACCGCCCTCGGCGGTGCTGCGCCGGACGGCGTAGGCCCGGTGCACCACGTCGCCCGAGGGGACGCTCATGGCCGTCTCCACCACCGGCGCCGGGCCCAGCAGGTGCTGGCGGACGGCGACCTCGCGGGAGGGGACGTGCCACCGGTCGTCGGCCCCCACCCACCAGTCGAGGGACCACCCGTCACGGACGGGGGTGACCAGCCCTCGGGGGTCCACGACGGCCCGGTGGCGAGAGTCGAGCGTGCCGACCGCGGTCCAGGTGCGGTGGGTGACGTTGGCCAGCACCGGGACCTCGCCCCGGGGGACGAAGGAGGGGGAGGTGGGATCGGCCTGCCGCTCCAGCCAGTACGGCCAGACCCACTCCCTCCCGCCCTGCACGGCCTCCCACGTCCACCGGGCCCGGGCCAGCGACCGGGCGCCGGCTCCGCCCCCCCGTCCCGAGGGGCGGGGGACGGCCGGCCCGCGGCCCGCCGCCACCAGCGGGCGCGCCCGGCCCCGCCCGCCGGTGCCGGCATCGGCGTGGGGGCGTCGGAGGGGCGGGACGGCCCGGGGGTCACCTGGCCGTTCGGGCGGGTGGGGGGCGGTCGCCACCGCTAGCCGATCCCGTGCCGCTCGGCGCGGTGGTCGCGCCGCAGCAGCCCCCGGTAGGCGTCGGCCGCGGACCGGCCCTCGTGGATCACGCCGTGGACCTCGTGGGCGATGGGCACCTCGACGCCGTGCTGGGCGGCCAGCTCGACCACCACGCGCGAGGTGCCGATCCCCTCGGCCACCATGCGCATCTCGGCGACGACCTCACCGACGGACCGGCCCCGGCCCAGCTGCTCGCCCACGTAGCGGTTGCGGCTCTGGCGGGAGATGCACGTGGCCACGAGGTCCCCCATGCCGGCCAGGCCGGCGAAGGTGACCAGCTCGCCTCCCATGGCCACGCCGAGGCGCGACAGCTCGGCCAGGCCCCGGGTGATGACGGCGGCGCGGGTGTTGTCCCCGGTGCCCAGGCCCTCGGCCATGCCCGAGGCGATGGCGACGACGTTCTTGAGCGCCCCCGCCACCTCGCAGCCGACGACGTCCGGGTTGGTGTAGACGCGGAACCGCTCGCCGGCGAACACCTTCTGCAGGGCACGGGCGATGTGGTCGTCCCGGAACGCCACGACGCTGGCCGCGGCCTGCCCCGCCAGGACCTCCTGGGCCAGGTTCGGCCCCGTCAGCACGCCCACCGGGTGGCCGGGGAGCTCCTCGGAGATGACCTCGGTCATGCGCAGGCGCGTGCCCTGCTCCAGGCCCTTGGCCAGGCTCACCACCGGGATCCACGGTCGCACGAAGGGCGCTGCCTGGCGCAGGGTGGCCCGCATGCCGTGGGAGGGGACCCCCATCACCAGGACGTCGGCCGGGCCCACGGCGTCCTCGAGGTCGGACGTGGCCGCCAGCGCCTCGGGCAGCTCGAACCCCTCGAGGTAGGCCCGGTTGCGGTGCTCCTTGGCGACCTCGGCGGCCAGCTCCGCCCGCCGGGCCCACAGCACCGTCGGGACGTTGCGCGAGGCCAGCGCCGCCACCGTCGTCCCCCACGACCCGGCTCCGACGACGGCGACGCGGATGGGCATGCCCGCCACCGTACCCGGCACCCGCCGACGGCCGGGTCCCCCGGCGTGGCCGGGCGGTGCCGGCGATACGCTGCGCGCCCGTGGACCGGGAGGCTGCGTCGACCACCGCCGCGGTGGTGGTGCCGGTGAAGGCGTTCGGCCGGGCCAAGGTGCGGCTGGCCAGCGCCCTGGGCCCCCGGGAGCGGGCCGACCTGGCCCGCCACATGGCCGGCATCGTCCTGGCCGCGGCCCGACCGTTGCCGGTCGTGGTCGTGTGCGACGACGACGAGGTGCGGGAGTGGGCCGAGCGATCGGGGGCCGGGGTGGTGTGGTGCCCGGGGAGGGGGCTCGACGGTGCCGTCGCCGACGGCGTGGCCGCCCTGGCGGCCCGGGGCGTGCCGAGGGCGATCGTGGCCCACGGCGACCTACCCCTCGCCACCCGCCTCGGCTGGTTGGCGGACTTCCCCGGGGTGACGCTGGTGCCCGACCGTCGCGCCGACGGGACCAACGTGGTGGCCCTGCCCACCGGGGCCGGCTTCCGGTTCTCCTACGGCGCCGGGTCCTTCGGCCGCCACCGCCTCGAGGCGCTCCGTCGCGGCCTGCCCGCCCGCGTCGTGGCCGACCCCCAACTCGGCTGGGACGTCGACCTGCCCGCCGACCTCGCCTACCCCGGGGCGCCACCGACCCCTCGGGGGGCGGCGGGAGCCGCCCCCGGTGACGCCGGGCGAACCCCGCCGCAGCGTCCCGGCGCCCTCGCCCAGCGCGTGCCGTGACCGCTCCGGCGCCAGCGGCGGTGACCGTGGACCTGCCCACCCCCTCCCGGGTGCTGGCCGTGGGGGCCCACCCCGACGACATCGAGTTCGGGTGCGGGGCCACGCTCGCCAAGTGGGCGGCCGCCGGGGCCACGGTCCACCACCTGGTGTGCACGGACGGGTCGAAGGGCACCTGGGACCCCGGCGAGGACCTGGCGGACCTGGTGGCCCGCCGCCGGCGCGAGCAGCGGGCGGCGGCCGCCGCCCTGGGCGGTCGCGGCGAGGTGGTGTTCCTCGACTGGCCCGACGGCGAGCTGGAGGCCGGCCTGCGGCAGCGGTGGCAGGTGGCGTACTGGATCCGGCGGCTGCGCCCCTCGGTCGTTCTCGGGCACGACCCGTGGAAGCGGTACCGCCTGCACCCCGACCACCGCCACGCCGGGTTCCTGGCCGTGGACGGCGTGGTGGCGGCGCGCGACCCCCACTTCTTCCCCGAGCAGCAGGTCGCCCACCACCGGCCCGACGTCCTGCTGCTGTTCGAGGCCGACGAGGCCGACCACGTCGAGGTGGTGGGGGAGGCGGACCTGGCTCGCAAGCTGGACGCGCTCGAGGCGCACGCCTCCCAGCTGCGCTCGACCATGCACGTCGACCCCGGCGCCCCCGAGGCCCCTGCCCAGCTCGCCGCCTTCCGCCGGCGAGAGCGCGACCGCCTGGTCGCCGAGGGGGCGCGGGTCGGCGCCGCCCTGGGGGAGGCGTTCGTGGCCGTCACCGACCTGTAGCGGTCGGCCGGGCGCCCGAGGACCCGACCACCTCCGTCCGCCGGGCGGGTGCGGACGGGCGCGGGGCGGTCGGCCGGGCGCGTCCGCCCGGCGGGCCGCTCAGTTGAGCGACGGGTGGGCTGGGAAGTTGGCCAGCATCGCCAGCTTGCCGCCCTGGCGGCGCAGGACGGCCCGCCACATGGCGTCGGGATCGGGGGCGAAGACGTCGTCGGCGGTGGCGGGGACGACCAGCCAGGCACCCTCGGCCAGCTCGGCCTCGAGCTGGCCGCCACCCCAGCCCGAGTAGCCGGCGAAGAGGCGGATCCCCGACAGCCACGGCGCCAGGTCGTCGGGGTCGAGGTGGAGGTCGACGGTGCCCACCGGGCCCAGCACCGTGGTCCACCCGGGGATGTCGCGGCTCCGGGCCCGGGCATGGCGCCGGCCCAGGGCCAGGACGCCGTTCTGCTCGACCGGCCCCCCGGCGTAGAGCACGGGGGGCGGCGCGGCCAGCGGCGCCCAGCCCTCGAGCACGGCGCCGACCTCGAGCTCGGTGGGGCGGTTGAGCACGACGCCCAGCGCCCCCCGCCTGGAGTGCTCGATCATGAGCACGACGGCGCGGTCGAAGTTGGGGTCGCCGAGCATGGGCTCGGCGATCAGCAGCCGGCCGGCGGTGCTGTCGGCTGCCGGGCTGTCGTGCTGCGCTGCCACCGCGCCCAGCATGGCGCGTCGAGCCGCGAGGCGGTGACACCGCCCCGACCTGAACCCGGTGGCACCGCCCCGGCCTCGGGGGCCGCCCGGTCGGCCTGGCCCCGCACCGCGTGGGTGCGGTCAGGCGACCCCGGACGCGGCCACGGCGAGGCGCAGCCGGGCGGCCACGGCGTCGGCCTCCGCCTCGTCGGCATAGGTGCCCCGCGGCCAGAAGAAGCCGCGCAGCCCGTCCCGGGGGTTGCGGGGGACGACGTGGGTGTGGAGGTGGGGCACGCTCTGGCTGACGCGGTTGTTGACGGCCACGAACGACCCCGCCGCTCCCATCCCCGCCGGTGCCTCCATCGCCGCCGCCAGGCGTCGCACCCGGGCGAAGTACGGCTCCAGCAGGGACGGGGGTAGGTCGACCAGCGTCTCGTGGTGACCCCGGGGGACGAGGAGGGCATGGCCCGGGAACAGGGGCCGCCGGTCGAGGAACGCCACCGCGACGTCGTCGTCGAGCACCAGGTGGGCGGGCTGGCGGCCGGCGACGATCTCGCAGAACGGGCAGGGGCGGGTGGGCATGGCCCGCCAGGGTACGGACGGCCGTAGGGTGGCCGGGTGCGGGTCTCCCTGCTCATCACCTGCGTGGTCGACGTGATGGCCCCCGAGGTGGCCGAGGCCTCCGTCCGCCTGCTGCGCGCCGCCGGGCACGAGGTGACCTGCGACCTGGCCCAGACCTGCTGCGGCCAACCGGCCTGGAACGCCGGCTTCGCCGGCGACGCCGCCGCCGTGGCCCGCACCACCCTGGCGGTGCTGGAGGGCGAGCTCGACGCCGGCGCCGAGGCCGTGGTGGTGCCGGCCGGCTCGTGCGCCACCATGGTCCGCGTCTTCTGGCCCGAGCTGTTCGAGGTGGTGGGCGACCACCGGGCTGCGGCGCGGGCCCGCCGGGTGGGCGGGCGGACCCGGGAGCTGTCCGAGCTGCTGGCCGCCGATCCCGGCCGCCTCCCTCCCCTGCGGCTGCACCGGCCCGTGCCCGTGGCCCTCCACCAGAGCTGCCACATGCTGCGGGAGCTGCGGGTCGTGGACCAGCCCGCCGAGCTGGCCGGGGCCGTCGAGGGGGTCGAGGTCGTGCCGTGGGAGGGTGCCGACCGCTGCTGCGGGTTCGGGGGCACGTTCAGCGTGGCGCTGCCCGAGGCGTCGGTGGCCATGGCCGACGAGAAGCTCAGGGCCCTCGCCGAGGGAGCACCGGAGGCCGAGCTGCTGGTGGGCTGCGACACGTCGTGCCTGCTCCACCTCCGCACCCGGGCCGAGGCCACCGGACGTCCCGTGCACGTGCGCCACCTGGCCGAGGTCCTGGCGGCCGGCCTGCCCGAGGGAGCCACATGAGGGGCGACGGCCGGCAGCCACCGGCCGCCACGCTGCGGCAGCGCACCGCGACGGCGGTGGCCGACGATCGGCTGCGGGCCAACGTGGCGGCGGCCGTCGACCGGTTCGCCACCCACCGGCAGGAGCGGTTGGCGGAGCTGGACGGTCCCGACGACCTGCGCCGTGCCGCCCGGGCGGTGAAGCAGCAGGTCGTCGCCGACCTGCCCGACCTGCTGGAGCGGTTCGCCGACCGGGTGCTCGCCGCCGGGGGCCACGTGTGCTGGGCGGCGACCGCCGGGGACGCCCGGCGCTACGTGGTCGACGTCGTGGACCGGGCGGGTGCCGCCCGGGTGGCCAAGTCGAAGTCGATGGTCAGCGAGGAGATCGACCTCAACCCGGCCCTCGAGGCCGCCGGGGTGGAGGTGGTGGAGACCGACCTCGGCGAGTGGATCGTGCAGCTCGCCCACGAGGCACCGAGTCACATCATCGCCCCGGCGCTGCACCGCGACCGCCACCAGATCAAGGACCTGTTCGTCGACGCCGTGGCCGCTCCCGCCACCCTCGACACGGCGCCCGCCGCGCTGGTGGCGTTCGCCCGCCGCCGGTTGCGCGACGTGTTCCTCACCGCCGACGTGGGCATCACGGGGGTCAACCTGGCGGTCGCCGACACGGGGTCGCTGGTGCTCGTCACCAACGAGGGCAACGGGCGGCTGGTCACGGCCCTGCCCCGGGTGCACGTGGCGCTGCTGGGCATGGAGCGGCTGGCCGCCGACTGGCACCAGGCCGAGCTGCTGCTGGCCCTGCTGGCCCGGTCGGCCACCGGCCAGCGGCTGTCGTCCTACACCAACGTGGTGACCGGTCCCCGCGGTGCCGGCGAGGTCGACGGGCCGGAGGAGCTGCACGTCGTCATCGTGGACAACGGCCGCAGCGACCTGCTGGGCGGCGAGTACCACGAGATGCTCGACTGCATCCGCTGCGGCGCCTGCCTCAACGTGTGCCCCGTCTACCGCCAGACGGGTGGCCACGCCTACGGCTGGGTGTACCCGGGGCCGATGGGAGCGGTGCTCACCCCGCTGCTGGCCGCCGACCGGCCGGGGGCCGCCGAGGTGGCGGGGGCCTCGACGCTGTGCGGGGCCTGCATGGACGCCTGCCCGGTGCAGATCCCCCTCCAGGACATGCTGTTGGCGCTGCGCCGAGCCGACGCCGAGCGGTCGCCCGGGGGCGAGCGGGCGCTGTGGAGGGCGTGGTCGACGGCGTGGTCGGACCGGTGGGGCTACGAGGCCACCACGCGCGCCGCCACCTGGGCCGGGTGGGCAGCGGGCCTGGCCGGGCACCTGCCGGTGGGGCGGTCGTGGGCCGCGGGCCGGGCGGTGCCCCGCCCTGCCCCCCGGCGGTTCCGGGACCGGTGGCGGGCGGGCCGGTGACCACGGCCGGTCGCGAGGCCGGCGACCGCGCCGCCTTCCTCGCCCCCGCCCGCCGGCGGCTGGCCGGCGGCGTCCCCGCCAACGCCGTGCACCGCCCGCCACCGGCGCGGGGCCCCGGAGACCCGGTGCCCCTCCCCCGCTACCTCGGCCTCGACCGAGACGACCTCGTCGGCACGTTCGTGGACGCCGTGGCCCACGCCGAGGGCACCTGCCACGTGGTGGCGGGCGGGCCGTCCGGGCCCGGCGCCGCCACCCTGGTCGACCAGCTGGCCACGGAGCTCGGGGGGCGCACGGCCGTGACGTCGCGCGAACCTGCCGCCCGGGCGCTCGCCGCCGAGCTGGCCGCCCGGGGGATCACCGTCGAGGAAGCCACCGTCGGGGCTGCCGCCCGCGCCGGCCTGGGCGTGACGGGGGCGGTGGCGGCCGTCGCCGCCACCGGCTCGGTGGTGCTCGACAGCACGGTGTCGGGGAGCCGCACGGCCTCGCTGCTCCCCGCCGTCCACCTATGTGTCGTCAGTATGAACACTCTCGTCCCCGCCCCCGCCGACGTGCTGCGCCCCCTAGGGTCGGGAGGTGATGCGTTGCCGCCCTCGTTGGTGGTGGTCACCGGGCCCAGTCGCACCGGTGACATCGAACAGCACCTCACGCTGGGTGCCCACGGTCCCACCGCCCTCCACGTGGTGTTGGTGACCGATGGGCCGGTCGGCGCATCCACCAGGGGCGCGGGGACCCGCGCTTGACTGGCCGCCGGTGACCGTCTCGGCACGAGTGGGGGTTCCGTTGCACGATTCCGCGTCGGACGCGCGCGTCTACGTCCTCGACACGTCGGTCCTCCTGAGCGATCCGCGGGCCCTCTCGCGCTTCGCCGAGCACGAGGTGGTGGTCCCCCTGGTGGTGCTCACCGAGCTGGAGGGCAAGCGCCACCACCCCGACCTGGGGTGGGCGGCGAGGGAGACCCTGCGCCTGCTCGAGGACCTGCGGCTGGCCCACGGCTCGCTGCTGCGGCCGATGCCGGCCAACGACGAGGGTGGGACCCTGCGGGTGGAGGTGAACCACGTCGACATGGGGGGCTTCCCCAAGGCGCTGACCGGGGAGACCAACGACCACCGCATCCTGGCCGTGGCCCGCAACCTGGCCACCGCCGGCCGCGCCGTCACGGTCGTCACCAAGGACCTCCCGCTGCGGCTCAAGGCCTCGGTGGTGGGCCTCGACGCCGACGAGTACCGCAGCGAGCTGGCCAGCGAGCCCAACTGGACCGGCATGGAGGAGCTCGAGGTGGACGGTCCCGCCATCGACGAGCTCTTCGCCGAGCACGTGGTCGACGTGACCGCCGGGCGTGACCTGCCGTGCAACACCGGCGTGGTGCTGCGCGCCGGGAGCCAGTCGGCGCTGGGCCGGGTCCACGAGGACAAGCGGGTGCACCTGGTCCGGGGCGACCGCACCCTGTTCGACGTGCGCGGCCGGTCGGCGGAGCAGCGCGTCGCCATCGACCTCCTGGCCGACCACGAGGTGGGCATCGTCAGCCTGGGTGGGCCGGCCGGCACCGGCAAGAGCGTGCTGGCCCTGGCGGCCGGCCTCGATGCCGTGCTGGAGCAGCGCACCCACCACAGGGTGATCGTCTTCCGGCCGATCTACCCCGTGGGCGGTCAGGACCTCGGGTACCTCCCGGGGTCGGAGGCGGAGAAGATGCTGCCGTGGGGCGCCGCCGTGACCGACGCCCTGGAGGCGATCGCCGGCCACGAGGTCATCGACGAGGTCCTCGACCGGGGGCTGCTGGAGGTGCAGCCCCTCACCCACATCCGGGGCCGCAGCCTCAACGACAGCTTCGTCATCATCGACGAGGCCCAGAACCTCGAGCGGACCGTGCTGCTCACCGCGCTCAGCCGGCTCGGGCGGGGCAGCCGGGTGGTGCTCACCCACGACGTCGCCCAGCGCGACAACCTGCGGGTGGGCCGCTACGACGGCATCGTCTCGGTCATCGACACGCTGATGGGCCATCCCCTGTTCGGCCACGTGACCCTGACCCGGGCCGAGCGCAGCCCGGTGGCCGCCCTCGTCACCCAGGTGCTGGACAATGCCGGTCCGGTGTGACCCGGTAGGGTGCGGGCCGCTGACAACCAGCCGAGGTCCCCGCGGGCACGGGCGAGAGCGGAGGGTGCCCCGGACCGCGGCCGCCGACAAGGGGGAGCCCATGCGCACACGTCCTCGACCGCGGGCGACGGTCGCGTTGCTGGCGGTGACGATCCTGCTGACCGGGGTGGCGTGCAGCGACGACGGCGAGACGTCGGGCGACCGGGGGCAGGGTGGCCAGGCGGCGGACGGCGGGGGTCGGCTGGCCGAGGTGAAGGACCGTGGCACCCTGCGGTGCGGGGTCAACGAGGCGGTCCCCGGCTTCGGGGTCACCGACGCCGAGGGCGAGTACGCCGGCTTCGACATCGAGTTCTGCAAGGTGGTGGCGGCGGCGGTCCTCGGCGACGCCGACGCCGTCGACTACACGCCCCTCACCGCCGAGCAGCGGTTCACGGCCCTCCAGTCGGGCGAGATCGACGTGCTGGTCCGCAACACGACGTGGACGGCGGGCCGCGACGGCGGCGACGGCGCCACGTTCCTCACGACCACCTTCTACGACGGCCAGGGCATGATGGTGAAGGCCGACTCCGGGTTCCGCTCGATCGACCAGATGGGCGGCACCACCATCTGCGTCCTCCAGGGCACGACCACCGAGCTCAACCTGGCCACCCGCTTCGGTGCCTCCCGGCTGCGGTACACGCCCCTGCCCTTCACCGATCCCAACCAGATCCAGAGCGCCTTCGCCGCCGGCCAGTGCGACGGCTGGACCAGCGACCTGTCCCAGCTGGCCGGCGTCCGGTCGACCTACCCCCGCGACCAGGGCGGGCCCGAGTCGCTGGTCGTGTTCGACGAGGCGTTCTCCAAGGAGCCGCTCGGCCCGGCCGTCCGCGACGGCGACGACGAGTGGGCCGCTGCCGTCGACTGGGCGGTCATCGCCACCATCCAGGCCGAGGAGTTCGGCATCACGTCCCGCAACGTCGAGCGGTTCACCCGGGACGACAACGTCGACGTGCTCCGCTTCCTGGGCCAGCCCATCCGGGACCCGGAGGACGAGGACGCCGACCGGGCGCCGTTCGACCCCGGGCTGGGCCTCGACCCCGAGTTCGCGCTCCAGGTGGTCTCGCAGGTGGGCAACTACGGCGAGATCTACGACCGGACGGTGGGCCCGGGCACCGCCCTGGGGCTCGAGCGGGGCCGCAACGCCCTGTGGCAGGACGGCGGGCTGCTGTACGCGCCGCCCTACCGCTGAGGCGGGCGTTGGCCACCTCGGCGACCACCACCGGCCGGAGGCCACCGCCCTGGCGCGACGTCCGGGTGCTGCGCGTCGGGTCCCAGGTGGTCGTGGGTGCCGCCGCCGTGGCCCTGGTCGCCTACCTCTACGACAACCTGACGGCCAACCAGCGGGCGCTGGGCATCGAGACGTCCTTCGACTTCCTCGACCAGCAGGCCGGCTTCGACATCGCCTACACCGACTTCCGGAGCTCGGGCACGGTGCTCGAGGCGATGCTCACCGGCCTGCGGAACACGCTGACCGTGGCGTTGCTCGGCGTCGCCGCCAGCCTGGTGGTGGGCACGGTGGTGGGCGTGGCTCGCCTGTCCGGGAACTGGTTGATCGCCAAGGTGGCCGGCACCTACGTCGAGGTCGTGCGCAACGTCCCGCCGCTGCTGTGCGTGATCTTCGTCAACTCGGTGGCGCTGACCACCCTGCCCGAGATCAGCGACCCGGCACGGGTGGGCGGGCTCCTGCTGCTGTCGGTGCGCGAGGTGGGCGTGGCCGTCCCCCGGGGGGACGGCCACGGCGGGCCGTACCTCGTGCTCCTGGCGGTGGCGGTCGCCGGCGCCGTGGTGCTGGGTCGGTGGCGGTCCGGGGTGGAGGCGCGCACTGGTCGGCCGGCGCGCCGGTGGGCGTGGGGTGGCGCCCTGGTGGCCGTGGTGGCCGTGGCCGGGTGGTTCGCCCTCGACGCCCCCGTGGTGGTGTCGCGTCCCGAGGTGACCACCGGCCTGTCGATCGACGGTGGCACCAGGATGGGCCTCCCCCTGGTGGCCGTGCTCGTCGGCCTGGTGCTGTACACGTCCACGCACGTGGCGGAGATCGTGCGGGGGTCGATCATGGCGGTGCCCCGGGGGCAGACGGAGGCGGCCGAGGCCCTGGGCCTGTCGGCCGGCCAGCGGCTCCGCCTGGTGGTCCTGCCCCAGGCATTCCGCGTCGCCGTGCCGCCGCTCGTCAACCAGGCCCTCAACCTCACGAAGAACACCTCCCTCGGCGTCGCCGTGGGCTACTCGGAGGCGATGTACGTCACCAACGCCGTCATCGCCAGCGGCGGCAAGCCCGCCATCCAGACCATCCTGGTGGTGATGGGCATGTACCTGGTGGTGTCCCTGGCCATCTCCCTCGT
>DASUJB010000131.1:0-2057 GCA_036279475.1 Acidimicrobiales bacterium | reverse complement strand
CGACGAGGATCTGGGCGCCGATGCCGTACTCGCGGCTGTCCGACGGCTGGCCCAGCTCGAGGTTGGCGTCGACGGTGTCGAGGCCGCGCTCCTGGAGGTTGTAGGCGGCGATCTTGTGGCCGATGCCGATGCCTCGACCCTCGTGCCCCCGCAAGTAGACGACCACGCCGTGACCCGCCTCGGCGATGATCTGCATCGCGGAGTCGAGCTGCACCCCGCAGTCGCATCGCAGCGAGCCGAAGGCGTCGCCGGTGAGGCACTCGCTGTGCACGCGCACCAGCACGTCGTCACGCCCCTGCACGGCCCCGCGCACGAAGGCCACGTGCTGCTCGCCGTCCAGCACGGACTCGTAGGCGTAGCAGGTGAAGTCGCCCCACTGGGTGGGGATCCGGGCCTCGGCCACCCGCTTGACGAGCTTCTCGGTCTGGCGGCGGTAGCGGATCAGGTCGGCGATGGAGATCATGACCAGGCCGTGCCGCTCGGAGAAGGCCTCGAGCTCGGGCACGCGAGCCATGTCGTCCTTGCGGTCGTTGACGATCTCGCACAGCACGCCCGCCGGGTAGGCGCCCGCCATCCGGGCCAGGTCCAGGGCCGCCTCCGTGTGCCCGGCCCGCTTCAGGACCCCGCCCTCGCGGGCCTCGAGCGGGAAGATGTGGCCGGGGCGCAGCAGGTCGGCAGACCGGGTGGCCGGGTCGACCAGGGCCCGGATGGTGGCGGCCCGGTCGTGGGCGGAGATGCCCGTGCTGGTCCCCTGGCCGTAGTCGACGCTGACCGTGAACGCCGTGCGCATCGTCTCGGTGTTGTCGGCCACCATGAGGGGCAGGTCCAGCTCGTGGGCCCGCTCACGGGTGATCGGCGCGCAGATCACGCCGGACGTGTGGTGGAGGAAGAAGGCGATCTTCTCGGGCGTCGCCGCCTCGGCCGCCATGATGAGGTCACCCTCGTTCTCCCGGTCCTCGTCGTCGACCACGACGACGATCTCGCCCCGGCCCACCGCGGCCACGGCGTCCTCGATCTCGGCGAACGGCATCAGCTGTCCTCTCCCGGCGCAGCCGGAGCCGTGCCGCGGTTCCACTCGAGCAGGCGCTCGACGTACTTGACCGTCACGTCCACCTCGAGGTTGACCCGGTCGCCAGCGCTCTTGCGCCCCAGGGTGGTGACCGTCGAGGTGTGGGGGATCACGGCCGCGGTGAACCCGTCGTCGAGCACGTCGACCACGGTGAGGCTCACGCCGTCGACCGCCACCGAGCCCTTCTCGACGAGGTAGCGCAGCAACCGGTCGGGCACGCGGACGCGGAGGGCCGGCGGGGGCTCGACGACCTCGCCGACGCCGTCCACGTGGCCCTGCACGATGTGGCCCCCGAGGCGGTCCTCTACCCGCACCGGGCGCTCGAGGTTGACCCGGTCCCCGGGGTGGAGGTCGCCGAGCGTGGTGCGCTTGAGGGTCTCGTCGGAGACGTCGGCCTCCCACCAGCCCGGGCCGTGGGCCACCACCGTGAGGCAGCAACCGTCCACGGCGATGGAGCCGCCGGTGGCGGCGTCGTCGAGCACGGCCGCGGCGGAGATGCGGACCCTCCGGTGCTCGACCGCCTCGACGGCCCCCAGCTCCTCGACGATGCCGGTGAACATCTATGTGCTCCTCATGCGGTGAGGTCGACGCGGATGTCGTCGCCCAGGCGGGTCACACGGGTGAGGCGCCCCCGCCACACGTCGCTCATCGTGACGGCTCCGGGGCCGGAGAACAACCCCGGGGCGTCGTCCCCCCCGAGCAGCACCGGCGCCAGGTAGAGCACGTAGCGGTCGACGAGCCCGGCCCGGTGGAAGGCACCGGCCACCGTGGGCCCGCCCTCCACCAGCACCTGCAGCACGCCCCGGCCACCCAGGTCGTCGAGCACGGCCCCCAGGTCACCACCCGTCTCCAGCGCCGGGTGCACCCGCGCCCCGGGCGGGGCCACGCCGAGCACGACCCGCAGCGGGTCGCGCCCCGGCACGTGGCGCACGGTGAGCGCGGGGTCGTCGGCCCGCACGGTGCCCGCCCCCACCAGGACAGCGTCGCT
>DASUJB010000130.1:0-4642 GCA_036279475.1 Acidimicrobiales bacterium | reverse complement strand
AGGCGTCGTGACTTGGGCCCGGCATCACCCCGGCGAGAGCACTCTGCGTGCACGAAGCGTGGCCTCAGGTGGGTGAGATCGGGTAGACACTGGCCATGTCGGCGCGGTCGGCGGTCGCAGGAGCGACGACGATGGCGGTGGTAGTGGCCGCGTTGGGGAACCCGGGGGTCCTCGACGCCGCCCGCGGCGAGGGCAGCTTCCTGGCCACCTCCGTCACCGCCTTCGCCAGCTGGGACGTGGCCGAGGCACCGGGTGACGTCGTCGGCCTGGTGGCGCTGCGCCTGGGGCTGACGGTGGCGGCGGCGGGGCTCCTGTCGGCCGTGGGGGGCCGCGGGAGGTCGCGGCCGGCAGCATGGCTGGCCGGCTGGGGGGCGGTGGTCGTGGCGGCGGCGCTGGCCGCCGCCGCCGCCTACGTGTACCAGGTGGCCGTCGTGCTCGACGGCCGCTCGTTCGCCGCCACCTATGCCGACGGCCTGGTCCAGTCGGCCAACGGAGGTGCGGCCTTCGGGCTGTGGACGGGATGGCTGGTGGGCCTGGCGGTGGCCATGGCCACCCCTCGGGAGCCACGGCGAGCGGTGGCGCCCCCCTGGGTGCCGCCCCCGGTCCCCGCCGGCGCGGTTCCCGGCCCCGGGCCGGGGCCGGCCGAGACCACCGCCGGTGGGTTCGCCGCCGACACGCCGCCCCCGTGGTGGGCGCCCACCGCCGGCTCCGCCGGGGAGGCGGTGCGGCCGGGCCCGACGGCCTACCCGCCGGGGGGGCTGGCACCACCGGTGCTCGCCGCCGGCGAGCCGGCGCCACCCGTCCCCCCGCCCTCCCCCGCCGCCCCGGTGACGACAACGGCACCGGGAACGGCACACCCCTCCGACCCCGAGGCAACCCGAGCCGTGGGCCTGCCACCGCCGGCCGAGGTCACGGAGCCAGCCGGCCCCCCGGCCACCGCGCCGGTCGCCCAGCCACCCTCAGCGACCGAGGATGCCCTGGTGACCGAGGCGACGGAGCCCGTGCCCGACCACCGCGGCGATGACGTCCGGCCCGCCGAGGGCTGAGCACCGGCCGGGGAGCGGCGGGGGGACCGCCGCCGTCACGCGGGCGGGTCGGGCAGGACCTGCTCGAGCGTGAGGGTGGGGGCGAAGAGGTCGCCGTGCCGCCGCACCCGTGCCAGCACGTCGGCGGCCTCGAAGGCGAGCGGCTCCCCGCCGGCCGCCGCCTCGACCTCCTCCCACTGCAGGGGCGTCGACACCGTCGGAGCAGGGCGGGCCCGCAGGGAGTACACGGCGACGGTGGTCTTGTGACGGCTGTTCTGGCTCCAGTCGACCAGGACCTTGCCCACGCGCCGGGCCTTGCTCATGTTGGACACGACCTCGTCGGGGTGGGCACGCTCCAGCAGCTGCGCCACCCACAGGGCGAAGGCGGCGGCCTGCTCGTGGGTGTGGGGCGTGTTGAGGGGGACGTATACCTGGAGGCCCTTCGACCCCGACGTCTTGGGCACGCCCACCAGGCCGAGCCCGTCGAGAACGTGGCGGATGTCGAGCGCCACGTCGGCGCAGTGGGCCAGGCCGGTGCCGGGGCCGGGGTCGAGGTCGAACACGCACATGGCCGGCGCCTCGACGTCCCGGCGCGCCATGGGGGCGTGGATCTCGAGCGCCGCCATGTTCGCCGCCCACACCAGGGCGGCCGCCGAGTCGAGGCAGCAGTAGCCGATGTCGCCGTTGCGGTCACCGGGGCCCACGACGGTGCCGATCCAGGCCGGGCGATGACCCGGGCAGCGCTTCTCGAAGAACGAGCCACCCTCGACCCCGTCGGGGAAGCGGCGCAGCGTCACGCCGCGGTCGGCCAGGTGCGGCACCATGGCCGGGGCGACGCGGGCGTAGTAGTCGATGACCTCGGCCTTGGTCGTGCCGGTCGCCGGGTACAGGACCTTGTCGAGGTTCGACAGCGTCAGCCGCCGGCCCTCGACCTCGACGGTGGCGCCGGCCATCGCCTCCCCCACCGTCGGGTCAGGCCGACTTCCGCCCTGACGCCGACCTGGAGGCCTTGGCCGCCTTCCTGGCGGGCTTGGCGGCGGTGCGGCGCCGGCGGGCCGGGGCGGCCTCCTCCTCGTCCTCGCCGGCGGCGTCGGCGTCGGTGTCGGTAGGGGCCGCCTTGGCCGTCGGGTGGCGGCGGCGGGCCGCCTTGGCGTCCCGCACGCTGGCCTCGAGGGCAGCCATGAGGTCGACCACCTTGTGCTCGGCCGCCGGTGCCGGGGCGGCGACGACCTCCTCGCCGGCCGCCTTGCGGTCGACGAGGTCGAGCACCTGGTGGCGGTAGGTGTCCTCGAACCGCTCGGGCTCGAACGGCTCCGTCAGGGACTCGACCAGCTGGGCGGCCATCTTGACCTCCCGGTCGCTGACCTCGACCCCGGACAGGTCCCCCACCACCTCGGCGGGATCGTTGACCTCGTCGGCGTAGACCATCGTGGACATGACCAGCACCCCGTCCCGGGGCCGGAGGGCCGACAGGTACTGCTTCGACCTCATGACGAACCGGGCGATGGCGACCTTGCCCTGCTCCTCCATGGCCCGGGCCAGGAGGGCGTAGGGCTTCTGCGCCCCCTTCTCGGGCGCCACGTAGTAGGCGGCGTCGTAGTAGATGGGGTCGATCTCTTCCAGCTCCACGAACTGCTCGATGTCGATGGTCCGGGTGGCCTCGGGATCGAGCGCCCCGAGCTCGTCCTCGCCCACGAGCACGTACTCGCCCGAGGGGAGCTGGTACCCCTTGGCGATCTGCTCGGGGGGGACCTCCTGCCCGTCGGCCGCCGAGACCTTGCGGTACTGGATGCGGGCACCGGTACGGGTGTCGATCTGGTTGAAGTGGACGCTCTTGCGCGACACGGCGTTGTGCAGCCGGATCGGGATGTTCACCAGCCCGAAGCTGATGGCGCCGCTCCACATGGCACGGGGCATGTGACGAGTATTCCCCGTGGCCGGCCGGCTTGAAAGCGGAGGCCCTTCCTGACCAGGAACGATGGGGCGGCAGCTCCTGGCCGGGGGCGGTCCACGCCTCCAGGCCACTATTCGTGTCCGACCTGCCACGTCAGCGGACCACACACCCTCGTCCTGCCGCATATCGTTACAGTTCCGTAACGTCATGACGCGCACTGTGACGGTTGCACTACGTTGGCGCGATCACCGCCGGTGGCCGATCCGATCCGGCGCCCACCGGGCGGTGCCGGACCGGGGCGAACTGTCTCCCCCAGGCTCGCCCCGGTCCTGCTCTCCCCTCACCCGGCGAGCACCGCCCGTGCCACCAGGTCGGTGCCGAAGGCGGTGAGGATGGCCAGGTAGAGCAGCCCGGTGGCCGCCATCACCGCCGAGTAGTACCGCTCCCGCAACGCCGCCCGGGTCACGACCACCAGGACGATGGTGGCGACGGCGCAGGCCACCCAGAACCAGCCCAGCATGCCGTTGTAGCCGTCGTCGACCGTGCCGACGAGGACCGAGGCCATGCCCCGCGGCCACAGCAGGACGACGATCTCCAACGGCCAGATCAGGCCGGTCCAGCGCACCAGCTCCAGCAGGGGTCGGCGTGCCAGGCCCGGCTGCACCAGGTACCAGTGCCCCAGCAGCATCCCGTCCGACACCGACCCCAGGAAGGCGGCGCCCACCAGCACGCGGGCCACCGACAGGAGCACCGGGTCCCCGGCGGCGACACCCGCCGCCACCAGGCCCGGCACGCCGACCAGGGGGGCGACCAGGTCCAGCGACGGCGGGTACTCGGGCCCCGACCGGTCGGGCCCGTCCGGGCGACGGTCGATGCCCGTCATGGCCGACACCCGGGCCCGCCGCCGGTCCCGGAGCGCCCGCTCGCCGGCCACCCCTGCCTTCCGGCGCACGACCGACACGGCGAGGGCCACGCCCGCCGCCACGGCCACCGCCAGGGCCGACACCTCGCGCACCGGCACCGGGTCGAGCCACGCCCCCACCGCGGCAGCGCCCACCGCCATCACCAGGTAGGTGGCCCGCACCAGCCACCCGTAGCCGATCCCCACCTCGCGGCCCCGCGTGGTGACCCACAGGAAGAGCAGGCCGCCGACGGCCCACTGGAGCAGGACGGTGGCGGCGTCGAGGCGGATCACGGCGAGCGAGGGTAGAGGCGGTCCGGCCGGCCCCGGGAATCCGGCCGCCCCGCCGGGGCGGGGGCCGCGACGCCCCCGGTCGCCACCCGGCCGGTCAGCCCTCGACGACCACCAGGTCGTGGGGGGCGCGGTTGAGCTCGTCGGGGCCACCCTCCGCCGCCACCACGATGTCCTCCAGCCGCAGGCCGAATCGCCCGGGCACGTAGATGCCCGGCTCGACCGAGAAGGCGTGCCCCGGCACCAGCGGCGCCCGGTTGCCGGCCACGATGTAGGGGTCCTCGTGCTCCTCCACGCCGATGCCGTGGCCGGTGCGGTGGACGAAGCGCTCGCCGTAGCCGGCGGCGGCGATGACGTCACGGGCGGCGGCGTCGACGTCGCAGCACGGCGTGCCCACGACGGCCGCCGCGCACGCCGCCCGCTGGGCGGCGTGCAGCACGGCGTAGGCGTCGGCCACCTCGGCCGGAGGCTCGCCCACGTGGACGCAACGGGTGACGTCGCTGCACCAGCCCACGCCCTCGGCGTCGGGCA